>JBHELY010000013.1:0-65971 GCA_046262815.1 Chthoniobacterales bacterium | reverse complement strand
CGGCAGGCCGATCAGCTCGTTGATGAGCGCGAGGTTACTCATACGGCTTCAAATCCTCGTCAGTCAGCTCCTGATGCGGCTCCAGCGGAGTGTTAGCGTGTTTCCAAAGATGGAAGCTGAACGCGCCGACACCGCCCATAACCGACATAACGAGTCCCATCATCACCCAGATCGCGACGGCCATGTGCTCGGTGCTCTTGGCGTCAGGCGCGCCATAACAAAATGAGCAGGCCAGGGCGGAGCCGGCCGAGGTGCCGAGGAACAAGCAAACAGCGATGAAGAGTCTTGTTTTCATGTGATGATGCGGAGCCGTTTCATTTTTCGCCAAAACCAAATCCCGTAAACGACCAAGCCAGCGGCGGCAGCGAAAGCGCAGATCGCTCCGATCCGAAACGCCGGCTCGCCATGGATGGAATCGATCCACAAACACCAGGCGCCCGAGCCGAGCGCAAGCAGCGTCGAGAAGGTGATGAAAACGATATGGAAACCTTTGAGCGACATCAGCGAATGACCGGATCGTACCAGTGCAGATAGGTTAGCCAGAAGAGCGCGAAAACGAAAAAGGCGGTGAAGAGCAGGACGCGGTAGATCAGTTTCCGCTCCGCCGCGAGATGCATGAAGATGGCGGCGACGCAGCCGGCTTTGAATGCGGCCACAATCATCGCGACGGCGATGTTCGCTTTCCGATTACCGAAGTCGACGTAGGAGAGAAAAACGGTGATGGCGGTGAACGTGATCAGCGTCAGACCGACGAGCAGATATTTGCGGACGTGTTTCGCCACGTTGTGGGCGGCGTGTTCGTCCGGAACGGCGTGACCGTCGGCCGCAATCATTTCTTCGTGTTCGTCCATAACTTAGAGCAGATAAAAAAGCGGAAAGACAAAGATCCAGACGAGATCGACGAAGTGCCAGAAGAGGCCGGCGACTTCGACGCGGTTGGCGAGATGCTCGGGATTGCGTTTATAAAGTTTCTTACTCACCGGCAACCACATGTAGATAAAGACGAGGACGCCGCCGAGGACGTGCGCGCCGTGCAAGCCGGTGATGGTGAAATAGCTCGCGAAATAAGCGCTGTGCTTCGGCAAAAACATGTTGGCGTATTCCACGTCTTCCTTCTCGATGGTCGCCATTTTGTCCGTCGCTGGAACGTAAAGGAAATGGGGGCGATCCATCGCGGGATTCGTCGGATCCGCGTTCACCGGGTCCAGCGCGATCTCGTATTCCTTCACGTTCGCGTCATGGAGCGCCTCGTGATTATGCAAGTGGCCGCTGATTTCCATGCGCGGCGGCAAGCCACGTTCGGCGAGATGATGATTGCCCAGGTACTTCTCGTACTTCTCCAGCTTGTCCTTCTTAATGAATGCGCCAAAGTGCTCGAACTTCTGCGGCCATTCGTAAGCCAGCTTGACGACCAGGAAGATCACCCCGCAGAGAATCGTGATCAGCATGTACCACCAGTAAGCGCGGTAGCGGCGCATCTTCAGCGCGGCCCAGGCGAGCACGACGGTCACCGACGACGCGATCAGAATCGCGGTGTTCATCGTGCCGACGGGAACGTTCAACAGTCCGTGGGGCCATGCGCCGGGCTCGGCGTCGAGGCGAAGGAAAACGTAGGCGGAGAAAAGTCCGCCGAAGAGCATCACTTCCGAGGCGAGGAACAACCAGATGCCGACCTTGGCGTTCCAAAGGCCGGTGTCGGGCCGGGCGGTTACTGTGTAAGGAATTTCCATGACGCGTCAGTGCACGCCGGCAGCCGCCGCGGCTTCGTAGGCTTTGCGATCGCTGTCGGTCAGCGGCTCCGTTTGCATTGTGAAATCTGTGTCGCGTCCCGGCAGGCTGTATTCGTAAGGGCCACGATAAACTGTCGGCGCGGTCGTGAAATTGCCGTGCGGCGGCGGCGAAGGCGCGGTCCATTCCAGAGTGGTCGCGTGCCACGGGTTGATGTCGACCTTTTCCCCGCGCTTGATGCTCCAGAAGAAATTGATGATGAATGGAATTTGGGCGAGGCCCATGGTCCAGGCGGCGATCGAGATCGGCGTGTTCCATTGAAACCCGCTCAGGCCCCAAACTTTTTCGCCAGCGAGATTCCAGCCTTGGCCGCCGTCATACCACCGACGATGCATGCCGAGCATCCCTTGGAGGAACATCGGCAAAAAGATGACGTTCATGCAGATCAACGATGGCCAGAAATGGACCTTACCCCAGAACTCGCTCATCCGGCGGCCGGTCGCTTTCGGGAACCAGAAATAAATTCCGGCGAAAACGGCGAAGATCGTGCCCGGCGCGACGATGTAATGGAAATGCGCGATGACGTAATAGGTGTCGTGCAGGTAAAGATCGGCGGAATTAAACGCGAGCGGAATGCCGGTCAGTCCGCCGATTCCGAACATCGGCAGGAAAGCGGTCGCGAAAAGCATCGGGGTGTTGAACCGGATCGAGCCGCCCCAGAGCGAAATGAAGAATGCGCTCAGGATGATGACCGAAGGGATCGAGATGATCATCGTCGTCGTCTGGAAAAACGCGCTGACGACCGAGCCCATGCCGGTGAGCCACATGTGGTGGGCCCAGACGATGAACGAAAGGAAGCCGAGAACAAGCGCGGCGAAGACGAGCGATTTGTAACCCCAGAGCGGTTTGCGCGTGTTGTTCGCGATGATCTCCGCGACGATGCCCATGCCGGGAAGAATCAGCACATAAACTTCCGGGTGCCCGAGGAACCAGAACAAGTGTTGCCAGAGGAGCGGGCTGCCGCCACCGCTGATGTGCAACGGCGCGCCGTTCACGACTAGCCCACTTGGCAGGAAGAAGCTCGTGCCGGCAACGCGATCCATCAGCTGCATGATGATCGCCGATTCCAAGGGCGGGAACGCGAGCAGTAACAGGAACGCCGTCACGAATTGCGCCCAGACGAAGAACGGGAGCCGCATCCAAGTCATGCCCTTGGCGCGCAACTGAATGATGGTGGCGATGAAATTCACCGCGCCGAGAAGCGACGACGTGATCAGGAAAATGAACCCAACCAGCCAGAGCGTCTGGCCATTCCAAAACGGATCGTAGGTCGGCCCTTTGTCCGCGATCACCGCGAGCGGCGTGTAGGAAGTCCAGCCACCCTTTGCCGCACCGCCGGGTACGAAGAAGCTGATTAACATGATGACGCCGCCGACGAAAAATGCCTGGTAGCTCGCCATGTTGATTTTCGGGAAGGTCATGTCCGGCGCGCCGATCTGGAGAGGGACGACGAAATTTCCAAACGCCGCGAAGGCGATCGGGACAATACCGAGAAAGATCATGATCGTGCCGTGCATCGCGCCTAACGAGTTGTAGAATTCCGAGGACATGACGCCGTCTTTCACCGCGCCCGGGCCGAAGATGCGTTCCAGCAGATTTCCAATCAGCGGAACAGTCTGGCCCGGATACGCGAGCTGCCAGCGCATCAGCATCATCAACGAGAACCCGAAGAAGAGAAAAATCAGGCCGCTGATTCCGTATTGGATGCCGATGACCTTGTGGTCGGTCGAGATGATGTATTTCCGCCAGAACGGAAGCTCGTGATGGTCGTGCCCGTGTTCGTCGTGGTGCGGATCGTGTTCGGCGTGCGGCTGCGTGGCGAGGCCTGAGGATGCGTCCATAGCGGAAAGTGAAACTGAATATCAGGGCAAAGTTTTCAAGTGAAAAGCGCCTTTTTCCAGAGAATGCGAGGCCCCACGTAATCATCGCGCGGCCAGGGAATATTGCGCGTCTCGATTCCTACGAAGTCCGAACGCGGGACTGGGGCACGTTTCTCGCTAATTCAGGACGGCTTCTCCGGCTTTTTGTGAATAAAGAACTCATAGATGCTCTGCTTTCGGCAATGGTCAGCTCGAGCCCGGGCGTGTCCGACCTGCTCTTCGCAGTCGGCAAACCGCCGATTCTCGAGGAACACGGCGTTCTGGAGGAATTTCCCATCGATACGCCGACCGGCGTTCTCGATGCGGCGCAGATCGACCAGATCGCGAACCACGTCATGGGCGATGATGAACGGCTGAAGGCTGATCTGGCTCGACACGGTTCCTGCGATTGCAGCTACGCCCTCGCCGATCTGGCCCGGATGCGCGTTAACATTTTCACGCAGAACGGCCGGCCGGCCATCGTCATGCGGAAGTTGCAGACGGAAATCCCGACCCTCGATCAGCTCGGGTTGCCGCCGATTTTCCGGGAAATGATTCGGGAAAAGAACGGAATCATTTTCGTAACAGGCGCCACCGGCAGCGGCAAGACGACGACGCTCGCGGCGATGCTGAACGAGCTCAACGAAACCCAGAAGATTCACATTCTCACGCTCGAAGACCCGATTGAGTTTCTGCATCCGCACAAGCAGGCGCTTTTCAATCAGCGCCAGCTCGGCAAGGATTTCCGGGATTTCGCGAGCGGCTTGCGCGCGGCGCTGCGCCAGGCGCCCAAAGCGATTCTCGTCGGTGAAATTCGCGATCGCGAGACGATGGAGATCGCGATGACAGCTTCCGAGACCGGCCACGTTGTTTTCACCACGATGCATACAGTCAACGCCGGCCAGACCATTAACCGAGTCCTGGGCATGTTCGCGAAGGACGAGGAGCAACAATTGCGGCAACGGCTCGCGGACACGATCCGCTACGTGGTCAGCCAGCGGCTTGTGGCCAAGGTCGGTGGCGGTCGGTTGATGGTTTCGGAAATCATGGGGAGCAGCCTGCGGACACGGGAGACGCTGCTCTACGGCGAAAGCGAAAACCGGACTTTCCAGGAGATCATCGAGGCGGGCGACACCCTGGGCTGGCATAGCTTCGATCAATCGCTCTTGAAAGCCTACAAAGCCGACGAGATCACGGACGAAACGGCCCTCATATTTTCGACCCACAAAAACAAAATGCGACGCGACATCGAGATGGTGAAAAAGCTCCGAAACATGAGCTTCGACGAGCCTTCAGGGTTGCGGCTCGAAGCGGAAGCAGAGCCGGCCAAAGTTTGGTCCGCGGCGTGAACGCATCCTGCTATCTAACCTCCCATCTATCGACAGCGAAATGAATGCAATGAACGAACCCTCCACCTCCGATAATGTTTTCGATGCGCTCTCGCCCGAGGAGCGCGCCTTCCGCGCCGAGCTCAACCAGAAACTGCGGATGCCGCTCAATGCGATCATCGGGTTTGCCGAGTTGGTCGCGATGCGGCCTGCCGGCACCCCCGCAAAAGATGCGGACGTTCAACATATTTTGAGAGCCGCGCGCGATCTTCTTGGGATCATCAACCATGAACTGGGCGAAGGCGGCCCAAGCATCGAGAGCGTTGACGACGCGCTGGCTGCGACCTCGCCCTGCGACGTCCTTTACATCGAAGACGACCCGGTGAACTTCACCCTCGTCGAGCGCATTTTGGAATTTCGCCCCGCGCTGAAATTGATGCACGCGCGTTCTGGCGGAAGCGGCGTCGAGATGGCGCAGGTCAATCACCCGAAACTGATTCTTCTCGATCTCAATTTGCCGGACATGCATGGCTCGGAAGTACTGCGCCAATTGCAACACGAACCGGCTACCGCAAATGTTCCAGTCGTTGTTTTGAGCGCGGACGCCACTCCGAGCCAGATCGAGCGGTTGCTCACGGCCGGCGCGCGGAATTATCTCACGAAGCCGTTCGACATCGATCCGTTCCTCGCCGTGGTCGACGAGATGGTGGCCTAACGAGTAGCGCGGCCGCGAACTGCGCTTAAGCTGAAGGCGTGTTTGCCGCGCCCGATCTGACCAAGCTCCCAAAGCCCGAATTCTATCGTGAGCTGGCAACGCAACTTTCGGCGTTGATCCAGGACGAAACCGATCCGGTGGCGAACATGGCCAACTGCGCGGCGCTGATTTTTAATTCGGTGCCGAAACTGAACTGGGCCGGTTTTTATTTGCTGAAAGGCGGCGAGCTGGTGCTGGGACCGTTCCAGGGCCGGGTCGCCTGCATTCGAATCGGGTTTGGTCGCGGAGTCGTCGGGACCGCCGCAGAAAAACGGACGACGATTCGTGTTGGGGATGTGAATGAATTCCCCGGTCACATTGCATGCGACCCCGCCTCGAAATCCGAGATCGTTGTCCCGCTGACGAGCGACGACGCGCATTTGCTCGGCGTGCTCGATATCGACAGTCCCGAGCTCAATCGCTTCGACCCGGACGACGAAGAAGGCTTTCGCGCGATCGGAAAAATAATCGCGGCCAAACTTTAGTCCGCGTCTTCCTCGGCATCCTCACCGCGCTCGACGATGTCGCCTTTCTTGAAGAGCACGCCTTGCGCGATTTCTCGCCATTCCGGTTTGGCTCGAAAGAGCCATTCCAAGTCCATGGAGAAATGTTTGAACTCCTCCTTCTGCGCGTTCTGCATGATGGCGCGGGCACTCTTGTCCTTCTCCACCGAGATCCGCTGTTCGTACCAATTGATCGCCTCGGCTTCTTCGCCTAACGACACGATCATTCGGGCGAATGTGCGGGTCTTGGCCGACAATTCGTTCGCCGGTTCGTGATATTGTTCGAAACTCATTACTTTGCTCTCCTTTTTGGCTTTGATTTGGAAACTTCCGGGACGGTCTTGTCCTTCTCGAGCTGTTCTGCGCGAAAGCGGCGCAGGGAATGCGACGCCAGGCTCTCTTCAAAAAGATCCCGGTTGATCGCCTGCGCGGCAGCCGCGCCCTGACCGGCGGCGATGATCATCTGGCAATTGGCCGGCGTTACGCAACCGGCGGCGTAGAGACGCGGAACGCTCGTCCGCAGGCATTGGTCGACTTTGATCTGTCCGTCGGGATCGAGCTTCGCGCCGAGTTTTTTCGCGAGCTGGTTGTGGAAGATGTCGCCGCGAGTCGTGAAAATGTAATCGATCTTGATGGCCGCATCGCTCGCAAATTGAAGAGCGCGAATTTTCCGCTTTCGATGGTCGACGTCGCGAATGCGTTGCAACGCGACCGGAATTTCGTATTCGGCCAGCCAGCGATCGTGTTTCTTGTCCCAGTGCGGCTCCTCGCCATTTGTGGCGAGGACCACACACGCGGAATAATCGAGCATGCCGAGCGCGTACTCGACCGCTTCGTTGTTCGCGCCGATGATCGCGATTCGTTTGCCGCGGACGCGATAACCGTCGCAGTCCTTGCAGAAAAACATGCTGTGCCCAAGGCACTGCTTCACGCCGGGAATCTCAGGGGGCAGATGGAAAATTCCGGTTGCGATCAGCAATCGCTTCGTCCGATACGTTTTTCGTTTTCCTTTCAGGACGAACATCGATTTCCGCGTGGCGACAGTCCTGATCTCGTCACGGATGATGCGCGCTTTGTAGCGTCGTGCCTGGGTTCGTCCGTTTTTAAGGAGCTCTTCGCCGCCGACGCCTTTCGGAAAACCGAGATAATTTTGCACGACCGGTTCCCATCTCGCCATGGAATGGCCGGAATCGATGACGACCACGTCGCGTTGGGCGCGGCCGAGATAGATCGCCGCTGATAAACCGGCGATGCCGCCACCGACGACGATCACTTCCCGCGTGTTCGGGTCGTCGAAGTCAGCGGCCTTTTTCATCGTCGAAAAAGAATCGGGAATCGAGCGCGCCGGAGATGTCTTTCTGTAGCCGTCGCCCTGTGGGCGACGCTTCGTCCCGCTATTCGCGTCGATCTCACGCTTCTCACAGCGAAGCGGCTACAGTTATTTTGGCGGCGGCGCGGGGTTCTTTGCTTCAGCGGGCTTCGCTCCCGCCGGCTCGCCGCCCGGCAGCTCGGCGTCTGCCGGAACTGCTTTCAGATCCGGTTCGGTGAACGATTCCGGATGGCTCGCGAGTTCCTTGCGCAAACCGGCGATCTGCGCGGCGGCAACGGGACCGGCCTTGTTCCCCCACTCCTGGCGAATGTAGGTGAGAACGTCGGCGATCTTCGCGTCAGTCAGCGTTTTGTCCCAGGGTTGCATGACCGCGGTGCCGAATGACTGGCCTTTTACCGTCAACGGACCCTGCAATCCTTTCAGCACGATCATCCCAACTCGGCGCGTGCCGCCATTGACATACTCGGAACCGGCGAGCGGCGGATATTGTCCAGGCATACCCTGGCCGTTCGCCTGGTGGCACGTCGCGCAGTTCGCGGAGAAAATTTTCTTGCCGCGATCGGCCTGCGAGAGTTCTGGCGTTTGTTCGCCGCCAGGACCCTGGGGACCTTGCTTTTTGTTCGTCGGCACCTGACTCCAATCAAGACTGTCGCCGCTAAAGCCTCCTGAGAAGCGGCCGAGATACGCGCCGCCGAAAAAGATGGCTAGTCCGTAGACGGCAATGAGCCAGATCGAGAGTGGCTCGAGGCCGGCGCGCGGCTCGTGCTTCTCGCGCTGGATCGCTAAGTGCACCTGATGGACGTCCGACGTTTCGCCGTAGTCCATTCCCTGGCGCACGTTATCTCCTCCCGCCGGCTCGCTCATTTCTTTTCCTCCTTGGCTGGCGCCGGAGAAGCAGCCGGCGATGCGCCCGCCGATGCGGCCGGAGCTGGCGAAGAAGCGGTTGCCGGAGCCGTGCTCAGCTTCGCTTCTTTAAGTTCGTGCGATTGGTCGAGCGACATCAGATAAGCGACAAGGCATTTTGCGTCGTAGGTCGGGATGACTTCCCAGCCTTCACCCGGATCATCCGCGCCCGTTAACTTCAAAGCATCGGCTGAGCGTTCGCCCGTGATCCGGCGCGTTTCGTAAAGGAACTTGAATGAGGGCATGTTCGAACTCGAACCGGCGAGGACACTGCGCGGATTGTAAAGATGGAGATGATGCCAGGCGGCCGAGTATTGCGGAGGGCCACCGTTCGCGCTCGTGGTTGTTTCCGCGGTTGTCGCTGCAGGCCCTGGTGAAGTTGCTGGAGCCGGCGACGCATTGGCGCTGGCTGCGGGCGATGCACTCGCGCCCGCAACGGGCGATGCATTCGGCGCGGCCGCAGGAGAATTCGCGGCGCTCGCATTCGGCGACGGCGCCGGCACGTTTGCAGCAGGCGATGTATTTGCCGCAGGCGACGCACTCGCGGAAGCCGATGGCGCCGGCGACGGAGACGGGTTCTGATCTTCGGCCGGTGCGCGCTTCCCGATGTTCGAAAGATCAGGGCCCATCCTCAGTTTTCCCAGCATTGCCGGACGTTCGAAAATGTAATCGCGCGGGGCGCTCCGACGCGTTCCCCATTTTCGTTCGATGTCGGATGCCGCGTAATCGGCGCGCACTTGCTGGCTGTGGCAATAGACGCAGCCGTTCGCTGCATAAATTTTCCGGCCGCGTTCGGCCATGCCGGATTTTGGTTGCGGATAAATATCGGTCTGTTCTTCGTCCGATTGCGGATCGAGATGGCCGATCTGCCAATTTGGAATGAGGGTCAGCCCCGTCCACGAAAAGGCGAACGTGCCGAAAATGCCGAGGAAAAGTCCGGTCACGCCTTTCATATGTGATCCTTCACCGCCTCGTCTTCCTGTGGGTTTAAGAATGTCGGCATGCTCGCCGCGCGGCCGAGACCAAGGAGCATGAGGCCGAAATGAAACGCGAAAATAAAGTGCGCGATCGTGAGCAACATTCCCGACACGCTCCGTCCGCGCAGATACGGCAGAATAGAATCGGTCGCGTCCGCGAAGGGCCGGGACGCGTCGGACATGCTGCTTCCCTGGGCGATCCCGCCGAGGAACAGCATCGCAATCATCAAGCCGACGCCATACGCCGACGACCAGAAATGCAATTTGATCAGCGTCGCATAACGCCACTCACGGCCCACCAGCCGCGGCACGATGTAATACATCGAGCCGAACATGATCATGGTGAAGAACGCGTAGAGTCCGGCGTGCGTATAAGCGACGCTCGCTTCGGTAAAGTGGACGTAGCCCGCGGCCGAGCGGAGTGAGAGCAGAATCCCCATCAAACTAAATCCGGTGTAGGCGAACGCGCCGAAGACCGTGAACCGCAGCGTCGGGCTGTAACGCATCAGTCCAAAATAACCGCGCATCGTCATGTGATGATTTAATCCGACCGTCGCCACCGGAATCAGGGTGAGGATTGCAGCGGCGATGCTGGCCGTGATCATCCACGCCGGGAACGGGCCATCGACCAGGCGCTGCATTCCCGTCCAACTGGCGAAGAGCGCGTAGGTCCAGAACCCGATCGCCGCCAGGTGGTAACTGTAAACCGGCCGGCCGATCACTTTCGGAATCATGTAGTAGGCCGTGCCGAGGCCGATGGCGCCGAACCAGAGGAACATCAAATTATTGCCGAACCACCACGTCACCGCGTCCTGCATCACGCCCTCGACCGGCACGACAAAGAGCATCACCTGGGTCGCGCCATAGACCCATGGGAACCAGAGAAACGCGCCGAGCAGATACCATTGCGTGATGTAAATGTTGTCGCCGCGCCGGAAGCGGAACATGAGCATCGCCCACGAAACGACGAGCGAATACGCAACGAACAGGACGATGCTCGCGTAAGGCGGGAACTCGAGCCATTCGTAGCCGGTGCTATCGCCGACGATGATTCCGCCCGCGCCGAGCAGCACGCCGAGATTCCAAAACGCGCCGCCCGCGATGAGCAGCAACGGATGACGCAACGTCGTCCGGCACAAACGCGCCATGAGCCAGATCGCAGTCCCGATCCCGGCCATCGACGCCCAACCGTACACCATCACGTTCATGTGCACGGGACGCAGGCGGCCCCAGGTAAGCCAGCTCCAGTTCGCAAGCAGATCCGGCGCGTGCAATTTCCACGAAACCAGGCCGGCGAGCAGGGTGCCGATTAAGAGCCAGATGATCGCCGACGCGTAGAAGAACAGGACCGGCAACCGCGTCGACGCGTCGATCAACGCGCGCTCGACTTGCTCCACGTCGCGCGCCGTGACTTCGGTATCGGTCGTCGCGACCTCTGCGCTCGGCGGCGTTAATGGAATTTTAGACGGGTTCATGGCGTTTTTCCGCGGACGGGCAACGGCGTTCCTGCGGCTGACGGCGAGGCGGATGGTGAAGGACTGACCTGCGGATTTGCAGGGTGCGGAGGCGCGGACGCAGCCGGGCTTGTGTTCGGTCCGGGTTGTGTGTTCGGCGGAGCGTTTGGCGGATTCGCGGCCGCGGCCGGTTGGTTGTGCGCTTCAGAATGCTCGCCGCTCACCGAAGTAGGTTTCGGTGTCGTGCTCGCGCTTGGCGCTGCCGTCGGGCTCGGGCTTGCACTTGCTGCCGGAGAAGTTTGCGGCGCTGCGCTCGGAGAAGCCGCGGCGATCGGGCCCGCCGTTGTTGGTTTCTTGTCGGCCAATTCAACCAGCATGATTCCAATAGCGTGATCGATTGGTATCCGCGCGACGCCCTTGTTCTTGTCGACCCAGGCGTAGGTGTTGAGCGCGGTGAGATTTTCTTTTTGCGCGTCTTCCAATTTTTTCAGGCGCGCTTCGGCCCGTTTCTTTTCGTAGCTCGAGCCGCGCGGCGACGCTTTTACGAGGACCAGCGCGAGCAAACCGAAGAACGCGAAGAGCAGCACCACGCCGAGCCAGGTGGAGAACATCCCACGGGGCTGATAATGCTGGAGTGATTCGTTGGTTGGCACGGCTAGTTAACGATGTGAAGCGATTCGAGCAGGCGCGGATCGCGATTGGGAAAGAGTGAGCTCCGTCGCAGGATCCGGAGGAAAACGAAGGCGAGCGTTGCGCCCATGCCGATCAGCGGCATGAAATCCCAGATGCTGACGAGCACGCCCGCGCGATGAAGCGCAGGCAGGATCACGATGTAAATGTCGACCAGCTGCATAAACACGATCCAGCCCGCGATCCAACTGAGCCGGCCCGGTGTTCTTTTCAGGCCTTGCATCAACAAAATCGCAAACGGAATGAAAAATCGCCCGATCACCAGGAACAGGCTCAGCCCATTCCACGACTCCGTGTTCCGGTGGATAAAATATTCGGTCTCTTCCGGTATGTTCGCATACCAGATGAGCATGTATTGGGAGAAGCCGATGTAGGCCCAGAAAACGCAGAACGCGAGCATCCATTTCCCCATGATGTGGTAATGCTCGGCGTTGACCGTCTCCGTCAGATAACCCGCTTTGCGCAGCGCGGTGATCACCAGAACGAGGAGCGACATCGAGGCGCCCGCGGCGCCGGCGAAAATGTAAACGCCCCACATGGTCGAGAACCAATGGTAATCGATACCGAGCAACCAATCGTAAGCGCCGAAGGTGATGCAGGCCGCGAAGAGCGGCAGCGAAATAAATGCGACGCGCCGCATGTTGATGGTGAAGCCCGGATTGCCGTCGCGGTCCTGTCGGATCGAAAAACGCCGGAAGAGCAGCGTCGCGCCGATGAAGAAAACGAAATAGAAAATGGAGCGGACGACAAAGAAGTGCCAATTCAGGTAGCCGCGTTTGCTGTCCAGGATCGGATCGAGGCCGACCTTTATGTTCATCCACTCGTAAAGGTGATGGCGGTAAATGACGACCGGGATAAAGAAAACCGCCATGACCGCGAGGAGCATGGAGAGATTCTCGAGCTGACGTCGAATGACGACCGACCATTCCGCATCGACGACGTGATGAACGACGATCCAGAAGAAGCAGCCGGCCAGGATCGTGAAATAGAAGGCGAACGCGAACAGCCACGAGAAACTGAATTGCTTCGGCGAAACGAATGCGCCCACCACGCTCAGGCCGAGTCCCACGATCCCGACGATTGCGAGCAGGAACGACAACGGCGCAAAGCGATTCGCCTCGACGTATTCGCCTTCGGGAGTGGGCAGCTCAGTTCGCTCGCTCATTTTTTCGCGGCCTCCGGTTTGGAAGGTTCGGGTGATGGCGCCGGCGGCGGCTTGTCCAATTCGGGGCGATTCTGCGGCGGCACGTCGGCCTCAGTCGCATTCTGGCTCCGTTGCAACGCGCGCAGATATGCGATGATCGCCCAGCGGTCCGTGACGGAGACGTTCGGCCCGTAAGCCAGCATCGTGTTCTTGCCGTTCGTGATCGTGTTGAAAATCTCGCCGTCAGCCATTTTGCGGATTCGTTCATCCTGCAAGCTGACGACAGTCGTTAGGCCGTACTGTTTCGTGATGCCGTTGCCCGCGGCGGTGTAGCCGTGACAAGCGCTACAGTTGATATTGAACCGCTGTTTCCCCCGCTGCATCAACGCCTCATCCACTTTCATCGGAAATCCGGTGCCCCAGTTGTCCCCCATCTTGCCGGTGTTGAAATAATCCGTGCCCTCACTGAACCCGAGATGCGGTTGCACATTCATCTCGGACGGGACCGGCGCGGCGCCGGGCGATGCTTCGCTGTTCCGCTTCGGCATCTCGTAACCAATCGGCACTGTGCCGGCGACCGGCGGGCGCGAGCCGCGGCCATCGGCAAAAAACGCGAGCGGCGCCTGGGCGCGCACTTTCATCTGTCGCACCATGTCCGGGAAAACTTCGATCGGCGACCCGGTGCTCTTCTGTCCGCGGAAACCAAACATCGCAACAATCGCGATGCCGATCAGGATGAAGATGAGGAAAAATCCGCGGAGCATAAGTTACAAAAATGACGAATGACGAATGACGAAGCCCGAAGGAATGACCGAATGAAATAATATGAAGCGGGCCTTTCGGCATTCGTGCTTCATCATTCCTTCGTCATTCGTCATTCGGAAATTCGTCATTTATTACTCTTCGTGGATGATGGTGACGTGGCTGCCGCCGCTTTGTTCCAGAATCTCGCGCGCTTCCAGCTCGGTAAATCGCGGATCGCGCGCTTCGATGATCAGGAAAAATCCGTCGTTCGTCGCGCGGCTGAACCGGCGCCAGTTGAAGACTGGATGATTCCAGCGCGGCAGTCCGTTCATCATCAGGACCGCGAAAAACGCGGCGAACGCTGAGAAGAGGACTGTGAGCTCAAACATGATCGGGAAAAAGGCCGGCACCGTGCGCCAGTCGAATGGTTTGCCGTGGACGACGAGCGGATAAATGATCCAGGACGGTCCGAATTCGAGGATCACGGCTGTCAGTAATCCGCTGATGCCACCAGCAAGGACCCACGCGCTGAGCCATGATTTTCCGAGTCCCATCGCCGCGTCCATTCCGTGAATCGGAAACGGTGAATGCACATCCCAGCGTTTGAATCCGGCATCGCGCACGCGTTTCGCTGCTTCATAGAGCGCGGCGGCGCTCGGAAATTCCGCGCCCATCCCGAAGACTTTATGTCCGGACGGCGTTCTCATTCCGTTCTCTCCCGTCCGCCGGCGGCAACCACATGATGTTCCTCCGGTGAAACCTGATGCGGGTTCGCCTCAGGCAGGACGATCTTCACTTCCGACATCGCAATCATCGGCAGGTAGCGGATGAAAATTAAAAAGAGCGACAGGAAAATTCCGTGGGTCCCGATGAACGTCCAGATATCGACCCAGGTCGGAATGAAGAGGCCCCACGACGAAGGAAGAAAGTCGCGGTGCAATCCGCCGACGATGATGATGAAACGCTCGAACCACATCCCGGCGTTCACGCACATGCAGACGAAGTAGACGACGTAAATGTTTCGCCGGAAGCGTCGGAACCAAAAGAGCTGCGGGGAAAGGACGTTGCAGAAAAGCATGCCGGTCCACCAGTACCACCAGTAGGGACCAAAGATGCGGTTGTAGAAGCCGAACTTTTCGTACTGGTTGCCGCTGTACCAGGCGACGAAAAACTCCATCGCGTAGGCATAGGTGACAAACGATCCGGTAAGCAGAATCACCTTCGCCATTTTGTCGATGTGCTGGACGGTGATGATGTCGTGGAGCTTGTAGATCGCGCGCGCCGGCACGAGCAACGTCAGGACCATGGCGAATCCGCCAAAGATCGCGCCGGCGACGAAGTAAGGAGGAAAGATCGTCGTGTGCCAGGTCGGCAAAATTGAGGTCGCGAAGTCGAAGGACACGACGCTGTGGACGGAAAGCACGAGCGGAGTGGAAATACCGGCCAGGAGGAGATAGGCCATTTCATAATGCCGCCAGTGGCGATTGGACCCGCGCCAGCCGAGCGCGAAGATTCCGTAGAGCAATTTCTTGATCTTCGTCGTCGCGCGGTCGCGCAACGTCGCGAGATCGGGAATCAAACCGGTATACCAAAAGAGGACGGAAACCGTGAAGTAGGTCGAAACCGCGAACACGTCCCAAAGAAGTGGGCTGCGGAAGTTCGGCCAGATGCCGTAATTGTCCGGCAATGGCGCCAGGTACCACGCCATCCAGACGCGGCCGACGTGGACGCCGGGGAAAATCGCGGCGCAAATAACGGCGAACAGCGTCATCGCTTCCGCGGATCGGTTGATCGACGTCCGCCATTTTTGGCGGAGCAAATAGAGAATCGCGGAAATCAGGGTGCCGGCGTGTCCGATACCGATCCAGAACACGAAGTTGGTGATGTCCCAGGCCCAGCCGACCGGATGATTCAGTCCCCAAACGCCGACGCCGGTCGAAATCTGATAGCCGAGACAGAACAATCCGAACATCGCGACCATCGACGTGATCGCGAACGCGACCCACCACCAGCGCGGGGCTGTCCCTTCCACCGCGCCCGAGATTCGCTCCGTGATCCAGCTGAAGTTCCGTCGGTTCAGGACCAGCGGCACGCGCTTCAGCGGCCTCTCCACCGAAGCCGAGGCTTCGCCTTCGATCACGTCTGGTGCTGTTGAAGCTCCATCCACGTTACGGTTTCTCCTTCGGGTTCAGGGCGCCTTTGTCGTGCTGGTTGAAATCGTGTTTCGCTTTGTCCGGTCTTTCGGGTCCTTCGTGGCCAAGACTTGCGACCGCAATCCGATTCGCGTCCGGCATTTTCGGATTCGGATTGCGAATCCGCGCGAGATAACTCGTGCGCGTTTTCACATTCAAATATTCGAGCAGCCGGTAATTGCGGTCCTGCGCTTTTATTTTCGAGACTTTGCTCTCGGGATCTTTCACGTCGCCGAAAACGATCGCGCCGGTCGGGCAAACCTGGGCGCACGCGCTCGTGAACGAATCGCGCGGGATCCGCGTGTTGGGGGATGCGCCGGCTTTCACGTGCGCCGCGATCTTCGCTTCCTCGATTCGCTGAACGCAGTAGGTGCATTTTTCCATCACGCCGCGCATGCGCACGGTCACGTTCGGATTTTTCTGGAGCTTCGTCGTGTCCGGCGCGCCTTTTTCGGTAAACGGTCCGAGGTATTCCTGATAAATCTCGAGCGGTCCGACCTTTTTCTTGCCGATCGGACGCTGGTTGTAATCGAAGAAATTGAAGCGCCGGACCTTGAATGGGCAGTTGTTCGCGCAATACCGGGTGCCGACACAGCGGTTGTAGGCCATGACGTTGAGTCCATCTTCGCTGTGGATCGTGGCGTTGACCGGGCAAACCGTTTCGCACGGCGCGTTCTCGCAGTGCTGGCACATCATCGGTTCGTGCACGATCTCGGGATTCTCCGGGTACTCGCCGAGGTCCTGGTTGTAGGGTTTCTCGCTCGCGTAATAACGGTCGATCCGCAGCCAGTGCATCGCGCGCAGATGGCTCACCTGGAGCTTGCCCACGATCGGAATGTTGTTCTCCGCCTGGCAGGCAATGACGCACGCGCTGCAACCAGTGCAGACATTCAGGTCGACCGTCATTCCCCATTGCTGCTCGGCGGTCAGTGGCGGATGGCTGTAAATCGACGGCAACCTCGCCGGCAATTCTTCGTCGCCCGCGATCTTCTTCACGAACTCGGGATCTTCGCGGTAATGATCCACCGTCGCTTCGCGAACGAGCCCGCGACCTTCGATGCTCCAGTGATCCTGCGTGATCGAAAGCGCATAGGTACCCAGCGTGTGCGGGCGAACTTTTGGCGCCGCAGTCGGCGCAGCCGACGGAGCGCCCGGCGTTGGGCTCGCTGATTGCGTTTCCTTCGGAGTCGGAGCCGTCGTCACCGAAATGGATTCAACCGTCTTGCTGTCGACTGCGATGAAGTGCGGGTTCGAGCTGTTGCGCAGGAGAAATCCGTCAAAGCCGGCTTCTTCGCCGATCGGTCCCGTTCGCTTGCGCCCGTAACCTAGCGCGATGGAGATCGAGTTATCCGCGTGGCCGGGCGAAATCAACGCCGCGATCACCAGCTCGCGCCGAATATTTTTTCCATTCGCGTCCTTGGTCGTTTCCGTCACCGCGATGTTGATGAGATCACCGGTCTCGACGCCGAGATGTTTCGCCATCGCGGGACTCATCAAGGCCGCGTTGTCCCAGGTCAGTTTCGTGATCGGGTCCGGCAGTTCCTGGAGCCACCCGTTATTGATGTAACGCCCGTCATCGATGTTGTAACTGTGGGTCAGCACAATCTCAGGCGCGTCGGGCGTCGGGTTCGGGGCACTCGTCCAAAGCGTGTGGGCGACACCGCCCGCGTTGTTCGAGTTGAATGTCGGCGGCTTTTCCTTCAGCAGGATGTGCGTCGCAAACCCGTCCCGCAGCAGTTGGGTCCAGGCCGTTTGGAAATCGCCCGGAGGCGCGCTCGCGCGAAATGTCTCCTGCACGAGTTCCGGTCCCTCGACTTTCGGATTGCCGAGGATCGCGTTCATCAAATCGAGCTCCGACATTCCGCCGAAGAGCGGCAGGATCATCGGTTGAATCGCGAGATACGCGCCGTCATTCGTCAGCGCGTCGCTCCACGATTCGAGATAATGCGCGGACGGCACGTGCCACGTGCTCAGCTCCGAGGTCGCGTCTTCGTAATAACCGAGCCGCACGACGTCCGGCACTTTCTTTTGGAGCTCCGTCCAATCGACCGGCGCCTTGGTGTCCTTGTCGATCGTGATTCCTTTCGGAGCGTTGTAAGCCGGATCGCCGCCGAGAATGAAAAGCTGTTTGATTCGGCCCCCGCTTATTTCGCCCGCGAGTTGCAGAATGCTGTTGGTCTTCGGCGTCTTGATGAATTCGCGAATGATCAAGGTCGCGCCAATGTTCTTCAGCGCCGAGTTGATCGCGTAAACCATCAGCTGCACCACGACAGGCTGATGCGCGCCGGCCAGGACGAGACTGGCGCCGGGTTTCGCCATCAAATCGCTCGCGCATTCGGTCAGCCACGCGTCATCGAACTGCATCGCGTTCACCGGCTCCGTCAGCGTCGCGATTGTTGAAGCCAGTCCCTGGTCTTTCGTCGCGACCGCGATTTTTCCGGCGAGCGCACGCGTGAACGCGGGGATTTGGCTGGCCGGGCAACGCATCCGATGATCCGCCATCGCGCCCGTGAGCGTGAAGCGATTCTCCACCGCGTAGAGACGGTTCATCGTGTCCTTTGCTTCGCGGACCCGGCGCCGAGAACTAAACGCGCGGATTCCGGCGAGATCGCCTTCGCCGCAGTCGAGAAAATCGCTGTCGATCGCGAGAACGACGTCGGCCCGCTCCAGGCGCGGAACGAGTCGCGCGTTATCTCCGAAACTGAGCTGGGTCGCGAAACTTTGCGCCTCGGTCAGGAGTGGGTCGTAAACGGCCCACCGCATTTTCGGATATTTCTTTTGCAGCTCGGTGCGCAAACGTTCGCGGGTCGGTGAATGAACTTCTTCAGCGAGGAATGCCAGGCCCGCGCCGCCATCCGCCGCGATCTTGGTCTGCACATCGGCCAGATATTTTTCGAACGCCGCGCGATCACGCGTTTCGAGCACTCGCTCCTTCTTCCCTTTCTCCACCTCTTTTTCTTTTACCTCCGCGAAACGCCTTGAGCGCGCGGGATCGTAGAGATCGAGGAGCGACGCCTGGGCGAACGCGTCCGTCGAGCCACCGCTCGCGGGATGAAGGGGATTTCCTTCCAGTTTGATCGGCCGGCCATCCACCGTCGCCGCGATCAGCGGAATCGCGCCGGTCCGCCGCGGCATCGCGGTCGCGTAATACAAGAATTTGCCCGGGATTGTCCACTCGAGACTCTTGGTGAAGGGAACCAAATGCGCTTCCGGCCGGCGACAACTCGTTAGGCCAAATCCGGCGAGCGCCATCGAGGCGCCCATCAATTTCAGGAAACCGCGCCGGGACCATTCGTCGCCGTTCAACTGCGCCGCGCCCGAAGGAAATTCGCGCTCGAGCCAGCTGCGGAATTCCGGCGTGTCGCTGAATTCGTCCAGGCTCCGCCAATAGCGTTTCCCCGTCAGCTTTTCCGGCGGATGCTCGAAGACGCGTTTCATCGGTGGCAGGTCTGGCAATTCGCGCTCGGCTGGATGTTCCAACGCTCCTTCAGCGTGCGCCCGATTTCTTGCTGGGTAAGTTTTTCCTTTTTCGACCAGTCATCGGTCGCATCCTTGGGCTGGCCATATTTCGCCACGAACTCCGCCGGTTTTTCCCAGTCCGGTTTCCAATCCATGTTCGTGATCTGGGTTTCCGGGCGGAGGAAATTTTCCGGGTGCCGATGGCATTCGAGGCACCACGCCATGCTGTGAGGCTTTGCATGTCTCATCACCGCCATGTGATTCACCTGGCCGTGGCAGCTGGCGCAACTGATCCCACGGTTCACGTGGGCGGAGTGATTGAAAAAAACGTAATCAGGCGTGCGATGGAGTTGGACCCACTCGACCGGCTCGCCGGTTTTCCAGCTCGCCCGCACCGGCTCGAGCTTCGGATTATCTTTCTGCACCTGCGTGTGACACGCCATGCAGGTCTGCGTGTTCGGCACATTCGAATGCGCCGCGACCTCGACGAAGCTGTGACAGTAACGGCAATCCATTCCCAGCTGCGAGACATGAATGTCGTGCGGGAACGGCACCGGCTGGACCGGTTGATAACCGACGCGCGTGTACTTCGGCGTGACGTAATACCAGGTCGCGCCCGTCAACCCGCAGACGATCACGGTGCCGCAGATGGAAATCTTGAGCGGCAACCAGTTCGTCCAGCGTGGAAAAAAATTCGCCATAAAACGCTTAGCGCCCTGCGCTTCGGCCAAGGGACAGCCGCCACCTTAGAAACGGAGCGAACTGTTGGTTAGGATGTGCGGCGCTCAAGGTCGTTGGCATTTAAATTTCAAGGCAGCGCCCGGAGAGGAGCGCCAACTCTATAAATCGAGAAAGGGTTGGCAAAAGAAAATTGTTTTTCCATTCGTGGTGGCAGCGCGGAAAACCATTTCTTTCATACGGAAAAGTTTCGCGGATGCAAAAGAGAAGAATGAAACTATTCACATGATTCGCGTTGCAAGGCGTTGCGCGCTCGACGCCGGCCGGCGAAATCAGAATGATGGCCGCGCAATGAAAATTTTCCGGGCGTTTATTTTTTTAGGAATTGTTCCCGCAGCCTTGGCCGCCGAGCCGGCTCAAATTGTTTTCATTAACGGCAACATCGAAACGGTCAACGAACGCCAGGAGCACGCCGAGGCGATCGCCGTTCGCGGAGATCGAATCGTTTTCGTCGGCTCGAACCAAGACGCGAAAAAATTTCAGACGCCGGCTGCGCGGACGATCGATCTGGGCGGGAAACTGGTTGTGCCCGGCCTGACGGATTCGCATTGCCACATCTTCGGAATTGGCGAGCGCGAGCTGACTTTAAATCTCGAAGGCACAACCACGCTCGAAGATTTTCTCGCGAAAGTAAAAGAGCGCGTCGCTAAAACGGAAAAAGGGAAATGGATCACCGGCCGCGGTTGGATCGAGACGTTCTGGAAGCCGCCGCAATTTCCCACTCGCGTCGATCTCGACAAGATCGCACCGGACAATCCGCTTTTTCTCACCCGCGCCGATGGACACGCCGCGGTCGCCAACAGCGCCGCGTTGCGGATCGCGAAGATCGACAAGGAAACAAAGAATCCGTTCGGCGGCGAAATTCTACGCGACAAACAAACCGGCGAACCAACCGGGATGTTGCTCGATCACGCGCAGGAACTCGTTCACAAAAATATTCCGCAACCGAGTGAGGCGGAGCGGCGGGAAGCGTTTGTGGTCGGCGTGAAGCGCGAGCTGTCGTTAGGCTGGTGCGAGATTCAAAACGCCGGCAGCAATCTCGATGATCTTCCGCCGATGCGGCAGGCGCTCGAGTCCGGGCAATGCAAGATCCGCGTTTACAACGCCGCCTATTCGCCCGGGCCAGCTGGCGCGGCGTTGTTACGCGACGGCCCCACCCTCAATGCATTCGATCACCATTTTACCCAGCGCACGATCAAAGTCGTTTTCGACGGCGCACTCGGCTCGCGTGGCGCCGCGTTGCTCGCTCCATACTCGGATGCGCCCGATACATCCGGCTTCCTCAGGGAAAAGGAATCGGAGCTTCAACCGATCTTCGAAGAAGCGTTGCGCAAAGGCATCCAGATCGAGACCCACGCCATCGGCGATCGCGCGAATCGGGTGATTCTCGACCTCTACGAAAAAGCGATGAAAGCGGTGCCGCCCGAGAAGCGCAAAATTCGCGAGCCGCGCTGGCGCGTTGAACACGCTCAGATTCTCAGCGCGCAAGATCTGCCGCGTTTCTACAAGCTCGCCATCATCGCTTCGATGCAACCGTCGCACGCCATCAGCGATTTATTTTTCGCGCCGGCGCGTCTCGGCCAGGAACGTCTCGCCGGCGCCTATGCCTGGCAAAGTCTGCAAAAATCCGGAGCCGTCATTTGCGGCGGTTCCGATGCGCCGGTCGAGCGCGGCGAACCGATGATCGAGTTCTACGCCGCCGTCACTCGGAAAAGCATCAAGGGCGAATCCGCCGATGGATGGCACCTCGAGCAAGCGCTCACTCACGAAGAAGCGCTGAAAATATTTACCTTAAACGCCGCCTACGCCGCCTTCGAAGAAGCCGACAAAGGCTCGATCGAGATCGGCAAGCTCGCGGATTTCACTGTTCTCTCCAAAGACATCATGGAAATCCCCGCCCCCGAAATCCTCACGACTAAATGCGTCATGACAGTGATCGGCGGCGAAATCGTTTACGAGCGGAAGTAAGCGGAAATCACGCGGGGCACGCCGCGAACAGCTATCCGGTCTTGGGCCGCCGGCTGGTGCCGCTAAAAATTACCGAATAGGTAAATTTGCAGGGCACCGCTTTCCCGTTGCGAAAGCCCGGGATGAAGACCGCTTTGCGGAGCGCGTCGACTGTTTCCGCGCCGAAGCCCTTCCCCGCAGGATGTTCGTAGGCGAGGACGGCGTTCTGGACCTTGCCGTTAGCGTCAACCTCCAGCGTCACCGCGGCGACGCCAGGAGTTGTCAGCGTGTGTCCCGGGTACCAGATTCCTTCGAACTTTGGATTGCCGGTCGCGAAAGCCAGCTGGGGCGCGACAAAATCCTTGCCCTGCTTCAGGTCGCTCTCTTCCTGGTGAAGGAAAATGCGCAAATGCGGTTTTCCCCCGACGACCGAGAAGGCGACCGTGCCGTTGAGGATCACGCCGACATGCTGGTGTTTGTAGACCGCCGCCTCAAATTGGGCCTGGGAGGCGCGGTCCATGATCTCTTTGCTGAGCAGATCGGAACCAGGTGTTCCGCGATACGTTTCCCAAATGTGCCCGTAGCCTGATTCGGAAATTCCCGCCGTGAACATCACGACCGCATCGCCCTGGCCGCGTTTAACCAACGACTCGGTATTAATCGTATTAATCAATGAGCGGGAAAACGATCCGAGCAGGGCGGGGCGAAATTCCGGCAGGGTCTCGGCTGTTGCCGGGACCGACAAAAGCCAGAGCAAGGCGATAGCCGCAAAGAATTGGATGCGATAGTTCATGGCGAAATACCTCCGCGGAGCCCAATGCCCGAAAGATTGTTCGGACGGCGAGCACCAAATGCGCGCCTATCGGTACGCTCTACGAGTACAAATACTGTCGTGGTATTGACTCACTCGCGCCCGCTCGTTCGGCCTGACGGCTTTCCCATCTATGTCGCTCGGCTCCCGCCGGCTCCATTCACGCTGCGGCGCCACCGTTTCTAAGAAAGTAGAGCTCTTCACGAATAAAGGTATTCGTCGTGATATTCCCTTTGAGGGGCGAACTGGACGGACTGGTCGCCGCTCTCGGGGTATTCGAAAATTTTGCCTTCGTAATTGCGGATTACGATTTTTTCGTTGTCGTGATAGAGGACGTAACCGGGATTGATCGGGACTTTGCCGCCGCCGCCGGGAGCGTCGATGACGAACTGCGGGACGCCGTAGCCGGTGGTGTGGCCGCGTAAGGCTTCGATGATCTCGATCCCTTTCGCGACGGATGACCGCAGGTGCGCGGAACCGGTGATGAGGTCGCACTGATACAAGTAGTAGGGGCGGACGCGGCAGAGCAGGAGTTTCTGCACCAGCATTTTCATCGTCTCGACGTCGTCGTTCACGCCCGCGAGCAACACGCTTTGGTTGCCAAGCGGGATGCCGGCGTTCGCCAGACGTTCGAGGGCTTGTTTTACTTCGAGGGTCAGCTCGCGGGGATGATTGACGTGAACGCTCATCCAGAGCGGATGGTATTTCGCCAGCATCGCGCAAAGCTCGGGCGTGATCCGTTGCGGCAGGAAAATCGGGACCCGAGTGCCGATGCGGACGAACTCGATGTGCGGAATGGAACGAAGGCGCTTGAGGATACCTTCGAGTTTATCGTCACTGAAAATTAACGCGTCGCCGCCGGAAAGAAGAACGTCGCGGACTTCGGTGTGTTGTTCGAGATAACGAAAAGCCTGCTCGAAATCCGTGTGCAATTCCTGTTCGCCGACGCCGCTGACGACGCGGCTTCGTGTGCAATAACGGCAATAACTCGCGCAACGATCGGTCACGAGAAATAGAACGCGGTCCGGATAACGATGGACCAATCCCGGCACCGGCATGTGCGAATCTTCGCCGCACGGATCCACCATGTCGTAGGGCGACGTCCAGGTTTCTTCGATCCGTGGAATGACCTGGCGCCGGATCGGATCGTCCGGATTATCCCGCGAGATCAGGTTGAAGAAATGCGGGGTCACGGCGAGCGCGAGCTTGTCGCCGGAGAGCAGGACGCCGCTCCGTTCTTCATTCGAAAGTTCGAGGTGCTGCTCGAGCTGGGTCAGCGACGTGACCCGGTTTTTGAGCTGCCATTTCCAATCGTTCCAGAGTTCCGGCGGGGTCCCGGGCCAGTAGCCGGGCGCGTGCGAGACGAACTCTTTTCCATCCTTCTTTCCCTGGGCAAGAGTGAGCATTTCTTAATGTGGTGGACGGAAAAGTTAAGGGCATTAAGCATCGTGTCAATGCGTCCGGGTCGCTGGAAGAAGCCTCACACAAAGGGTCACAAAGAAGGGATTAATTTTATTCCTTTGTGAGCCGTTGTGCCCTTTGGGTGAGAAATAAACCGAGGCGTTCGCACGATGAGTGTTGAACAGCTATTGTACGATGCCTGTCCAAATCCGAACCATGCGCATTGTATTGACCTTTGTTCTCGCGCTCGCGGCTGTGTCGCTTTGCGCCGCGCCGCCGCTTTCGCAACCGGAATCCGGTCCTACTTCAACGGTCCCCCCAGCGGCCGCCGATGCAGGCAAAGACGTCGTCCACCAGCTCAACAGCGCGTTCACGAAAGTATTCGAGATCATCGCGCCGACCGTCGTCATCATCGAAGTCACGAAAAAGAACGACGGGCCCGACATGTCGTCGCTCGAGGACCTGTTCAGTCAGCCGCAACCGCAGGACGAAAACGCGCCGCGCCGCACCCCTCGTAATCCGCAGCCGATCCAAAGCGAAGGCTCGGGGTTCATCGTTCGCCAGGACGGATTCATTTACACGAACTTCCACGTCGTCGAAGGCGCGGATGAGATCGACGTGAAGCTGAAGGACGGCCGCGAATTCAAGGGGAAGGTCGTCGGGACCGACGAGAAAACGGACATCGCGGTGATCAAGATCGAGGCCACGAACCTGCCGGTGGCACAGTTCGCGAACAGCGAGGACGTGCGGGTCGGGCAGTTCGCATTCGCGATCGGGGCGCCGTTCAAGCTCGATTACACCTTCACCTATGGCGTGATCAGCGGGAAAGGCCGGAGCAAATTAATCGCGACCGGCGGCTATTCGATCTCGGATTATTTGCAAACGGACGCGTCGATCAACCCTGGGAACAGCGGCGGACCGCTTTGCGACATCGACGGAAAAGTGGTCGGGATGAATACGCTCATCAACGGCTTGAATCGCGGGCTTGGGTTCGCGATTCCGAGCAACCTGACGAACGAGATCGGGCAGCAGCTTATCTCCGGGCACAAGATTTTGCGGCCATGGCTCGGGATCCGGATCGAGTCGTTAGGCGACGACCCCCAAATTCGCGACTTGTTCAAAGGCCTCGATAAAGGCGTGGTCGTGCGGACGATCGAAGCGGACGCGCCGGCTTACAAAAGCGAGCTGCGACCGTTCGACGTGATTATCCAGGTCGATGGAGCGGCGGTGACGACGGACACGCAGTTGCAGCGTGAGATTTTGAAAAAGAAAATCGGACAAAACGTCGAGCTGACGGTTTGGCGAAAGGGACAGATTTTGAAGATTCCGGTGACGACGGGCGAATTGCCTAACGACATTTCCCAGGCCTCGAACGAGATCAAGCCGCCGCCGCCATCCAAGCCGGAAGAATCGACGAACAAATTCGGGCTTCAGGTCCAGGAGCTGACCAAGGAAATGGCGCTGCGGATGAAGCTCGGCGTGACCGAGGGTGTGATCGTGACGGATGTGGCCGACAACAGTCTCGCCGCCGCGCAGGACATTCAGCGGGAAGATGTGATCACGGAAGTGGACGGGAAAAAGATCACGAGCCTGGCGTCGTTCCGGGAGGCGCTGAACAAAGCGGACCCGCGAAAGGGCGTTTTGCTTTATCTGGATCGCAAAGGGAGCAAGACGTTCGCGGTGCTGAAGGCGGGCGGGTAATTCCTCCGGCTGCTTCTGTAGCCGCTTCGCTGTGCGAAGCGCTCTGCTGACGTTTCCGCGAAACCCACGTCGCCCACAAGGCGACGGCTACAGAAGAATCATTTCAACCCGCGCAGATAATCGCCGAGCGGCTGATTATCCAAGTAGAGCTGTTCGATGGCGGCGTCGCCGCGGAAAACGCGGACGCTCACATACGCGTTTTGATTACCGCGGCGACTCAGGTTGCGATAGGCCGTTTCGGCAGCGGGAGCGTCTCGTTCCGTCACCCAGTATTTGTCGAAAGGCAGCGAGACCATTTTTCCGGACAGTTGCGCTTCCATAAAATTGTCGCCGGCCGGTTTAGTCGCGGACACCTGATCGATCTCGGCAAACCCCTCGGCGTTTGCTTTCAGGGTGACGAAAACTTTATCGCTGTAATTGGAGTTCGCAGGCGGCGAAATTTCCTGGGTCTCGACCTCGAAGTGCAGCGCGACGTAACGGCCGCGGAAGACATCGACTGGATCGACGGGGGCGGTCCGGAATTTCCAGACGTTGCCTTGCCGCAGAGTGTGTTCGCGTTTCCAAATGAGTGAGCCTGGAACCGCGAGTTGGGTGCACGCGACCAAAGCGAAAACGATGAGCCGCCAATACTTCATGCGCGTGCCTTCCGTTTGAAAACGATCAGGTTCGTCGCGAGGAAACCGAGGCCGATCAAGATGAAGGCAATGCCGCGGACGGCGAACTCGAGGTCGGTGTCGAAAAATCGCGCCGTCGCGAGAATGGCGATCACAACCATGCCGAGGTTCGCTTCAAAGACGCGTCCGCTCCGAATTCCGCGCAGCAAAGTGTAAACGCCGAGCGCGAGCAGGAAGAAGTTGAGGAGCAGTGACGGAACGAGGCCGTCACCGGTTTGCTTGGCAATTAACCATGCGATCATCACGATCGGCGTGAGCGCAGCCGGCGCGAGATTCGAGTCTCGCTTCTTCCATAACGCGTAACCAACGAACAGAAGGGCAGCCGCAATCCAGACAACTTGAATTCCGAAGGCGAGCAGATCCGGATAGTGGCGCGGCAGGAAATCAACCGCGGATTGCCATTGCCGGTTTCGCCACTCGTCCTGAAAACTCACGAACACGGCCATCGCCAGAATTCCGATCCAGCCGATCGCGACGAACGGATGGGAACGCGTGGGGCGCCAATCGTCGAACGAAACCGCGCCGACCAGATAGACAAGCGACCAGTAGGCCGCGAACGAGCATCGCCAGAAAGATTGGGCGCCGATCTCGTCGGTTTGGCCTAACGAGAGAGCGCAGGCGATCGCGAGTGCGGCAGTGGCGAGCAGGGTTCCATAGCCGTTTCGGTTCTGCCGAAGCAGCATCACGAACGCCGGGAGGCCAAGGAACAAGAGCGGCCAGGCCCAAAGATCGTTCGGATGCGCACCAAAAAAATCGCCGTGTTTCGACGAGAAAACCCAAACCGCGACGCCGACGAACCAGGCAGAGAGTCCGACACTCGTTAGAAAAAGATAAACGATTGGCAGCGCCAGGATCATCCAGACCAGGATGAACCGCGCGAAGTCACCCTGGATTTGGTAAGTCTGACCGACGAGGGCGATGGCTGTGCCGATGGCCGCAACGTTGAGGATCGCTGCGGTCTCGCGCCACGCCGCCGATCCATTTCGGCGAATCAGAACGAAGCCGGCGAGAGCCTGGCTCAGGATCAGCGGCGTGAACGCGATCGCGCACCGGACCGGCCGGCTCAGGAAATCCCAGTTATGGGCGACGAGAAGAATGGTTCCCGCGCCGACGAGCAACGAGCCGAGAATGGCCGAGAGAATGAATCCGATCCGGCGCGGTTCGCCTGGGGGTTGGGAGGAATAATGTTGCCGGAGAGCGTCGGCTGTTTCCTGGGTGAGAACGCCGCTTGTGACCAACTCCGGCAGCTCGGCCAGGAGCCAGCGAATTCCGGAGCGGTCCGCCGAGCGCATCGGCGAAGACTATTGGCAGGACGAGATTTTGAAAAGGTCGAAGAGCCGTCTCGCAGAGACGGCCTACAATTGTAGGGCGTCTGTGTCAGACGCCGGACCGTGGGCCTATCCCGTCTTCTTGTTCCCAGTTACCACGAGGATGATCCCGCCGACGAGGCAGACGCCGCCGATAATCGGACCGAGCGGCACGGGATGTTCCTCGTGTTTGTTGATCTCGATCGGGCCCAGCTTCGCCACATTCTCTTTCGTGGTGTAGCTAACGTAACCGCCATACGCGAGGGCGATAATCCCGATCGCGATCAGAATGATCCCGAGAATTCCGGCGGGCTTCATGTCATGCCAGCGCTAGAGAGAACGCCGGCCCGTGATCAGATTCACGATCAAGACGATCAGCGCGATCACCAGCACGAGGTGAATCAAGCTGCCGATATGGAAGACCGTGAAGCCGAGCAGCCACAGAATCAGAAGAATTACAAAGATAGTCCAAAGCATATGTTTTCCTTTGAGTTGGTTTACTTGGCTTCGTTTGCGGAGAGGTCGTTGCGCTTAAAGATTTTTCGCAGCCGCCATTCTTTTTTCAGGCCGACCAAATTTATGGTGGTGTGAAGAAATTACTGGCGGCTCAGATTTCAAGCGACTACAACCCGGTTGTCGGCCAACTCATCAACGCCATGCGCTTCAAACTTCTCGCGGTTTCAATTCTCACTCTCTTTTTGGTCGGTGGCGCCTTCGCGGCGATCGTCGTCGAAAAGCAATCCCGTCAGCTGCCCTATGTGGAGGTGGTCGATTGCCAGGGCGTTCATTCCTTTGTTTTCCGCGGGCCGAAGGGAACGTCGCGGAAACCGATTCTCGTGCCGCCGGAGGAATATTGGACGGCCAAGGAAGCGGGACTTTACAAATTCGTGCTGCGTTACAACGGCGGCAACGTCTGCTCGCGGCTGGTGACGCCTGAAGTTTTTGCGCGCTATCGCGTCGGTGATGATTTCCGAGACAGCGAGCTAATGACTGAGCGCGTCACTGAGGACAACAAGAGCGTTCAGCCGGTTGCGCATCACCGAAAACAAACAGCGCAGGTGAAGAAGCACAGCCGTAACACCCGTCACCTCGCCAGGCATCATCGCACTCATCGAATGTTGCGCGTCGCTTCGCGTTAACGCTGGTAGGGACGCCGCGCTGCGGCGTCCGCGAATGTTTATTAGCCAAGACGACGGACGCCGCAGCGCGGCGTCCCTACCCCAAAGCCGCTCGCACATTCCAGTCGTGCGCTTCCAGCCGTTCCGTGGCTTGCGCCTGATCGCACTTCGCCAACTCCATGACGAGCCGAACCGCGCGATCGCGCAGCTTCGCGTTCGATGCATTCACGTCGATCATCAGGTTCCCGCGCACTTTGCCGAGCGTGATCATTGCACCTGTGCTGATGATGTTGAGCGCGATCTTTGTCGCGGTGCCGGCCTTTAATCGCGTCGAACCAGTCAGCAGTTCCGGGCCGGTGGCGAGATCGATTTCCAAGTCGCAACCGGGAACCCGCTCGCGCTCTGGATTGCACGTCAACAGGATCGTTTGCGCGCCGCGCTTCTTCGCTTCGGCGAGCGCCCCGAGAACAAATGGCGCCCGGCCGCTTGCCGTGATTCCGCAAACGACATCCTTGCCGGTCACGCCGCGTTCTTCGATCGCGAGCGCGCCGCTGCCGCGATCGTCTTCCGCACCTTCGACGCTGCGCGACAACGCCGTCACTCCGCCCGCGATGATCCCCTGCACCATGTCCGGCGACGCGCCGAACGTCGGCGGAATTTCGCTCGCATCGAGAACGCCGAGCCGCCCGCTCGTTCCGGCGCCCACATAAAAAAGCCGGCCGCCGTTGCGCAAAGATTTCGCGACCATCTCGAGCGCGCGAGCGAGCGATTCCGTTTCCTTCCGCAACGCTTCCTGGACGAAACCTTCTTCCTCGACGAAGAGCTCGACCAATTGCCTCGCGCTAAGTTTTTCCAAAGCTTCCGAGCGCGGATTGCGTTGCTCGGTCAGCGCGCGGGCGAAACTTTCGGCTTCGCCCTTATTCGCGACCATCGTCACCGCGCCGTGCTCGTCCATGTGCAGGGCGAGCCAGGCCGCGCCGAGTTCCGGCGATTGCTCGCTCATCGCGACTCGCGCGTCCGACAGACTTTTTTTCAACCTGCGCTTGAACGCGTGGACGTAAACGCCGTCGCGCTGAAACAACCCGCCGAGCAGGATCACTTTTGGCGCGAGCAACCCGAGCCGGTTCGCGACGGCCGCGGTGTATTCGCTCAAAACGCCCGCGCCTTCTTCGACGATTCGCATCACGCTTTCGTCGCCTTTCATCGCGCATTCCAAAACGACCGGCGCCAGCCCGGCGACGTCGTCCTTGTCGGCGGTCTGGGCCCAACGCACCAACTCGTCGCGGCTATTCAGGCTGAGCGCGCGAAGAATCGTCGCCGTGAACTGCGCTTCGCCGCGGTGCAGATCGTATTCGCGCAAAATAAATCGCAGCGCTTGCAGGGCGAGCGAATATCCGCCGCCCGCGTCGCCGAGGATGTGTCCCCAACCGCCGGCCTTTTCGATTCGATCGCCGCGCCGGCCGGTGACGGACGCGCCGGTTCCGGCGTTGACGGCGATCCCATCGCCACGACCCAGCGCCGCCGCGAGCCCGGAATCGCGGTCGCTTCCGACCACGATCCTGGCATTCGGCCAAACTTCCCCGCACATTTTTCTTAGCGCGCTGCGATCCTCTTCCGTCGCGCATCCGGCGAGGAACATCCCGACGCGGTCGGTTTCCCGCGGCATCTGCTGAAAGATCGCGCGCAATTGCTCGGACGAGACGAGACGCAAATTCGACGGCGGCAATTTCCCCTGCTCGATGACGCGGAGCGAATCGGCTTCATGTTCGACCAGCACCCATGAGGTCTTGGTCCCGCCGCCTTCCACGCCGAGGATGCGCTCGCTCACTGTTGGTAATGGTTTTAACTTCAACGTCGTCATGGCGCGAGATGAAAAGGAAGCGGGCAAGCGGATCGCGCAATTGCGGCGGGAGATCGAGGGACACAACCGCCGCTACTACGAAGAAGCGGCGCCTACGATCAGCGATCGCGAATACGACACGCTTTATCGCGAGCTGAAAGATCTGGAAAAGCAATTCCCGAAACTGGCAGCGACCGATTCACCGACGCAACAAGTCGGCGACAAGCCGCTGAAGGGGTTCGGCCAGATCACACACCGCGTGCCGATGCTCAGTCTCGACAACACCTATTCCGAGGAAGAGGTCACGGATTTTTACCGGCGGCTCGAGCGCCTTCTGCCGAACAAGAAAATCCCGGTCGTGATCGAGCCGAAGGTGGACGGCGTGGCAGTCTCGTTGCTCTACGAAAAAGGACAACTGCGTTACGCGGCGACGCGCGGCGACGGCACGGTGGGCGACGATATCACCCAAAACATTCTGACGATCCGATCGGTGCCGAAGCAGTTGAAGGGCGACGTTCCGAAGGTCCTCGAAGTTCGCGGCGAAGCGTACCTGAACAAGGCCGGCTTTGCGAAATTAAATGCGGAACGGCGCGAGGCGGGTTTGCCGGAATTTGCGAATCCGCGGAATGCAGCGGCTGGATCGTTGAAACAGCTTGATCCGGCGATTGCGGCGAAGCGCCCGCTCGGTGTCGTCTGTTATGGGACTGGACTGATCGAAGGGCTCGCGCTCGACAAACATTCGGAGCTTTTCGCGTTACTGAAGAAACTCGGACTGCCGGGCAGCGACAAATGGTGGCTGGCGGATTCCATCGACGAAATTTTGCGCGCGATCCACGAGCTGGATCGGGTTCGTCACGATTTCGTCTACCAGACGGACGGCGCGGTGGTGAAAGTGGATTCCTTTTCCCAACGCGAGGTCCTCGGCTACACGGCGAAATCGCCGCGCTGGGCGATTGCTTTCAAATACGAAGCGGAGCGCGTCGAGACGAAGCTGCTCGAAATTTTCGTCCAGGTCGGTCGGACCGGAACGCTCACGCCGGTCGCCGCGCTCGAGCCGGTGGTGGTGAGCGGCAGCACGGTGAGTCGCGCCACCCTGCACAACGAAGAAGAAATCGCGCGGAAAGATATTCGGATCGGCGACACGGTGCTGATCGAGAAGGCCGGCGAAGTTATTCCCGCGGTGGTGAGCGTGCGCACGGATCTGCGGAAAGGCGCCGAGAAGAAATTTCGAATGCCGAAGCATTGTCCGGAATGCAGGAGCGCCGTGGTGAAAGATGAAGGCCAGGTCGCAGTTCGTTGCGTGAACAGCCAGTGTCCGGCCCAGGTCCGGCGGCGGATCGAACATTTCGCTTCGCGCGGCGCGATGGACATCGAGGGGTTCGGCGAAGCGGTCGTGAACCAACTCGTCTCTCAAAAATTGCTCGCGGATGTCGGCGACATTTATTCGCTCAAGCCTGAAACGCTGCTCGAACTGGAACGCATGGGCGAAAAAAGTGTCGCGAATTTGATCGACGCGATCGAGCGGAGTAAATCGCGCCCCCTTTGGCGGCTCCTGTTTGGCCTGGGGATTCTGCACGTCGGCGTCAGCGCGTCCCGGGCGTTGGCCGACCACTTCCCGAATCTGGATGCGACCGCGGCCGGCTCCGTTGACGAACTGCAACAGATCCCCGACGTGGGCGAAGTCGTCGGCCGCAGCATTCATGAATTCTTTCGCGAACCGCACAACCGGATGGTGATCGAGAAATTGCGGAAGGCCGGGCTGCGTTTTGACGCCGAACCGAAAGTCGAAGGCGCGGCGCCCGGATTCAAAAACACGACCTGGGTCATTACCGGCACGCTGAGCCAGGCGCGCGATGAAATTGCCGAATTGATTCGTGCCCGTGGCGGAAAGGTCAGCGGAAGCGTGAGCAAGAAAACGAGCTACGTGCTGGCCGGCGACGAAGCGGGAAGCAAACTCGACAAGGCGAACAAGCTTGGCGTGCGCGTCCTGAACGAGAACGAATTCAGGAAAATGCTCGGGAATTAGCCGGGAAATTTCCGCACTTTAGGATTGTCATTCGCGATCGGGGCGGATAGCCAAATCCTTCGTGCGTCAATCCATTCTTTCCCGCGTCGTTCTCTGTCTCCTTATTGCAACTATCCCGCTGAGCGTTCGTGCCGGCAGTTTCCAGCTGAGCGAACAAAGCGTCAGCAATCTCGGCACTGCTTTCGCCGGCGGCGCCGCCAGCGCGGAGGATGCATCCACGTTGTTCTTCAACCCGGCCGGTCTCGCCCGACTGGATTACGGCGAATTCCAAATGGGGCTTCACGCCATTATTCCATCCGACACGTTTTCGAACCAGGGCTCGCGCTATAACCTGCCGGGCACTCCGTTCAATGGATTGCCCGTTCGGGGAACGAACGACGGGAACGCGGGCGTTTTTCACATCATCGGCAACACGTATTTGTCGCAGCCGATTCTTCGCAATTCGAGTTATGGCGATCTTACGATCGGTCTCGGGGTCACAGCGCCATTTGGATTGGAGACGGATTATTCGCCGGATTGGGTGGGGCGTTACGCCGCCCTGCGCACGAAGCTGCTGACGCTCGATATCCAGCCGACGGTTGCGTGGCGCTATCATCGCTTCTCGATCGGCGCCGGCCTCGATATTCAATACGCGTCGGCGCGCCTGACCCAGGCGATCGACTTCGGCCTCGCGGCACAAGCGCCCCTCGGGCAATTTTACGCCGCGCTCCCGGCAATCCTCGCTGCGCAGCGAGTTCCGCCCGCCCAGATTCCGGGGATCATTGCCGCGACCGTTGCTGCGTATCAAGGCGCTGGATTCGTTCCAGGCGGCCGGGACGGCGTGACCGAAATTACAGGCGACGACTGGGATTACGGATTCACCGTTGGCGCACTGCTCGAATATCGGCAGGAAGGTGAAGGCGAAGACGACTTCCTGCAGGATGGCCGGATCGGCGTCAGCTTTCGCTCGAAGATCGATCATACTCTGGAAGGCGACGCGGAGTTCCGCCGCGTTCCGTTGATTGCCGCGCCAGGCGCACCGCCGTTGCCGGCATTTCCGCAGCCAGGGGCGTTTCAAGCCGTCTTCTTTAATCAAGGTGTGACCGCGCAATTGCCGCTGCCGGAAATTCTTCACTTCAGCCTCTACCAACGCTTTTGCCACAAGTTTGCCTTCATGGGCGACGTGCAGTGGACGAATTGGAGCCGGCTTAAGGAAGTGCCGATCGTGTTCGCTAATCCCGGGACGCCGGAGAACATCTTGAACATCAACTACGAGGACGCGATGCGTTACTCAGTCGGTTTCGAATGGTACGCCTGCAAAAGCTTCACCCTCCGCATCGGCGGCGCGTATGACGAGACACCGATTCAGGGTCCCGAATTTCGGACGCCGCGCATTCCGGACAACAATCGCTGTTGGGTTACCTTCGGCGCGAAGTATTCACCCTGCGAATGGCTCGATCTGGATGTTGGCTATGCGCATATTTTTGTCGACGACCCAACATCGAACTTTGCCGACAGCCAGGGCCATCAGCTTATCGGGACGTACGACGCCCACGTCGACATCGTGAGCGCTTCGGCCACGATAAAATGGGGCGGTCCGCGCGAAAAGACGACGACCTACGCGAAAGACTCGAAGAACGTTTATCGGAAGTAAATGCGCGTTTCCAGCCACGCGTGACCGAGCCCTCCGCCGCGACTGAAGCTTCGGATTGGCCGCCGCCGATCCCGGTTTTCCGCCAAACGCCGCGTTGGCGCTGGTGGATTCATCTGCTGTTGATCGGCGTTTATCCCGCGCTGGGTCTGCTCGTGCGGTTGGGGGTCGGCCACTCTCCGCGCGGACCAGCTTTGTCCGGCAGCGTTCGCGGGCTTCTCTCGGTCTCTGGATTCGAGCTTCTTCTCTTTTCGATCTTTTTCGCGGTGGCGTGTCTGATTTCCCGCCCTTCCCGCGAGCAATTAATGTTGACCTGGCGGCCGGGTTGGTGGGTCATGCCGCTTGGGGTCGTCTATTCGATTGGTATTCGAATCGGGCTCGTCATTGTCGCGGCCGCCGTTGTCATGGTCCTGGCCGCCAGTCGAACCATAACGCCGGAAAAGGTGCAGGAATATGTGAGCGCGAATCGGCCCAACATCGACGTGCTCGTAAGCGTGAACGCGATGCGGGACAATCCCGTTTACTTTTGGTTAACGATTACGCTCGTCAGTTTCGTCGTCGCCGGATTGCGCGAAGAGATGTGGCGCGCCGGAACCCTTGCCGCGATGCGCGTTATCTGGCCACGGATTTTCGATTCCTGGCGGGGCCAATATCTGGCGGTGGCGCTGATCGCGGTCGCTTTCGGATTCATGCACATTCAGATGGGACTCCTCGCGGCGATCGCCGCCGGAATTCTCGGCCTGTTCCTGGGCACGATCATCGTGGTGCATCGCTCGATCTGGCCCGCAGCGATCGCGCATGGATTTTTCGACGCGACTTCGATGGCGATCCTGCCCTGGATCGAAAAAATACGGCAGCTCCATTGAGCCGCGGGCAGCGGGCGATTTCGGCTTTCGGCCTAACGACAGGTCGCGCTACGGCGTGCGGCGCGTCGCGTCGATTTGCAACGGGATTCCTTGCGCCGGGCTCAAGGTCGCCGCTTTCGGAGCGCACGGACTCAAGGGATGGCAGTCGGCTTTGATTTCAAAGGTCATCTTCTCGTTCCCGCGCATTACGGTGATCGGCACGTTGTCGCCGGCGGTAAGGAAGAATGACGCGTCGATTACATCTTCGGGCTGGCGCACCTTCATTTTTCCAACCTGAAGAAGAATGTCGCCCGGCTTGATTCCCGAGCCGTAAGCCGGTGTGTCTTTCATGATCTCGGTCATCTCCGCGGTCGACCCGTCGACTGGCTTCGGCGCCTGAGTGAGAGTGATGCCAATCCAGCCGTGCCGTGCTTCGCCGAAGCGGATGAAATCGTTCCGAATTTTTTCCGCGGCATCGATCGGCAACGCGTAACAGGCGGAACCGTTTTCGATTTGCGCCACCAGAATGCCGACGACCTCGCCCTTGAAATTCAGGAGCGGCGCGCCGGCTTCACCGCGTTGCGTCGGCAAATTTACCCGCACATGCGTCGTGGAAAAATAGCGGTCGAGAAATTTCCGGTCGAACCCGGCGACCATCCCGAAGCTCGGCGTGGAAGGAAGATCGAGCGGATAGCCGATCGCCATGACGGGCGTCGCGACTTCCATCGTTTCCGATTTGCCGATCGGCAACGCGGGCGTCGCGATGTCCGCTTTCAGGATCGCGATACCACTGCGCAGATCGGCCATCATCAAGCGGGCCGGATAAGTTTTTCCTTCAAATTCGACCGTCAGATTGTCTGTGTCCCCGCCGACGGAATAAGCGGTGTAAATCATGCCGGTTGGGTCGATGAAAAATCCGGTGCCGGACAAATCGCCGTGCTCATCCGTGCCGCGGATTTTGACCACGGCTTTGCCCGACTTCTCGAAAATCTCTTTTACTTCGCGGCTGATCGACGCGGTCGAAGACTCAGTCGCCTGCGCCGGATCGTTCGTGCTAGCGGGCTGCTGAGCGCGCAGAAACGAGAGGAGGAAAAAAAACGCGAGTACGCCCGGCGAATGGAGCCTCATGTTCAAAAGACGACTACGGCCGCTCGGAAACCGCTGCGCTCTGGAATCCAGATTAGAACCGGAAAGCCGCCTCATAACTCACTGGGGTACTATCCAGCACGTAACGCGGAGGCGCCGCGACCCGGTGAGTTTTGGAGCTGTCTTTGACAGTGCGCACAAGTGATGGGCCAAGGTCGCGAGTCGTGACCGGGTTGGAGAGGCTCCAGTTCGAATCCGCTACCGTCGTCGTCGCGACAACCGGAGTGCGATTCTGGGCCGCGACATTCACGGTCTCGGGGGTCTGATAAACTTTCAAGGAAATGACGGCTACGCAGATGACCAGCGCCGTGGCCAAGGCCGGGTAAGAGGCGACTCCCGGAATATTGAGGCGGAACAGGAAGTCCTGGGTGCGCTGCAACGCGATGCGCCAGACCGGTTCACGGAGAAGCTCGTCCCGCTGACGCCGATGAAATTCGTGGAGGAAATTCTCGAAGTAACCCGGCGGCGGCTCCTCATATTTTTTGAGCCGCAAAAGTTTGCCGATTTGTTCTTCGCTTAAAGGGTCCATGCCGCGGGGTATTTAGGAAACAGGGTTCTTTCGGAATTCGTCCAGATAATTCTGCAATTGGCGGTTCGCGTAAAAGAGCCGGGAACGTACCGTGCCTTCCGATACTTTCAAGATCTTACTGATCTCGGCATGGGGCATCCCCTGAATATGAAACATGGTGACCACGGCTCTGTGTTCATCAGACAATTTCATCATGGCCTCGTTCAATCTTCGCTGGAGCTCAGACAAGTCTGCTTCGCGCACGGGGCTCGTGGTGGCCGTAAGCTCGAGAAATTCCTTGTCGTTCTGCACACTCCCGTCCATGTCGTCGAGGCTGAGGTGGAAACGCCGGCCGCGCTTCTTGAGGAAGTTCAGGGTCATATTGACCGCGATCGAGTGAATCCAGGTGTAAAACGACGATTTGCCGCGGAATCCGCCGATTGACTTGTAAGCTTTCGAAAAGATGTCCTGGAGCAGGTCGTTGGTGTCCTCGTGGTTCGAGGTCATGTTGTAGACCAGGCCGTAAAGACGCGGCGTATATTTGACCACGAGTTCGTCGAACGCCGCGGCCTCGCCCGCCTGGGTGCGCGCGACCAATTGCTGGTCTTCGTCCGATCTCGGCTGTTCCATCGCGTCCCGCTTAGGCTTAACACGCCGTCTGGTAGCCGACGACAGAAATTCGGCAAAGCGATTCCGCGACGGCGATGGCAGGGCGATGGTGGGATTCATCTTTCTTGGAGTCGCCACGCGGTTTAGCGGCGATCGCGGACGGTGAGCAGGTAAAGAAGGTTGCCCAGAGTCGCGATAAACGCGGCAACGTAGGTGAGCGCGGCGGCGTTCAGGACCTTGTTCACGCCCATGACTTCCTCGCCCGGTTGCACGATCCCCATCTGCTGCACAATGATCTTCGCCCGCCGAGACGCGTCGAACTCGACCGGCAACGTGATGAGCTGGAACGCCAGCAGAATCAGGTAGCAATAAATGCCGAGCGTGATGAGCCCCGTCATGTGGAAAATAAAGCCGCCGAAAATCACAAACGGCAGCATGTTGGACGCGATCTGCGTCACCGGCACGATCGCCATCCGCATTTTCAAGGGGGCATAGGCTGCCGCGTGCTGGATCGCGTGGCCGGTCTCATGCGCCGCGATCCCGAGCGCGGCTACAGACGCCGTGTTGTAAACGTTCCTCGAAAGGCAGAGCCGCTTGCTGGTCGGATCGTAGTGATCGCCCAGGAAATCATTCGTCTCCACGACCTGGACGTCGTTGATTTTCGCCGCCGCTAAAATCTCGCGGGCCGCCTCAGCGCCGGTGATATTCGCGCTGGCGCGAACGGCTCCCCATTTCTTGAAAGCGCTGCTCACGCGAAATTGCGCGATAAGCCCAACGATAAATGGAATGCCGATCAGGATCAGGGCGTTGGACCCGATCCCGTATCCGTAGCCGTAAATGTAAGCGAGCGTCATGTTGTTCTAGATGTAAAACGAAGTCGAAGAACCTCTCTGTCTGCAAGAGGCGCCTCGACTTCGCTCGGCATTACATCGTTGTAAGATTAGACCGCCCCGAGTCACATCCGTTCATTCGCGGCGGACGTTAAATCTCCACCCGCTTTTCGAAGCGTGACAGCAGCCGGTTCCCAGATTTTGTCACGACCGCCACGTCCTCGATCCGAACGCCGCCGAGCCCCGGATAATACAGGCCCGGCTCGACCGTCAGGACTTGCCCAACTTTGAACACCGTTTTCTGGAAACGCGGAAACTCGTGAATTTCCAAGCCCAGTCCGTGTCCCGTGCCGTGAAAAAAGCCGACCTGTTTGCCGTCGCGAATTTCCGTCGGAAAACCGCGATCGGTAAAAAACTGTTTCACTTCGTTGTGCAACTCGAGGCCATCCACGCCCGGCTTCATTTTCTGGAGCGCCAATTCCTGGCCTTCGCGTACGGTCTCCCACAAACGCCGTTGCGCTTCACTTGCTCGTCCGCGCACCACAGTTCGCGTCATGTCGCCGAAATAACCGCTCTTCGCGTCGCGCGGAAAGATGTCGAGGATGATCAACGAATTCGCTTTTAACGGTCCCGAGCCGCGCTCATGCGGATCGCAGGCCTGATCGCCGCCGGCCACGATCGTGTTCGCCGGCAATCCGCCCGCGCGCAAAATCCTGGAATCGATTTCCGCGCGCAGAACTTCCGACGTCAGCGTTTTCCCCGACCACATTAGTTTTTTTCCTGCACCGGGGTTCGATGCTTTCAGCACCTCCATCGCGCGCGCCATTCCCGCTTCCGTGATCTGCAACGCGCGCCGCATTAGCTTTAACTCCTCTTCCGTTTTCGCTTCGCGCTCCGGCCAGAAAAGTCCGTTCGTGGTTCGCAATTGGATGTTCGACGCCGCCAATTCCTGCGCGAACCCAAGCGGAAAATTTGCCGGCACCACCGCCGAACGAACACCGCGCTTCCGGAGAAAATGCGAGAGCACTTTCTCGTAAGCCGGCGCCTTCCTCTGGTTTCCCTGCACTTCGCGTTCGAGCGCGGTGTAGGAAACGAATTCGTCTGCCTCAGCCTGTTTCCGGGCACGATCGATCTCCAGATCGCTCAACACCAGCGTCCGCTTCCCGCGTTCCTCCAGAAAAATGAAAGCGTCCGGCGCGAAGAACCGCGTCGCATACAGCATGTCGGGATCGTTCTCGCTCGCCGCCACGATCAATCGCGTGGCGTCATTTTTTTTTGTGCGCTTGCTCATGGAAACATTCCTACGCGCGAACGACGGCCTTGTCATCCGCCACGATCAGCCGCATCGTTTAAGCGAACCGGATTGCTTCTGGTCTGCGAACCATTCTTTGTAACATGACACCGACCTCTCTCATCATCGTGACGGATCGCGGCACCCTCAAAGCCTACCGAGTGAACCCAACGCCGACGCGCGGCCCGAGCCTTCAGCTGGTCCAGGCGTTCGACACCACCGAAGCGCACGGACGCTACCAGGACAAAATGACCGACCAGGCCGGCGCGTTCCCCAGCGGCGCCGCGCCAGGCCAGATGAATTCGATCGCGGAACGGACGGGAATCGAAAACGAATCCGAGCGGCGGATCGTGAAGCAGCTCGCGGACAGCATTGTCGACGTGGTGCATCGCGAAGGAAAAGACGGCTGGTCGTTCGCCGCGCCCGCATCGATTCATTCCGCCGTGGTCGACCAACTCCCGCCGGAAATTCGAGACCGCATCGTTGAGCATGTGAAATCCGACCTTGTGAAAATCGAGCCGGCGAAATTGCCCGGCCATTTTCGGTCGTTACAACCGCTCTAAATTCGCGCGCACTGGCAATCCGCCCGCGCGCGTCAGTCATTTTATGCAACTACCTGTTAACATCACCTACCGCGGCGTCGCGAAATCCGACGACATCGATCAGTTCGTCATGGAGAAAGCGGCGCGCCTCGAAAAATTCTGCGACCACATCAACCGCTGCGACGTGGCCATCGAGCAGCCGAACCACGCTCATCAAAAAGGAAATCCATTCCGGGTCCGGATCGACGTGACGGTCCCGCCGGGGCATGAATTGGTCGCCGACGAAAAAGGAATGGACAACGGCTCCTACGCGCCGCTCACGAAAGTGATCCACGACGCCTTCAAAACAATGGAGCGCGAGCTGCGGCGCGTCGTCGAGAAACAGCGTCGCGAAGTAAAGACGCACGCCGACGCGCGCTCCCCGAAATAAGTTCGGTTTTCGGCTTCGTCTCTTTCCGTCTGTTGCGCTCCTACCCTGTCAGGCTGGGGCGCCGCCGAGAGCACCGGGCAGCGGAGGCGTGACGTCAGGGGCGACGACAACTTGTTTGGGAGGTTTTTCGGGAGGCATTTTCTGGGAGGGCGGAGGTGGTGCGCCCGGGGGCGGATTGATCAGGCGGCCGTGCTCGATGATTTCTTTGATTTGGGCGCCGTCGAGAGTTTCGTACTCGAGCAACGCCTTGGCGATGGCTTCGAGGTGGTCGCGGTGTTGGGTCAGGACTTTCATCGCAGTCTGGTAGGCGCCGTCGATGAGTTTGCGGACTTCGCCGTCGATCTGTTCGGCGGTGGCTTCGGAGTAATCGCGGGCCCGAGAAATATCCCGGCCGAGGAAGACGTAATCTTCGTGCTCGCCGTATTCGACCATCCCCATCTTCTCACTCATCCCCCATTCGCAAACCATCCGGCGAGCAACCGCCGTGGCCTGCTTAATATCGCCGCGGGCGCCGTTGGTGACGTCGCCAAAAACGATTTCTTCCGCGACCCGCCCGCCCATGCCGACGGCCAGCCCGGCGATCAGCTCGTTCTTCCGATTCGTGTATTTGTCTTCCTCCGGCAGCCACATGGTCGAGCCGAGGGACGGACCGCGCGGGATGATCGTAACCTTGTGGAGCGGCTCGGTGTGTTCGAGCAACTCGAGGAGCAAGGCATGGCCGGCTTCGTGATACGCCGTGTTGGTCTTTTCCTTTTCGCTCAACGCCATCGAGCGCCGTTCCTTACCCCAACGAACTTTATCGCGCGCTTCTTCAAGTTCTTTGAGCGTGATGCCTTTTAATCCGCGACGCGCGGCCAGGAGCGCGGCCTCGTTGATCACGTTCGCCAACTCCGCGCCGGAATACCCGGGCGTGCCGCGCGCGACGACCTGGAGATCGACGCCTTCGGCCAGCTTCACTTTCTTGGAATGGACGCGCAGAATTTCTTCGCGGCCTTTCACGTCCGGTAAATTCACCGTGATCTGGCGATCGAAACGGCCGGGACGCAGCAGCGCCGGATCGAGCACATCGGGCCGGTTCGTGGCCGCGATAATGATGACGCCTTCCTGCGTATCGAACCCGTCCATTTCCACAAGCAACGCATTCAGCGTTTGCTCACGCTCGTCGTGCCCGCCGCCGACGCCGTGGCCGCGATGCCGGCCGACCGCGTCAATTTCGTCGATGAAAATAATGCAGGGCGCGGATTTCTTGCCCTGCTCAAACATGTCGCGGACGCGTGACGCGCCAACGCCGACAAACATTTCCACGAAATCCGAACCGCTGATCGAGAAGAACGGCACGTCGGCTTCGCCGGCAATCGCGCGCGCCAGCAGCGTCTTGCCGGTGCCCGGAGGCCCGACGAGCAACACGCCTTTCGGAATCCGGCCCCCGAGTTTCTGGAACTTTTTCGGGTCGCGCAAAAATTCGACCAGCTCCTGGACCTCGTCCTTCGCTTCCTCGACACCGGCGACGTCCTTGAACGTGATCTTGTTCTTGTCACGCGCCAACATGCGCGCCTTCGATTTGCCGAAATTCAGCGCGCCCTTGCCCGCCATGCGGATCTGCTGCCGAAACAGGAAATAGAGAACGAGCAGAAAGAGCGCGATCGGCAGAAATCCGACGAGGGTTTGCGCGATCAAGGTTGAATCCGTTTTGATCGCCGGGGTGATGCCCGCCTGGCGGAGTTTCTCCTGGAGATCGGTCGCGAAATTCAGCGCGACGGTGGTGCGAAACGGGACTGGCTGCGCGCCGTTCGGGCCGACCGCCTGCTTGATGTAAGCGCCGCGCAACGTCTGAGTCGGCTGGCCTTCCTGGTAAACCAGCTGGAGCGGCGAATTTTTGTCGTTAATGATCTGCTTGTTCTCGAGCAGCTCGATGAAGCGGTTATACGGAACGTCCTCGAAGCTCGCGTAAGGGCCGTTCCGGAAAAGGAACCCGAGTCCGATGAGAGTAAACGCGATGGCGATAAGGATGACGCCGCGCCAGTTAAAGCTCGGCTCGTTTCCGCGAGGTGGTTTCTCTTTTTGAGAATTGCGATCAGGCTGGGCCATGAGATTGAAAGCCCGTTTTTGTCAGGCGCAAAAACGCTAACATGATCTCTTGGCAATGCAATGTGCCGGAGGTCGGAAGTCAGAGGTCCGAAGTCAGCGGCCGACCTCCGGCCTCTGACCTCCGACTTCTGCTCTTTGCGGTTAACCTCGGCGTGCGGTAATTTCCGCGCGACTCCGGCAAAATGACGGCCCTGACCAAAGTCGCAGATAAGATCGATCGCGCGGTACAAAAGGTGACGCCGTTCGCGTACCGGATTCAACGGCGGAGCCGGCGCTGGATGCGGCGCGCGTTACGCAAACCGCGCAGTGTTGCGGAGGGACCGAACCTGTTGCCGCTGCTCATCCAGGTGCTGGCAAGCTTTTCGAAAGCCGACGGCGTTTTGCTCGAGGAAGAAATCGACTCGAGCCTCGGGTTCCTGCGTTACGATTACCCGGAAGCGGTTTACTCCGAGCTGCGCCAACTATTTCGCCAGGCGCTCTACGAACAACAGGACCTTTCCGCGATGGCGCAAAAGCTTTCGGCGCAGCTCAGCACCGACCGAAAGATTATGCTCGGCGTGCAGCTTTACGATCTGATTTCGCAGGCCGGGCTGAAACAGGAACAGGTCGTTGCGTTCTACTCGTTCATGTCGCAGCTCGGCATGGCGGCGCAGGCGATCGATATCGTCTATCAACTCAATGCGTCGGAGGACGCGGACGCGTCGATTTACCAACGGGGCGCGTCGCCGCTGGAATCGGTTTCGTTCGGGACGAATGGCGCGGCCGACGTGGTCTTGAAAAGCCTGACCGGAAACGATCGGCTCCTGGCGTTTCGGTATCACGACCTGATCCTGCTCAAGAATTACACGGGGCAAACGGTGTCAGTCCGGGGGCGGCCGCTCGTTCGCGGAGGTTTCTGCCGGATTTATCCCGGCCAACGGATTTTGGTCGGCGATCAGTTCCTGACCTACCAGGAATTGGCGGCGTATTTCAACGCGAAGAAGAACGTTTCGCTGCCGCAGATTTTCGTTCGCGTTCACAAGGACGCGGATGAAGTGCAGCTCGAGCGCTCGCGGTCGCGCGAAAGCGCGCTCGAAGTCACTTTCGGTTTGAAGGTGCGCGTGAAAGCGTTGCGCGACGTCAACGCGGTCCTCAACGGCACCAAGCTGAAAGCCGGCACGACCGTCGAAGCGATGCTCGAAGACAAGATCGTTTTCCACAACGACAGCGAGATGGACCTGCTGGATCTCCGCCGGCGCGCGCGCGCCATGGGCGGCCGGTTCCAGCTCAAGGCTTCGAAATCCGAATACCTCGTCTCGAATAATCCGAGCATGCTCGAGGAAGACGACATTCTTCTCTCGCCCGGAACCAGCGGCGACGTGCTCCTCAAAATCTTGTGCGATTACGACAAACGCATCGGCACCCTGGAAGTGATCGATGCCGACCGGCCGATTCTTGTCGGCGAAACGCCGGTGCGCACGACTTCGCCGCTCCAGGACGGCGACACGATCCGGATCGATGTCGGCCAATTTCTGCGCTGCAATTTTTCCGAGCGGATCATCGAGGAAGAACGCAACATCATTCGCTCACTCGAAGTGGTCGACGTCACGCATCGCTTCGGCAATAACGAGATCGGGCTCGAAGGCGTTTCGTTCTCGGTGAATCGCGGCGAGCTCGTTTGCGTGATGGGCGCGAGCGGCTCCGGCAAAAGCACGCTCATGAAAGTGCTCGGCGGCCAGCTTCAGCCCAGTCAGGGACAGGTGTTGTTGAACGACCGGCCGCTCTACGAAAATCTCGACCAGCTCAAGGGCTACATCAGTTACATCCCGCAGGAAGACGCGTTCGACGAGCATCTCACCATCGGCGAGAACCTCGAGTTCGCCGCCGCGATTCGCGCGCCGCATCTCTCCGGACGCGACCTAAGCCGGCGGCTCGAAGGAAAATTGATCGAGCTCGGATTGAACGAACGCCGCGACAGCATCGTCGGCAGCCCGGTGAAAAAAACACTCAGTGGCGGCGAACGGAAGCGTCTGAACATCGGCCTCGACATGATCGGTTCGGCGGACGTTTACCTCTTCGACGAACCGACCTCCGGATTGTCGTCGAAAGATTCCGAGCACGTCATCGAGATCATCCGCGCGCTCGCCCACAACAAAATCATCATCGTCACGATCCACCAGCCGAGCTCGAAACTCTTCCAGATGTTTCACAAGGCGATCCTGTTCGATAAAGGCGGGCGACTCGTCTTCTTTGGAACGCCGACCGACATGCTGCGCTATTTCGCGGAAGCGGAACACCAGCATCAGTTCGGCGCCGACATGGGCGCGTGTCCGTCCTGCGGAACCACCCGGCCGGAATTTATTTTCGACGTGCTCGAAACACCGCTCCGCGACATCAGCGGCGACATCATTTACGAAGAGAACACACGCGGGCAGCTCGTCGCGGCGCGCCGTTATTCGCCGGAATTCTGGCGCGACAAATACGAAGCGTTTCGCCTGATCCAGGACGTCAAACAAGTCTCGCTTCGCCGCGGTCCCGCCCCGGCCCTGCCGCCGGCGCCCTCGGTGAAGCGCCGCTTCTTCATCCGTTGGCGGGACGAATGGACGCAATTGCGCACTCTTATAAAGCGCTCGTTTATGAGCAAGCTGCGCAACCGCGCGAACCTGCTCATCACTATCGGCGTCGCGCCCGTTCTCGCGCTCCTCATCGCGACCATCCTTCGTTACTCAGAGCGCGGCGAATACGATTACGCGTCCGCCTACCACATCCCGACGTTCCTCTTCCTCAGCCTCATCGTCGCGATGTTTCTCGGCCTAACGAATAGTGCGGACGACATCATCCGTGATCGTGCGGTTCTCCAACGGGAGCGAAATCTCAACGTCCGCCTGCCCTACTACGTTTTCTCGAAGTTCATGTCGCTCGGCTTCTTCGCCGTCGTCCAATGCATTCTCTTCGTCCTGATCGGCAATTACATCCTCGAGATCCGCGGCATGTTCTGGATCGATCTCGGCATCATGTTCATGACCGCCATGGGCGGCGTCGCGCTCGGTCTCGTCGTCTCCTCTCTCGTGGCCGATCCGAAAACCGCGTCGAACATCGTGCCGCTCGTCTTGATTCCACAGATCATCATGGGCGGCGCGCTCATCAAATACGAGGACATGAACCGGAACCTCGGGTTGGTTTACACGTTTACCCGCTGGTTCTCCGAGCATCCGAATACCGATGAGGGCAAGAAGATGAACAGCCGGTTGCAGGTCCCGTTCGTCTGCCAGTTCATTGCGATGCGCTGGTCTTACGAAGAGATGGTCGTCGCCCAGGCAAAGTTGAATCCGCTCACGAGCCGGCAGGAGCGGGTGAACGCGGAGATGCAACGCATCGTCGAGCAGAAGACCCAGACGCCGGAAAACACGAAACGGCTCAACGATCTCAAGGAAATCCTCGCGATGTTATCCGGGCTGGAGGCGAAGACCGCCGACCAGTTGGATCGTTACCTCGCTTTGATCGATGAAATTCTGAAAGGCAAAAAGGCGTTCGATCGCGACCTGTTCAAAGACGCCGCCGGGCCCGTGACCGCCGAGCAACTCTACGTGAACCAAAAAGTCTCCGACCTGATCTCAAACGCCGAGATGGAGCAAAGCGATTACCGGCGCGGCGGGAAGCTGAACGTTTTCTTCGGCGAAGAGAAACGCTATTTCGGTTTCAAAGTGGACCTGTTCGTCTTCAACACGATCGTGCTGATCGCCTCGGCGCTCGGATTACTCGGCGTGCTCCACTGGATTCTGCGCCGCCAGCTCGAAGTGCGGCGGAATTGATTGTCTTCTGTAGCCGCGTCCCTGTGGGACGCGCGGGGAAAAGGTAGCCATCACTCGGTCCGATGCGCGTCCCACAGGGACGCGGCTACAGAAGAAATTCTTTCTCTATCCCGCCAGTGGCGATTGATAATAATGCTCCAGCAGATCTGCTGGATCGCGATAAATCGCGATGGCGCCTTCGTCGCGTAACACCTGTTCCGAAAATCCGCCGCAAAGAACGCCGATGACCGGCAGCTCGATCTTCTTGGCCGCTTCGACATCGTACGGCGTGTCCCCGATCGCGACGGCATCGCTCGCCGGCACCTTCAACATGTTGAGCGCAGCGATGAAAACATCGGCGTACGGTTTGGAATGCGCTACCTGATCTGAGGTCGTCATCCCGTCCACCAGCGGCTCGATGCCAAGCAGCTTTTCGTAATGCCGGACCTCGGGATCTTTTCCCGACGACGCCAGCGCAATTTTCTTTCCGTCCTCGCGCAAGCGCTCGAACAGCTCGCGCACTCTCGGAAACGGCTTCACTTGCGACAAATATTTCTTTTTGAAAATTTCGCCGTGAAACTTGTCCGCCTTCTCGCCGAACTCGCGCATCTCCGCCTCATTCAAGAACACCGGTAAATATTGATCGCCGCCTTTACCAACCTGTTCGCGGAGCCGCTCAATCGAGATCTCTTTCCCGAAATGCCGGAACGTCTCCTGCCACGCGAGAACATGGAACTCGTTTGAATCGACGAGCGTCCCGTCGAGATCGAAAACCGCGGCCCGGATCATGACGAGACGTTCCGCAAATTGGTAGGGCGAGACCCTGTCGAGCCGAAACGTGCGGCGACGATTCTCCCCACGGCTCGACTGAGTCTCGCCCTACCAAAATTCGACATCACGCGCTTTCTTTTTTCTCCGGTTCCGGCAATGGCGGCGGTTTCGCGCCGGGCATCGTGTCGCGCGGCAATTGCACCTGGCGTTTCTTCCACGATTCGTGCCGCGCCTGCGCCTGCGCTCCGGTCGCAAGCTTCAACAACTTCATCCCCCGCCCGATCACTTCCACGTCATCGCCCGAGGCGAACTTCTGCGGCTCGGAGAGAAAGCCGTGCTCCTCCGCCGTGTCGAGAATGAGTAGCCATTCGAGATGTTCCTCGCCTGGCAGGACGAATGGAAGCGGCTCGAAGTGCGCGTTGATCAGGAACAAAAACGTTTCGTCACGGATCGGTTCGCCTTCGAAATTCAAAACATCGATCGTGTCGCCGCTGAGCAACACCTCGATCGCGCGCACGAACGGCGAGCCCCATTCTTCGTCGCTCATCTCATTCCCGCCCGGGTTGAACCACATCACGTCGCGAATGTCCGTCCCGCGAATTCGGCGGCCCTGGAAAAATTTCGGCCGGCGAAAGACCGGATGCTCGTGCCGCAGTTTGATAAGCTTCTTCGTGAATTCGAGCTGCTCTTTCTGCTCGTCGTTGTGCTCCCAGGAAAACCAGTTCAGCTCGTTATCCTGGCAATAGGTGTTGTTGTTTCCCTTTTTTGTCCGCGCAAATTCGTCGCCGCCCAGGAGCATCGGCACGCCCTGCGACAAAAAGAGCGTTGTCAAAAAATTCCGGCGCTGCCGACGCCGCAGCTCGTTGATTTTCGGATCGTCGGTCGGTCCTTCCGCGCCGCAGTTCCACGAGTTGTTGGTGTTGTCGCCATCGCGGTTCTCCTCGCCGTTGGCTTCGTTGTGTTTCTCGTTGTAGCTCACGAGATCGTTCAACGTGAACCCGTCGTGCGCCGTGATGAAATTGATGCTCGCGTAGGGACGCCGCCCGCTGTGCTGATACAAATCGGGACTGCCGGTTAACCGATACGCGATCTCGCCGATCCGGCCTTCGTCGCCTTTCCAAAATCGGCGGACTTCGTCGCGATATTTCCCGTTCCACTCCGCCCAGAGCACCGGAAAATTTCCAACCTGATAACCGCCGTCGCCCACATCCCACGGTTCCGCGATCAACTTTGTCTGCGAGAGGACCGGGTCCTGGTGAATGATTTCGAAAAAGGCGTGGAGCTTGTTCACCCCTTTGTCGTCGCGCGCCAGGGTCGACGCGAGATCGAACCGGAACCCATCGACGTGCATGTCGATCACCCAGTAGCGGAGGCTGTCCATCACCAGCTGGAGCGTGCGCGGATGAAGGAGATTGAACGTGTTCCCCGTTCCCGTGAAATCCATGTATTTTCTCGGATTTTCCGGCGACAACCGGTAGTAAGCCGCGTTATCGACACCGCGAAAACCAAGCGTTGCCCCGAGATGATTTCCTTCCGCGGTGTGATTGTAAACGACATCCAGGATCACTTCGATTCCGGCCGCGTGAAGATTGCGCACCATCCTCTTGAACTCCCCGACCTGCTCCCCCATCACGCCGCTGCTGGAATATTTCGCTTCCGGGGCGAAGAACCCAATCGTGTTGTAGCCCCAGTAATTCGTTAGGCCGCGATCGACCAGCACCTTGTCATTGATGTGCTGGTGGACCGGCAACAATTCCACCGCGGTGATGCCGAGGTCCTTCAAATACTTGATCGCGCCTGCGCTGCCGAGCCCCGCATAAGTCCCGCGCAATTCCGCCGGCACGTCGGGACACAGTTTCGTGAAACCCTTCACGTGCACTTCGTAGATGATCGAGCTGTGCAGCGGGATGCCGAGCCGCTTGTCGTCGCCCCAATCAAAAGCGTTATCGATCACTGCCGCTTTCGGCATTCCCCAAGCGTCGTCGCGGAAATCGCGCGCCAGGTCTTCCTGCGGACTGCCGACGACGTAGCCAAACATCTCGTTCGCCCAATTCACTTGGCCTGCGATCGCTTTCGCGTACGGATCGATGAGCAGCTTCGAGCTGTTGAAACGCATTCCGCGTTCCGGATCGTACGGGCCGTAAACGCGATAGCCGTAGAGTTGTCCGGGCCGCACATCCGGCAAAAAAACGTGCCAAACCTGGTCGGTCTGTTCCGTCATCGGGATCCGGATATTTTCCTGGGGCGCGTCGATGTTATCGAAAAGACAGAGATCGACCGACGTCGCGTGCTCGGAAAAAATCGCGAAGTTGACTCCGTTGCCGAGCCAGGTCGCTCCGAGCGGATAGGGATAACCGAGCCAAATTTTTACCGGCGTCATAAAACGAGCGTGTTCTATCCGCTACGCGCGCGGCCTTGGCAACGGATGGCGAAATGTTCCGGCATTGGTCCCCTCGTAATCGTAATCGTGCTCGTGCTCGTGCTCGTAATCGCAATCGGGTCGAGCACGAGCAGGAGCACGAGCACGATTACGAATTAAGAGGAGGATTATCGGAACCGCGAGAACCAGCCGTACGGAAAAACGTCGCCCGGACAATCGGTCGCCCAGCGAGGGGGATTCACTTCGCGATGCGGACGCACCTGCATTTTCCCGCCGCAACGTTCCTGGAGATATTTGATCAGCTCTTCACACGCTTCCAGTTGCGCGCGGGTCGGCTGGTCGCGATTGAAATCGCCGACGAGACAAATCCCGAGGCCGATGTTGTTCATGTAATCGCTGTGAACGTGGCCGCCGCGCATTTGTTTTATCCAGCGGTCACCAATCTCGATCTGGCCGTTGCGCGTCGAAGTGCCGTTCCCGATCACGAAATGATAAGCGAGCCCGTTCTTCATTCGGCGAACGTGCCGATGATAATAGTCGAACACACGCGCGCTTCCCTGCCGCGTTCCGCTGTTGTGGACGATAATAAATTTCCAGCGCGCGCGTTGGACCGGGGCGCGGCGGATCGCGTCGATGTTCGCGGCGGTGAGATAACGATAATTCGCCGGCGGGCGCGAGAATGGCCACCAGCTCCGCTTTATCGGCGGAGGCGGTGGAGGCGGTTCGTAGCCCTGCTCCTGTTCGAGCCCGGATTTTTCGATGGTGATGTCGGACGGGAGCGAAGTTTGCGGCTGAGGCGGACGCGGTGAAGGCCGCGGCGCCGGTCGCGGAACGGGCGAGGCTTCGACCGGCGTTCGCTCCGGCTTGGTAGTTGGCGACGGGCTCGGGGTCTTGACCGGTTCCGCTTTCTCAATGCCCTTCGCTTTCGGCGTCGGCGATTCTTCAGCCTCCGGATTTTTCTTTTTCTTCGGCGTCGCAGTCGCTTTCGCTTTCGGGGTTACGTCTTCAACTTCTTCGACGCTCTTTTTGCCGGGCGACTTTGTCGCTTTCGGTTTTGGTGTCGGCGATTTTTCCTCGTCTTCATCGCCGGCTCGAGTTTTTTTCGGTTTCGATTTCGGCTTAGGCGTTGGGGTCGGTGTCGCTTTTTTTTTCGATTTCGATTTGCGTTTCGCCGGCTTCGGAGTCGCGCTCGGCTTCGGCGTTTCAGACGGTGTCGGCGAAGCGACCGCGCGCATTTCTTCGCGCGCTTTCTTTTTCTTTTCGTCGCTCGTTTGCGCACGGACGAAAACGCCAAGAAGCGCGGCTAACGCAATAATTGTCCCGAAAAAAGTGCGAAGCCGGATCACGGGACGCGACCGTAACAGAGGCGGGGGCGTGATCAAGCGGGCTGTGGCACCGCCTCGTGCGCGACCGCCGTGCGCTCGCGTTCGCGCCGCAAAATCGCGTTCAGTTTTCCGCCGAGCAACAGGAGAAGACAGGTCAGATACATCCAGGTCATCAAGACGACGATGGAAGCCAGCGCCATGTAGGTCGGGTTATACCGGTCGTATTTCGCGACGTAGAATTGGAAAAGTTTCGTGACCAGCATCCAGCCGAATGCGAAAAAAATCGCGCCGGGCAGGGCCTGCCGAAATTTAAAATAGTTTTCCGGCGTGAGGAGGTAAAGCGCCAGGGCGAGACCGACGAGCGCCAGCCAGGTCAGGGGCAGACTAAGTGACGCGACCCAGCCCTGGAGCGGAATCGAGAGCTGGAAATTCACTTCGGCCTGGCCGGCCAGGGTTTCGCCGAAAACCATGGCGCTGAAACAAAACAGCGTCGCGATCCCGAACCAGAAGACGAGGAAGAACGCGATGATGTATTTCGACCACCAGTTCCGATCTTCCACGACGCCGTGTGTCCGGCTGAGGGCGTGCGAGGTCGTTGAAATGAACATCGTGCCGAGCCAGATGCCGAAAAAGATGCCGACGTTCGCGAGGGTGCCGCTGGAGCCGGTGACGACGATGTTGGCCACGAGCGAGTCGATGATTTCCTGGACCTTCGGATCGGCCGGGAGAAAATTCTTCAACCCGTTAATCATCTGGTGCAGCGTCGCCGGATCAGTGCCGAAGAGACTGAGCAAATGCCAGAGAAAGAGAAGGCCCGGCGCGAGAGTGAAGAGAAATTGATACGCCATTTGGGCGGCCAGACCCATGGTCGTGTCCATGGCTGTCTCGTAAATCAGGCGGCGAAATATTTTCCCGCTGAACCTGAGCCACTTCATTGCGGCGAAGTTTACTTTGCCGGAGGCAAATATCCATTAAACTCTCCCTCCGTCGCCGTGCGGAGGCGGAGAAATTGTAGGGCGACCGCTCCGGTTGCCACGCTCTGCCGGCAAGCGGAGCGCTTGCCCTACAATGTTAGAGTTCCGCCAACGCCTAACGAGTCTTGAAAAATATTCTCATCCTCACGGCCGGCTACGGCGAAGGACATAACAGCGCGGCCCGCGGCATCCGCGATGGCCTGCGGAAAATCGCGCCGCACGACGTTCACGTCGAGCTTCATGATCTCTTCGCCGACACCTACGGGATTGTGAACGATTGGGTCCGCACCCTCTACATGGGAATGATCAATCGCACCCCGCGCGTCTGGGGCGTCATCTATCGCTGGCTCGATCGCCAGACGGATTTCGTCGGCGATTTCCGGATTTTTTTCCCGCTGAAAAATTACCTGCAGCGATTGCTGGCGCGGCTCCAGCCGGACGTCATCGTGTCGGTTTACCCGGCGTATCCGCACATCCTCGACGAGATGTTCGGCCGCGGCGGCGCGCCGCAATACAAGCGCGTGGTGGTGGTCACAGATTCGATCAGCGTCAACGCGATGTGGTACCAATGCAGCGCCGATTATTTTCTTTTGCCGAACGAAGTCAGCGCCGACGTCCTGCTTCAGGCCGGAGTGCCCGCGCAAAAAGTGAAGACGCTCGGGTTCCCGGTCAGCCCGGTTTTCGCGCGGCTGGGTGAACCGCGGCCCGAGCCGTCCGACGAAACCGGCCGGCGCGTGCTCTATATTATAAATGCGGCGAATGCGTCGGCGCCGGAACTCGTTCGTCGCCTCGCCCATCTGCCGGACATTCAATTGACGGTCACGGTCGGCCGCAACGCCGGCCTGAAAGTGTCCGTGGAAAAAATTCGACGGACCGTCACGCAGGAATTTGAAACCGTAGCCTGGAGTGACGAGCTGCCGCGGCTTCTGCGCGCCAATCATCTCGTCATCAGCAAAGCGGGCGGCGCGACGGTGCAGGAAGCGATGTGCGCCGGCTGCCCGGTCATCGTGAACCACGTGATCCCCGGACAGGAAGAGGGCAACGCGCGTTACATCATGGAAACCAAGTCCGGCACCCTGGCCCTGACCCACGATGCCGTCATCGCCGCCGTCCTAAATGCGTTCGCGAACGACGCCGCCCAATGGCGCGAGTGGTCCGCGAACATCAGCCAGCTTGGAAGACCGACGGCGTCGTTGGATATCGCGAAGTTTTTGCTTTCTCTGTAGCCGCTTCCCTGTGGGAAGCGCGGCCTGCGTCGTCGATGCGCTGACCCGCGTCGCCCACAGGGCGACGGCTACAAAGGAAAAATTCTCTCGCCCGCCGCGAAGGTCTGCCAAACTTCGAACTCGCGCGAGAGCACCACGAAATCAGCATCCGCGCCGGCTTCGAGTTTTCCTTTACTCGTTAGGCCAAGCGCTCGCGCGGGATTCGTGCTCGCCATCGCCACTGCTTCGTGAAGCGGCACGCCGATCTGATTCACCATCACGCGCACCAGATCGATCATCCGTGATGAGCTGCCCGCCAGGCCCGAGCGATCGGCCAGCAGACAGACGCCGTCGTCCACGACGCAGCTTCGGCCACCGAGCGAAAATTCTTTTCCGATGGCTAACCCGGCGCCCGCGGTGGCATCCGTCACCAGACATATTCCCTGCCGACCTTTTGCGCGATACAGCATCTTCATCAGCGTCGGCGAAACGTGGTGGCCGTCAGCGATCAGCTCGCAGATGATCTCCGGCTGACTCAGCGCGAATTCGAGCAAGCCTGCTTCACGATAAATCCCCCGCCGCCGCGCCGACGACATTGCATTGAACGTGTGGGTGACGTGCCCCATTCCGTATTCGAAACCGGCGCGCGCTTCGAGATCGGATGCATCGCTGTGGCCCCCGCTCGCGATGATCTTGTGCATTCGAAGTCGATCGATCAGCGCGAGCGCTCCCGGGAGCTCGGGAGCGAGTGTCACCATCTTGATGATGTCCGCAAACGCGAGGAGCTGATCAACCAGATGCGGTTCCGGGTCGCGAATGAATTCGGCGCGCTGCGCGCCGGCCCGATTTTTCGAAATAAACGGCCCTTCGACATGGACACCTGCGATTTGCTTCAGGTCGTTGCGCGCCACGCGCACCGCGCGCAACACCTCGAGGATCTCCGCGATCAACGCGGTGACGGTGGTTAACAACAACGAAGTCGTACCGCCGCTTGCGTGATAGTTACAGATCTTCCCGAATGCTTCCGCTGTTCCTTCCATCGTGTCGCGGCCAAGCGCGCCGTGAATATGGAGATCGACAAAACCCGGCGCGAGATAGTTGCCCTGAAGGTCGATCGCATCAGCAGCTGATGTCCGCTCGCGAATCTCGACAATGGTTCGGCCTTCAACGACCAGTTCGAGCCCGTCGCGGATTTCGTTGGGCAAAATGAGACGCGCGTTCGAGAAAATCATAGCCGCAAAAGTTTGGCAGGGCGCGTCGCGGTTTCCTCTGGAAATCCGAGCGCGCGTTTGAACTGCCAGTCGCGTTCAAGCGGATTGCGGACGCTCTGGCAACGTCGAAATGTCGCGCGATCGATCCAACCCTGAAGCCACATCCGATGGCCGAGCACAGGCACGGGGAAATCGCTTCCGTGCAGGATGCGGGACGCAATCTCGTCTCGGAGACAATCGAGTAGATGACCGCAACGGTTCAATGAAACCAGCGCGCTGATGTCGCCATAGAGATTGGGAAAGTCGCGTAGCATCGCCACCCAGTCGTCAAAGTAATCGCGGTCGAACGCGCCGCTTTTCGTTCCGCAATGGGCGGCGATCACCGCCACCCCGCATTCGAGCGGCAGGCGCAGCAGTTTCGGATCGGCGTAAGCCGGGTTGACGATCGGCACCGTGTGCTCGCCGCCGGTGTGCGCAAGAAGCGCCAGACCAGCTTCCGCCATTCGTTCCCAAAATGGACGATAACGTTGATCGGAGGGATCGATGTTCTGGCAGTTCGGCAGGCATTTCATCAGGACAGCGCCACGTTCCAAACAACGCTCCAGTTCGTCGAGTGCGTCGCGGCGCGCCGGATGAATCGAAACGCCCGCGAGAAACTCGGGAAACTTTTCGGCGAGACCGAGGACCACCTCGTTCGGGACGAACATCGAACCGAGATCGTCGCGCGGCGTGCCGTCCGGATCGTGGACGCGCTCGTGCGCGAGAAGAACGACCGCGTCCATCGAAGAATCGCGGACCAGTTCGGCGAGATGTTCGGAATAAATCGCTTCCAGGTTTCCGTCGAGCGCGCTTGCGGGAACGCCGAGCTGACGAAGCATGAAACCGGCAAGCCAGCGATGCCAACCGTTCAAACGCAGCCAGCCGCCGGACCCGCCGCCGCCGTTGCCGACCATGTGAACATGCATGTCGATCAGGCGCGGCTTGGCGGTTTCCATCGCCGTATTTGTCGCTGTAGCCGCCTCGCTCTGTCGAGGCGTTTCGCGGTTCGATATTGCGCGGCGAGAGAGCGCCGCGGCTACAGCGTGGCGTTGCGTTTCCGAGGCGCTGCGTCCATCATCTTCGCTGCGATGGACTACGATGTCGTGATTATCGGCGGCGCCTTCTCCAGCGCAGCCACGGCATTGGTCTTGAAACGGAAACATCCCGCGGCGCGCATCCTGATCATCGAGAAGAGCGCGGAGTTCGACCGAAAAGTCGGCGAATCCACCACGGAGCTGAGTAGTTGTTACATGACACGGCTCCTCGGCCTAACGAATTATCTCGGGCACCATCACCTGGCCAAACAGGGACTGCGAATGTGGTTCGCGAACCAGCCAGACCAGGCCTTTGACGATTGCGTCGAGCTCGGCGCGAAATACCAGGCGCGCCTGCCCACGTTCCAAGTCGACCGCAGCACGCTCGACCAACACATGCTCGATCTGGCGGTCGAAGCTGGATGCGATTTGCAGAGGCCGGCGAAAGTGTCCAACATCGAGCTGCACGGCGATTCAGCCTGCGTTTCGTATGACAACAATACCGTCCGCGCACGCTGGGTAGTGGACGCGAGCGGCCGGGCGACGATGCTCGCGCGTAAGCTTGGCCATTTAGAACCGAACCTCGAACATCCCATCAACGCTGTCTGGGCCCGCTTCACCGGCGTGAAAGATTGGGACAGCTACGAGTGGCGGGAAAAATTTCGCGACTACGCGAACGCCTGTCGCACGGCGCGCAACTGGGCGACCAATCATCTCATGGGCCACGGCTGGTGGTGCTGGATTATCCCGCTCAAAGGCGGCGATGTCAGCGCTGGCATTGTTTACGATTCGCGCATCTTCAAACTGGCCGAAGGCGCGAGTCTCGCCGAGCGGTTGCGCGCGCATCTGCTTTCGCACCCGGTCGGCGCGGAAATTTTCGGCGGGGCGCAAGTAATCGAAGGCGACGTCCACGCCTTTTCGGCGATGCCTTATTGGAGCGCGAAAGTTTGCGGGAACGATTGGATCAGTGTTGGCGACGCCGCGGGGTTCATCGACCCGCTCTACAGTCCCGGGCTCGATTTCTGTTCCTACACGAGCTATTTCGTGGCCGATTTGCTGGCGCGCAGTCTGGCCGGCGAAGACGTTTCGGAGTCGCTCTCTTATTATAATGAGCAATACCCGGTGACGTACCGGCTTTGGTTCGAGACGCTCTACAAGGACAAATATTTTTACATGGGCGACGCCGAGCTGATGGCGGCCGCGCTGTTGCTCGACGTCGGCATGTATTTCGCCGGACTCGTCATCCCCGTTTACAAAGATCCGGAGCGCGAATTCCTCCATCTGCCTTTCGAAGGAACGCCCGGACGCATCGTTGGGGCGATGATGAAATTTTATAATCGACGCCTGGTCGTACTCGCCAAACGGCGGCTCGCGAAAGGCTGCTTCGGCAGACGTAACGCCGGCTGGCGTGAATTGTATGACGGTTTCGTGGCTGATCGGCGCGTCGCGAAATTAATCCGGAAAGGCCTGTTTCATTGGTGGCGTGCGGAATTGACGAACCTCCGGCTGATTTTCGCACGCGACGCACAGCAACACGCTGCCTCAAATTCCGCGGCGACTTCAGCTCCTGTAGCCGCGCCTCTGTGAGGCGCGTGGAGGACGGGATGAATACCGAGACGGGCGTCGCCCACAAGGCGACGGCTACAGAAGACCGGCTCGGCCGCTTCGCTGTCAAAGGCGTTTTCTGGAGAAATTACCTCGACTGGGCCGTCGTTAATCTGCCGTTCTTTTTTTATCCGGTCCTGCTCACTTTTTTCACTTTCTTCTTTTTCTTTTTCGCGGCTCCGGCGCGGCGCGCGATTGTGGCGAATCTGGCCGTGGTGCTTCCAGGTTCATCGCGCGCCATGAATTATCTGCGCGCCTTTCGCATCCTTTATAATTTTGCCTGGACGATTTCCGAAGCGGCGATTCACCGAATTCTTCGCGAAGAATTTTCCTACAAAATTATCGGCGCCGAATGGCTGGAAGAAGTTGGAGCCGCGCCGGGCGCGATCGTGTTGACCGCCCACATGGGAAGTTACGATCTCGGCGCGGCGTTGTTCGCCGAGAAATTTCATCGCGAGATTCGCATCGTGCGCGCGCCGGAGCCGCATCCGGAAACGGCGGAACACCTCAACACATCACTGGAACAAGCGGGCGCGGGCGGAGTAAAAGTGGACTACAACACGGCGGGCGCGCTTCTCTCCTTCGATTTGCTGAAAGCGCTGCGCGAAGGCGAAATCGTCTCCATCCAGGGCGATCGCGTCGAGGGTGACGTCGCTCAGGTCGCATCTCGCCTATTTGGCGCCGAAACGAAAACGCCAACTGGCCCGTTTGTCCTTTCGCTGGTCGCGCAGGCGCCGATCTATCCGCTCTTCATCGCGCGCGCGGGATGCCGCCGTTACGAAATCATCGTGCGGAGGCCAATTCGCGTGCAATCCACCGGCGATCGCGAAGCGGACATCGGCAAAGGCGTCGCCGAATGGTGCGGCACGCTCGAGGAAGTGATCGCCGGTCATTGGGACCAATGGTTCGCGTTCGCTCCGATTTTCGCAAAATGAACGAACAACCATCGCCGAAGTTTTATTTCGCGCTCCCGCGGCTCCTCGCGAAAATGCGCGGCGGCGATGCGGCCCGCGCCGAAAGAAATGCCGCCGAAGCGTGGTTTGGCAGCCTCGGCATCTATGCGATCAGCTATTTGTTTTTCGCGGGCTTCGTTCCCGACGCCTGGAGCTGGTGGACGCGCGCATTGTTTTTCGTCACTCTCGCGTTTCTCGTCTGGCTGTTCTGGCTCGTCATGCTGTATCTCAATTCGCTGATCCTTAAACTGCTCCACAGCGTCAATCTTTTCCGTTCGCTCCCAACGCGGCGCGGCCAAAGCGTCCTCGTCGCAGCGACGGCGACAGTGATGGCCGCAGCGCTCGCGCAACGCGACTCGATGGTCAGCGAACTCGGCGCGATTTGGCTGATCGCAACTGCGTTCAATCTCGTCGCAGCGGTTATCCTGGCATTTAGCAATGGCGATCCAGCCCGGGCATAATTACGGACGCGGGCCGCGCCGCGCGATTCTCGCGTTCGTTTTTCTCGCGCCGTTTCTCGGATTTTTTCTCGCGCGAGTGAATATCGCCGTCGCACTTGCGCCGATTTTTCTTTCCCACGTTCTGTTGCTCTACGGGACGCTTGTTCCAAACTGCCAGTGGTTCGGTCCGGTCTTTCGTTCGTTTGAAACAACCGAGCCGGAAATCTGGCTGACGATCGATGACGGACCCTCGCCCGCGCATACCGCCGCGCTGCTCGATTTGCTCGATCGCTTCCAGGCGCGGGCCACGTTTTTTCTGATTGGCAAAAACGCGGAACAATATCCGCACCTGGTGACTGAAATTCTCACGCGCGGCCACGAGATCGCGAACCACACTTACACGCATCCGAGCGCTTCTTTTTGGATTGCCGGGCCCGGACGAACAGCAGCGGAAATCGATCTTTGCGCGGAACTGCTCCGAACCGCGCCGGATCGCCCCGCTCGTTTTTTTCGCGCCCCCGCCGGTTTGAAAAATGTTTTTCTCCATTCGGAACTCAATCGGCGCCGGCTCGCGTTGATCGGCTGGACGGTGCGCGGACTCGACACCGTCCGGCGCGACCCAGCAAAAGTGGCGAACCGGATTGTTCACGACCTAAAGCCGGGCGCGATCGTCCTTCTCCACGAGGGACAGCGCGCGGAAAAAAATCCGCAATTCAATCCGCAATGCCTTGAGCTAACGCTGAACGGACTGGCCGAAAAGAGTTATCGCTGCGTAATCCCGCGAGCGGAACAACTGGGGCCGCGTTCCGCCGGAAAATGAAAATGTGATTGTTGAACGGCGATCGGCCCCAGAGCGGATGACTTTCCCGTTCGAATTCGCCCCGATCGAAAACATCGTCGATGCTGCCGCGCGAAGGAAAATGGAGTGCGCCTTCGACGTTCCATGAGATCGTCTGGGCAAATTTTTCGGCGAGCCAGGTGATCCAATAGCGCGGGCGCATTTCGCGGATCGAATCGCGGATGAGGAGGAGGCCGCCAGGAACAACGCGCCGGGCCAGTTGTGAGAGCAAAGAAGTTTGGGCGCGCACCGGCAGATAATGCAACACATCGAAGAGCGCGACGTTGCCGCGAAAATCCGGAAGCGCTTTCTCGACATTTTGAAAGCGAAGTTCGACGTCGCGATAACACCGTGCCGCAACCGCGGCGCCGCAACCGATCTTGCGCGCGTCCAGGTCCAGACCAAGGATCGGCTGGGCACAGGCGCGCTCGCGCAGGTAAAACGCCAGCAATCCCACGCCGCACCCGACATCGAGAATCGGTTCCGCCGAGCGGCCTAACAAGTCGTAAGCGGCGGAATAAATCCGGTCGCTCCGCAGTTTGCCACGGACGTAATGGCGCAACCAGGGCGAACGAAATTGAAGGGCGACCCGCGCACACGCATTTTGATGTTGGGCTGCGTTTTCTCTTCTGGATTCCATTTGCTCCCCAGTATCGGACTGCCAGACTGAATTTATGGGTGATTTTTTCTCCGATTATCAGGCCGGAGATTTTTATGACGAAATGTTCGCCGCCTCGGGCGAGGCGCGGCCTCATTACAGCAAATTGCTGGCGCGCTTCAAAGAAATGGATCGCGAAGAGTTTGAGCGCAAGCGCGCGCTGGCGGCCTCGACCTTCCTGAGCCAGGGAGTCACCTTCACGGTTTACAACGACGAGCAGGGAACGGAACGTATTTTCCCGTTCGACCTCCTGCCGCGAATCATTCCGGCGGAAGAATGGGAGAAGATCGAGCGCGGACTCGTCCAGCGAATCACCGCGCTCAATCTTTTTCTCCACGACATTTATCATCAACAAAACATTCTCCGCGACGGCGTGATCCCGAAACAGATCGTCTGGGAAGCGGCCCATTTTCGGCCGGAGTTCATGCACTTCGATGTGCCCCGGAATGTCTACATCCACATTTGCGGGACCGATCTCGTCCGCGATGAGAAAGGAAATTATCTCGTGCTCGAAGACAACGCGCGCTGCCCATCGGGCGTTTCCTACGTGATCGAGAACCGGCAGACGATGAAGCGGACGTTCCCGAATTTGCTCGGGCAATATCGGGTCCGGCCAGTCGAAGATTACAGCCAGGAATTGTTGAACGTGCTCCGTTACGTCGCGCCGCATCGGCAGCACGAACCAACCATCGTCCTGCTGACGCCCGGCATTTATAATTCCGCGTATTTCGAGCACTCGTTTCTCGCGCGCTCGATGGGAATCGAGATCGTCGAGGGCCGCGATCTCGTCGCCCAAGGCGGGAAGGTTTTCATGCGCACGACCAAAGGCCTCGCGCAGGTGGACGTGATTTATCGGCGGATCAACGACGATTTTCTCGATCCGCAGGTGTTCCGGAAAGATTCCGGGCTCGGCGTTCCCGGGTTGGTGGAAGCGTATCGTGATGGGAACGTGAGCCTCGCCAATTCCATCGGCACCGGGATCGCGGACGACAAGGCGGTTTACCATTTCGTGCCGAAGATGATTCGGTATTACCTGAACGAAGACGCGCTCCTGCCAAACGTGCCGACCTACCTCGCGTCGGTGAAAGAAGATCTCACTTACATTCTCGAACACATTCCGGAGTTGGTCGTGAAAGCGGTGAACGAAAGCGGCGGTTACGGAATGCTGGTCGGTCCGCAGGCGACAAAAGCGGAGTGCGAGAAGTTCAAGGAAAAGGTCCGCAAGAATCCAAGGAACTACATCGCGCAGCCAGTCGTCCCGCTCTCCCGCGCTCCGTCGTTTTGCGACGATAACATGGAAGGGCGCCATATCGATCTGCGGCCGTTCATTCTTTACGGCGAAAAGGTCACGATCGTTCCCGGAGGACTGACGCGGGTCGCGCTCTGCAAAGGTTCGCTGGTCGTGAATTCATCGCAGGGCGGCGGCAGCAAAGATACCTGGGTGCTCGAAAACGGGATCGCGTAAATGCTGAGCCGCGTCGCCGATTCACTCTACTGGATGAGCCGCTACATCGAGCGGGCGGAGAACAACGCCCGCATCGCCGAGGTGAATCTCCAGATCTTGCTCGATTTGACGAACCAGCAGGAAGCCGATCCCAAACAACAATGGGACCCAGTGATCAGCTCGCTCGAAGAGAACGAGCTTTTCTCGTCTCTCTACCCGAAACCGGATGGGCGGGCGGTGATCGATTTCGTCAGCCTGCAAAAGAAGAACCCGAACTCGATCGTGTCGTGTCTCACCCGCGCGCGCGAGAACGCGCGGACGACGAGCGAACAAATCTCGAGCGAAATGTGGGAGCAGATCAACCGGCTCTATTTGTTTGTGAGGAGCGACGCCGCCAAGAAATTGGTGCGCGCGAGTCCGTATGAATTTTTCAAGCGCGTCATCACCGGCTCGCATCTCTACCAGGGAACGACCGACGCGACGATGACGCACGGCGAAGGGTGGGACTTTATTCGGGTCGGGAAATTACTCGAGCGCGCCGATTGCACTTCGCGGATACTCGACATCAAGTATCACATCCTTTTGCCGAGCGGGGAAAAGATCGGCGGCAACATCGACACGATTCAATGGATGTCGGTTTTGCGATCGTGCAGCGCCCTGGAAGCGTACCGCAAGATTTACTGCGGCCAGGTCGCGCCGTGGAAAGTCGCGGAGTTCATCATCACGCACTCGGCCTTTCCGCGGTCGATCCGATTCAGCGTGGATTGCTTCGAGTCGGCGTTGCACCATATCTCGGGCTCGAGCGACACGAAATACGCGAACGAAGCGGAGCGCTTATCCGGCCGGCTCCGCTACGATCTCGATTACGCAACGATTGGCGACATTTTCAAATTCGGGCTCCACGAATATCTCGAACAAATCCAGGACCGTCTCGCCGAAATCAATCACGCCATTTACGAAGCGTATTGCGCGAGCACTTCATCGTAATCGTGCTCGTGCTCACGCTCGATCCGCCGCGATTACGATGGCGATTACGAGCAGGAGCAAGAGCACGAATGAATCCTTAAGGATTCATCAGGGTGAAATACCACCTAACGAGTGGTTCGCCGCAGAACATCCAGATGAGTGCGCCAAGCGCGAGATACGGACCGAAAGGCAGCTTCGCGGACCAGACGCGTTTGCCGACGATGAGGGTAAACAAACCGACGAGCGAACCAACCAGCGAACCAGCGAACACGCTGAACAGGACGGCGCGCCAGCCGAGGAATGCTCCGATGCAGGCGAGAAATTTCAGGTCGCCACGGCCCATCGCTTCGCGGGGAATTTCCAGCTCGCGGACGACGCCGCTGATCCGATCGAACGTGTCGAGCGCGAGCTCTTCGGCGCCGAAGTTCACTCGATTGTAATGGAACCGAAGATCGGCGGCGCCGAGATCGCGCTCCGCGACGATCGCTTCGTCGCAATGCAAAATGAGCTGGTCGGTTTCGCGAGAAAAGTAATCGCTCCACAAGCCCTGTTCTTCGCCGACCACGAAATTGGCGTCGTCGCCTTTGCGCGTCCAACTGAAGGATGTGGGTCCGTCGAGTTTGATTCTTTTTTTCCCGAAAACTTTTTTCCCGGCTTCGAGCACCATCCAGAGAAGCACGTAACCGAGCCCAGCCGATAGCGCTGAGACAAGGACAGCGGGGCCGCGGTGCGCGGTGTCCATCAATCTCGGGACCGCCAGACTCGCGACGACGCCAGCGACGGTGCCGCCAATCGTGATTTCGTCCGGAATAATGAAATGCTCGAAGTCGATGAAGGTGGCGGCGATCAGGAGGGAAACGAAAACCCAGTAAGCGATGGCGATCGGCCACGGGAAGAGTTTCCAAACCCAAAGAAATAACAGCGCTGTGAGCAACTCGACCGCGAAATATCGAAACGCGATCCGGGCGCCGCAGCTCGCGCATTTCCCGCGCAGGAAAATCCAGCTCAGCAGCGGGATATTTTGGTACCAGGTCAATTGCGCCTTGCAGGATGGACAAAACGAGCGGCGCGGTTTGTTGACCGACAAATCGAGCGGCAGCCGGTAAATACAGACGTTCAGAAACGAGCCGACGACTGCGCCCAGCGCGAAAGCGAACCCCGCAAAAATGAAATGGTAAACCGCGAGCGAATTACCCATGACGCTGATCGATCGCGGCGCGTTGTTCTTTTCGCTTAACGAACCAGGTGATCCAGATGCAGCTCTCGTAAAGCAAACAGAGCGGCAACGCCATCGCGATCATGGTGAGAACGTCCGGCGTGGGGCTGATGATGGTGGCGAAGATGAACAGGAGCACGACCGCGTAAGGGCGGGTGCGCTTCATGAATTCGTAACTGATGAAGCCGAAGCGAACCAGCGCGAGGACCACGACCGGCAGTTCGAACGACAAGCCGAATGCCAGCGTGAAGCGAGTGACGAACGAATAGTATTCCTGCACAGTCCAGGTCGGCGCCCAGCCGAGGGATTGCGTATCGCGAAAGAAAAACAGGATCGTTTTGGGCAGGAGCCAGTAGTACGCGGTCAGCACACCGGTGAGAAAAAGCCCGGAGCTGACGAGGATGGCCGGAAAGAGAAAACGTTTCTCCATCGCGGTGAGTGCGGGCAGAACGAATTCCGCGAGGAAATAAAGGAGAAGCGGAAACGAGAGGACGATGCCGGCATAAAAGGCGAGCCGGAACGAGATGGTGAACGAATCGGTGATGGCGAGAGCGCGCAGCGCACCGACAGTCGGGTCGACGTCGCGCAACGGCCGTTGCATGACGTGAACAAGAGTCGAGCGAAAGCAGAAGCAGAGAATCATCGCGACGACGAGCGCGATGGACATTTTCACGATCGTCCAACGCAGGTCCTCGAGATGTTCGAGGAACGGTTTCGACGTTTCGCTTTCGGGCAAATCCCGAAATTTAAAAATGTCGCGCAGACCCATGACTCAGGTTTTGCCGAAGGAGAGCAAACCGCGGGCGAGCAAACGCGAGCAAATCGCGAGCGTATTTGCGTCGCGGATCTCGTTGCTTGCGATCAGGTCGCGGATTTCCGCGGGACTGAAGACGCGGCAATCGAGGATCGATTCGGATTCCTCACGCGAATGGCCTTCCGCGCATTCACGGACCGGCCGCGCCAGAAAACAGTAGCCGCGCTCATCGGTAAAACCGGGCGAAGTAAAGTAATCGCCGAGCGGAATGAGATCGCCGCCTTCAGCCAGTTCGAATCCGGTTTCCTCGCGCAATTCCTTTAGCGCCACCGCGGCAATCTCGTCCGCGTCCGTATCCGATTCGTTATCGATTTGACCGGCCGGCACTTCCCAGATCGCGGCGCGGATCGGAATGCGTTCCTGCCGAATCAGGATCAGTTTCCCTTCATCCGTCATCGCCGCGATGAGGACAGCGCGTTTCCGTCGAGCCACTGTCCAGGAACGCGGCTCATGTTTTGCCGGACTGCGAACTTTCTCTTCTACGATCTCAACGTTCTTGTCTTTGAAACACGATTTCTCCGAAACGATTTCCCATCCATTTTCCACGCCGGGAAGGTTATGGGGCGCGCCGCGAAAAGCGAATGCTTCTACACCAGACTTTTCCAGCGCGCGATTTGGGCGGCGACGTTTTCCGGCGACGGCGCGCCCGTGCTCGTACGCTTCGCCAACGAAGCGCGAACGTCGAAAACCTTCATGACGTCGTCGCCGAAAAGCGGCGAGATTTCCTGCATCTCGAGCAGGGAAATATTGTTAAGCGCCCGCTTGGCCGCGATTGCGCGCGCGACCAGTTTGCCCACCGCTTCGTGGGCTTCACGGAACGGCATTCCTTTTTTGACCAGATATTCGGCGAGATCGGTCGCGAGCAGGTTCGGATCGGCGGCGGCGCTTTCCATTCGGCCCGTGTGAACGGTGATCTCCGGCAACATCGCGGCAAAAATATGCAACGTGTCTTTCACGGTCGCGACGGAATCGAAGAGCGGCCCCTTGTCCTCCTGGAGATCGCGTTGATACGACACCGGCAATCCTTTCAGCGTCGCCAAAATGGCGATCAAATTTCCGTAAAGCCGCCCGGTCTTGCCGCGGGTCAGCTCAGCCATGTCGGGATTTTTCTTTTGCGGCATCAAACTCGAGCCGGTCGAGAACGCGTCGCTGAAAGTGATGAAGCCAAACTCGGCGGTGCTCCAGAGAATCAACTCTTCGCTGAACCGCGAGAGATGCATTCCGATGAGGGCGAGGCCAAAGAGAAATTCCGCGACGAAATCGCGATCGCCCACCGCATCGAGACTGTTCTGGCTGACCTTGGCGAAACCGAGTTCGCGCGCGATCGATTCCCGGTCGAGCACTATCGTCGAACCCGCAATCGCCCCCGAGCCGAGCGGCAGAACGTCGGCCCGCCGCGCGCACTCGATGATCCGGCCGTGATCGCGCTCGAATGCTTCGATGTGCGCGAGAAAATAATGACCGAGAACGATGGGCTGCGCGCGCTGAAGATGGGTGTAGCCGGGCAGGACCGTGTTCTGAAAGCGCTCCGCCAAATTCAGCAGAGCGCGCTGGAGTTCGCGCAGTCGCGCGCAAACTTCGGCCGCCTCCGTTTTCACAAACAGCCGGAGATCGAGCGCCACCTGATCGTTTCGGCTCCGGGCGGTGTGAATTTTTCCCGCGACGGCGGGACCGATACGTTTCGTCAGCGCCGCCTCGATATTCATGTGGACATCTTCGAG
>JBHELY010000012.1:0-66211 GCA_046262815.1 Chthoniobacterales bacterium | reverse complement strand
GGCGGGAGAGCGCGTGGCTGTGGGCTGAGGGTGGAATTTCATCTAGAGTAAGGAAGCAAAGCTGCCAGCCGTTCGCTCCATCGCATGGTTAGATGATAGACGTCGCAAACACTCATGTGTGGAGTCGAGAAACGGCGAACAAAAGCAAGGCAGAACCGACGAGAACGCCGCACGCGACCAGAGGCGGTGGCAAAGAGAACATCGAACTTGCCCAACGCGCGATGATGGAGTCGCCTCGGTACAGATCTCCGAAGAGCCGAAATGAAAGCGACACCGGGCGAACGAGAACGGAATAGAGTGCCAGCAGCAGGCTCGCCGCGGCAAGACAGACGAAGGGTGCAAGGATGATGCTGACTATCGGAAGCAATGCCTTCGTCATGCGTACATCATCTAACGAGAACAAGATCAGCGACGCCTAGCGGGAGCGAGCGCTGATCGGAAATGGAATCGTTTAGTCATGTGAACGGTGGAGCGAACGCGGGTAAGCGTTCGCTGCATCGCATGGTTAGGTCTTTTTGTGGTTTCGGCAATGAGCTGCTGAATCTTCTGGCCGAATTTCAACGTGGCGGCGGTGTGCGGCCGTGCGCTCGCAGGTAAGCGTCGGCCCGACGTTTGAATTCTGCATCGCGCTGCCGAATTTCGGCTACCCGGGCGAAGTCGTGATTGCGATTTGCCGCCTCCATCTCAGCGGTGATGGCTCGACCCTCTGCGGCGAGATACTCTCGCTCATGATCGTCAGCGCTAGGCGGGGTGACGAACAAGCCAATGACGACGCCGATGACGGCGCACAGGCCGAGAGCGGCATAGTAGTGCCGACGGTCAAGTTTCATAGATCACGCGACGCGTTCATGAGACCTAACGAGACACAAGATCAGCTACCGCGCCCGAGAGCGCGCGTGGCTGCAAGCTGAACGTTGTAGCTACTCTGAGCGGGGAAACAGAGCGGGGCGCGGTTAGCTGCATCGCCTGGTTAGGCCTCTCGCGGCGCTTCCAGAGTGACTGGAAAAAATCGTTTGACGCCGCGGCTGCCCCCGCTGATGCTCGCCGCACCTTGAGGTCCGAGCAGCGCGGTTGCTGCTGGTAAATCGAGGCAATCACAAAGAGGTAACGAAAGTTGTTATATGATCGAAAGCACTAGTAAGTTTGCTGTCAAGGACATCGTCTACGACAAAGGAGGATTCGCGGTGGCACGCGGATACTGGGAAAAGAAACCGAGCTTGAGCTTGGCGTGCCGCTGGCACGACGACGGCATCGGGTATCCGCAGACATATGGCAAGCCGCAGTGGATGCTCCTGCCTGAAAGCGACATCAAAGTAGAGGCTATCGCCACTCTCGATCCCGCTGATGACAAGCTCGTCATCACGTTGAGCTAGAGTCGGCTAATCTCGGAACGCACTCGGCGTTCGATGCGTCGAGTGCGTTCACGAGGCCTAACGAGAATAAGATGAGCGACGGCGGACGAGAGCGCGCGTTGCCCAGGTTGGAGGCATGGAAGTCATCTCAAAAGTGGACATGCAGCGGTCCGCCGTTCGCTCCATCGCATGGTTAGGTCTTTTTGATGCGTGGATCTCCATGGAGTGCCGATTTCTTCCGGATGCTATTGGATGTCCAGCCGCTATAACCGTACTCATCATCGAACTTCTTCTTTGCTCGGCGCAATGCGGCCAAAACCGCCTTCGTCTGCTGGATACACATAGCAGATGGATAAACGCTTGCGCCATGAATCATGTCATTGCGCATCTTGGCGGCTTCGGTGAAAACCTGCCAATCCGGGTTGCCGAGCAAGACCACTAAAGTGCGATGCTCGGGATCGTAAAGCTGCCAGTGCCTGCCGATGTCGCGAAGCCCACGAATGTTCCCGGAAATCTCAGTCGCATGTCGCGAGATGAAGCCGGCGGAAACGATGAGCTGCTTCAGTGTGCGCCGCAGAGTTTTCTCTGCGGTGAACACTGACGTAACTAGCGCTTCGCTGTTGTAGCTTGCTTTCAGCAAGCTTTCCACCCGCTTGACTGCGGCATCAAAACCGAGTTGAACGGAATACATAGGAGGTACTGTAAAGACCTAACGAGAACAAGATGAGCGACGGCTGGCGGGAGGGCGCGTGGCTGCGGGTTCTGGGTGGAATTTCATGGAAGAAAAGGAACCAAAGCTGCCAGCCGTTCGCTCCATCGCATGGTTAGGCGATTTCGTCATTTGGAATCGAGACGTTGAATCTCGGTGCTTTGGAGCACCATGTAATAGTAGTCGGGTGCAACCTGCTCCTCCGGCTTTGCGTGGGTGCGATCAAAAGAACGAAATTTCAGTTCTCCGGTGACGCGAACTTTGTGACCGCGCAACTGCATCCAAGACTCAGGTAGCGTGAATCCACCCGGAGGCACATCCGCGATGATGTAAAAATCGCCCCGTCTGGTGGCACCGCGGACGATCTCGCTCTGCATTCCGAGGTCGAGCGTGCCGCGTAGAGACACGACTTTACCAAGATGCGCATCGAGCGTTTTTTTGTTTGCGCCGGTAATGTCTGGAGGCTTTTCGCCACCGGTGGCATTGGAGATCAAGAGGGCGAATGCGACGAGGGGCAATAGTTTTAGCATGAGGTAGAATCGCCTAACGAGAATAAGATGAACAATTTCGAGATAGGCGAACAATTTGTCGTCTATCCGAGGATTTGTCGTCTATTTCGACGGGCAGGTTTTGCGAGTCCAGCGGACTGGGGATGCCGAGGCCGGGTTTGTTCAACACGTGAGTGTAAATCATGGTGGTGCTCACATCCTTGTGGCCAAGGAGTTCCTGGACGGTGCGAATATCATAACCGTTCTCCAGGAGATGAGTAGCAAAACTGTGGCGAAACGTATGACAACTGGCTGCCTTGGCGATGCCAGCTTGCCGGATCGCTAGTTTGACCGCGTTTTGAAGGTTTTTCTCGGATAGATGATGACGCCGGAGCACGCCAGAGCGTGGATCGAGTGACGGCTTAGGGGCTGGAAAAACATACTGCCAGAGCCATGCGCGTTCGGCGCCAGGATATTTGCGTTCCAAGGCATGGGGCAACAGAACGGCTCCATCGCCGCGCGCGAGAGCACTGCGATGGAGTCTGCGTATTCTGTCGAGATGGGCGCGTAGCGCTCCGCGGACCCGAGCAGGAAGAAGGGTGCGTCGGTCTTTCGCTCCCTTTCCGCGCACGGTGATCTGGTTATAGCCAAAGTCGATATCTTTGACGCGCAGTCGCACCGTTTCCATGAGGCGAAGGCCAGCGCCGTAGAGCAGTTCGGCCATGAGGCGATAGTCGCCTTTCATACAGGCGATGACCGAATGCGCTTCGGCTGGAGTAAAGACGACGGGCAATTTCGGCGGTCGGCGGACGCGTTCGACGCCGCTGATGAAATCCAGTTTTCGATCCAGCACCTGCTGAAAAAGAAAGAGCAACGCACTTAACGCCTGATTCTGGGTTGAGGCCGCGACGTGTTGATCGACTGCCAGGTGGGTGAGAAAAGCCGCGATCTCGGTTTCACCCATTTGATCGGGATGTCGCTTCTGGTGAAATAAAACGAAGCGCCGTATTCAGTCGACGTAAGCTTGCTCGGTTCGGATCGAATAGTGCTTCACCCGCAGATGCCAACGCACGCGGTCCAGTAGCTTTGGGGACGAGGAGGTGCGCAAAGGGGAAGCGAGCATGTGGGGTCGAGGGCGACCCTAAGGGTTACGAATGCAAGGGTGCGGAGCAAGTTTAATCTCGAAGATCCCGTCTACGCTTGAGTAGCGGCGGAATAGTAGTGGCACAGGATGGTCTTGCGGTGACCCAGCGCTAAAGCGCTGGGCTATTGTCTAAAAGGGAGGATGGAGCTTGGGGAGAAACGCCGAACGCCGATGTCGAATCCCCAAAAGGCGATCTACTCGGATCGCGCCACTGATTTTATAGAGCCTGCCATTGCAAGGCGCGGCACCTAGGACCTTGGAAGAGAAACGGGCGGGAAAATTATTCCTGCCCGTTCTTTTCGTTAGTCCGAAGCTCAGTTCACTCTCTTCTGCGCGGGGTCGCTCCAGCCGCCGACTTCGCCGCCGGTGCCGATCCTGCGGGCTCGGCCCCAGATCACCGTGCCGGGCGTGAACCCGGCCAGGTCGGCACGGCCGCCGCTGAAGGAGCCGCGGTAACTCCAGTTTGCTTCGGTGTTCGGATCGCCAGTGCAGGTTTGGACTTCGTAAAGCGAGCCTTTGCCGTCGCCTTTCCAACGCAACGCGGCCGCGCCGGAAACCGTCCCGTCTTCCCACCGCACGTTTTGAGGAATGAAGGTGACGCCGCCGGTGCTTTGGGGATGCGCGGTATCGTAGCTCTCGAACCCGCTCAGGTCGATGGTGGCTTTGTCGCCATCGGCCACCAGGTTTACGTAGGTGCCAAGCTTGAAGAGCGCGTTCTCCAGCGCCATCCGCGCGTTGTTCTCGGTGGTCGTGCGATCGGTACCGCCTTTGAGCGATTCACCTAGCGCGGTGTCCCAGGTGGTGATGATGGTAAGGAAGGCAGCCATCGTGATCGGCAGAGCGGGGAAGGTGGCCGCATTAAGGACCAGCTTGGCGTGGATGTTATGCGACGGGCCGCTCAGGTCACCGTCAGCATCTTTTGAGTAATCAACGCGGGCTTTGAAGTAAGCCATATCTATTTCCTCCGTAGGTTGGTGGTTGTTGGTTGGAACACGATCCCGCTCTTGCGGGATCGTCGTTTATGAGTGGAAAACTGGGCGTTTCCCGCATTGGAGCGGGCATGTCCCGGGCGGTTTAGGGCCGCGCCTTGTGGAACCGCAATATTCCTTCGAGGATTCGCTCTGGGAGTCCGAGGGTTTGCTGTATTTCGCCGCGGCATTGCGGCGCTTCTCCCGGGACTGGGAATGGCGCCTGTAACCGTAGGCGCAAAGTCGCGAGGAATTGCCGCAAAGGAACGAGGGTTTGCGGTAAATGGTAAGAGCGCCGGGACGTTTCCTCGAGGGGCGATAATGTTTCTCCGAGGCGAGGTCGCGTTTCTCCAAGGAGACACCGCATTTCTGCGAGGAGTCGCGGTAAAGGGCCGAGGCTTTTGGTCAATTGGCGGCGTTACGATTACAATCTGCGGAGCGATTGTGCTGTCCGAGGGGAGCAGATTCACAACGCGGAGTCTGCCAACTTCCACCTGGCTGCGCGACCGCCTAAGGGAGACGGCGACGGGGAAGAAGAACGGATTCTGAAAGTCTAAAGGCTAAAGTAGAAGGTAGAAAGGTCAGAGGTCGGAGGTAGGAAAGGGCGAGGGCGAAACAAGGCAGGAAGCTGGAGCTTCCAAGACAAGTGCGTTCCCAAACAGAGTTTGGGAACGAGGGGAATGGGAAACCAAGGAGCGGTCATAGATCCGCTGCTACAGCGCGTCGATGGAGCTACAAGGCAGGCGATGCGCCTGCCCTACAATCCCGCTGCTACATTAATTATCGAGCCGATAGATTTCGTTAATGGCGATGCCAGTGGTGGCGCCGGCGCCGCGCACAATCGTGGTATAGTTGCCGGGACCGAGCGGTAACAGGATCGCGGATTCACGGTCATCAGGCGGAGCCAGGGTGCTGGCTTGAATCTCGGCGGCGTTTGAACTGGTCTTCCAGTTGTCGTTACTCGCAATCAAAGTGCCGTTGGTATCGTGCAATTCCATTACGGGATCCATCAAGCGGCCGGCGATAGGTGTGCCGCTGACGCTGAGAGATGGGCCGAGCGCGCGGAACATTACTCGTTTCTGCGTAACGCCGGCGATGATGGTGCCGTCGATTAACACGTTGTCGTTCGTCTGCACATCGGCGCGCACGGACTCGTTCACGAGCTCGCTGCCGCTGGGCGGATCGAGGTCATACACTTCCACCACGCCGATCCCGATGCTGTTACCCGAGCCGCGCAGAATGACGGTGTAATTGCCGGCCGCGAGCGTGGCCACGATAGCTGATTCGCGATCGTCGCTTGGCGCGAGGCCGGTCTGCTGAATCTCGGTCTGCTGGGTGGCTTTCCAATTGTCGTTCACGGCAACGGTGGCGCCAGTTCCATCGTGCAATTCGATCATGGGATCTTGTAACGCTCCAGGCACGGCGAGCGACGGGCCGATCCCGCGCAACAAAACGCGTTTCCCGGGCGCCCCGCGAACGATGAAGCCGCCATCAGCGATCTTGTCGCCGGTTTGGACAAGGGCGCGGCCGGAAATGTTCACGAGTTGGATTCCGGGCGGTGCGGTGACGAGGCTCGGATCGAAGACGTAACTCTGGGCGATATCGATGGGGTTGAAAAATACGCCACCGATAAAGCGATTGTTGGCTGACACGGGCGGGACGCTGTTGGCCTGCGCCTGCAAGGTCATCGTGCTGGCGGTGACCTCATGCAATTTGTTGTCGATCGGGTTTGCTTCGGCGACGACGGAGAGCGGGACGTAAATCGTGATCGTGCCGTTTGCGCCGAGCGTGGAGTTGCAATTAGCGGCCGGCAATGTGGTCGTGCCGGGATAAGTGAGGCCTACGCCGCCGGCGATGCGGTTCTCAGCATTTTCGCCGGCGAAACATTGCAGTGCGCCGCCGTTATTTGACTCGGCGTAAACGAAAAAGTTTTTTCCGCCGAGTGGATCGGTACTGGAAGGGACAAGCCATTGAGTTAGCCAGACAAGGTCGGTATCCGGATCCTGCGCGGTCGTCGGCGCGAGGCTGAGATTATTTATTTGCATCGTTACTTCGTAGCAGGGAGATCCGACAATGCATGGCGGCGTCGTAACCTGCCGCATGCTCGAGCCGGTGATGTCGAGCTGCGGCATATTCGCGCTTACGGTACTATTCGCTTCGTAGCGGCCGTCGCCGGCCGGATCGGAAACGCTGTTGAACGGGCGCAATCCGGCGACGTTGACGGGCGAGATGGTGGCGAGCAATCCGTCGCCGCCGTTCTGCCGGACGAACATCGCGTGCGGCGCGTTGCCTTCATCGATGTTATTCGAATCGGAATAGCTGATCATGGCTTCGCCTTGCGGTCCCATCCGGACTTGGAGGAAATCACCGAGGGTGCGGTCGCCGTTCTGGCCGCCGATCAAAGTCTGGATGCTGCCGCGATGTATGAAATGCTCGCTCGCTTCCATGGGCGCGGTGAAGGTGGGCGAGGCGGAATGGGCGTTGGTGGACATCGTGTACCAAACGCTCCAGTTGCAGGTGGCCGGGCAATCGTCCGGGCCGTTCGATGGATAACTGGGCGCGCCGGGGGTGCCGAACCAGCCAATGCCGACGCGGCCGTCATCGCCCGCGACGAGCCATGGCATGACGTTGTTGCGCAACGCACCTCCAGGCGCGGCCGAAGTATCGATCGTGATCGGGTTTGACCAGGTATTTCCCTGGTCGGTCGAATAGGAGAACTTCAGGACGGTGTCGCCGGTGACGACACCGTTGTTGGCGTCGTAGGGCGCCTGCGGCCAGACAGCATAAAGGTTTCCGGCCTTGTCGATCCCCATAGTCGGGAAATTGCCTCCCGTTCTATTGGCGCCGAGATCTTTCACCATGATATCGGTGCAATTCAGTCCGCTCGGGTCGCTGAGGTTCGGAACGGCGGGACCGAACGCGACCGGAAAACAACGGCCGAGCCAGATCTGATTTAAGGCGCCGTTGTCATGGATGACGAAGACGTGTTTCACCGGCGTGGGCAAGGTGGCGTAAGTATTAGCCGTGAGCGGTTGGCCCAAAGTCGTTGCCACAGGACTTACCTCGTTGTTGCCCATGATTCCTTCGTTGCAAGTGCCGAGGCCGCTCACGGGGTTGCGCGGCCCGAACTGGATCCCGGCGGTCGAGCTCGCCCCGCCCGCCGGCGAGCGATACATGACCAGGAGATTGCCGACGATCGTGGCGCCGGGGCAGTTCGGCATGCCTGGCCCGGTTTCATCGTTGACGAGGTAAATACTTCCGCCGTTCGTCGGATCACCGTCGAACGCGTACCACTGCCGATCGACGACGGTATCCGGCACGCCGGTGTTACTGCAGGTAAAGCTCGCGCCCTGATCGTCCGAGCGCGCAGTGCTGAAATTCGCTAGAGTAAGATCGGCAAAATAGAGGTGGCCATTGGAATCCACCCCGAGTTCGGTGTCGCCGCCACCCGCGCACGCTGCTCCCTTTCCTGTTAACGGTGTCGAGTTCGGGATCCACTTGAAAGTTTTTCCCGCGTCGAGTGAGCGCCAGATCCAACTCGTGTCGGAGCTAAGCGCGCCGGGCACACTCGTGTAGAGCCGATTCGAATTCGATGGATCAACGCGAAGGTCTTGCTCGAAGCCTTCGCCGCCGACGCCGCTGATCACCGGATGGCCAAACGTGGGCAGCGCGGCCGCGGAGAGAGCTGTTTGATTCGGCGATGATGAAGCAGCGAAGCTGAACCACGCCAGCGAAACGGCGGCGCCGCACAACATCAATATGAGGACAAAGCGCGCCAAAGTCGCGCCGGATTGTGAAGAGATTTTTTTGAGCATGGGAATACCTCTGTTGCCAAAAGCCGCGCGCTCGCGCCCTCATGCCCCTCGCTTCCGTACCTGCCCGGCTATAGAGTAACATCGCATCTGCGGCGTTTGTTGCGGGTCTGGGCGGGCGCGTTTTGACATCCTTTTAGTGTGTTTCCCACGATAATTATTTAGAGGAATTTTCTGCAGGGAGGGGGCGCGCATGATCGCGCAGGGTATTCTGAGATTCGGACTTCCGATTGCCATTTGTTTATGGATCGGCGTGGTGAGCGCAAAGGCTGACCGGTCTTTCGCTTTCAACCGCGATACGTTTTCGTTCGATAACGAAACGGCGCTCGAATTTCACGATGGCCATGCTTCGCCGCGTCCGAGAAGCCCGGGCGAACAACCGAAGCGCTTCACCCAACATTGCTTCGTGATGAGCCGGACCGTGATGCAATTCCGGAAGTTCGTCCGATTCGAGCCCGCCCAGCCGCCGCTCGGCGACAAGGAACTCGCGGAGCGGATTCGAAAGATTACGCGCGTCCCGCCGTGGGATGCGCCGTTCGCGAAGCCGGACCGGATCGTGATGCCGGGATACAAAGATCTTCGCTCACTCAGCAATGCGCGCCCGGAAATTCTGGAGAAGAATATCGGTCTCGGATGGCCGACCTACTTTCGGCCGGGTAACTGGAGAATTCTTTGGCCGCACGGCCCAGCGCAACAGGCGCGGACGCACCAGGAACTGGAACGCCGCCTGAGCGCGCCCGGCGGTTACTTTGTCGCTTACCTGACGAATTTTCCGCGAAGCCTGAATATCAATCACGGCGTGCTCGTTTATGCGCGAAAGCCGAACGACCGGACGGCCAACGGAAATTATCGCTACGCCGTTTACGATCCGAATCATCACGACGCGCCACGCACGCTCGAATGGTCGGAGCGCGATCGCTCTTTTCTTTACCAGCACGACACCGATTTCGTCGGCGGCCGCGTGATCGTCTGGCAGGTCTACGGCTACCCCCTCCAGTAGAGATCAGGCAGCCGTCAGGAGATCGATCACGAAGGTGGCGCCTTTGCCCAGGCCTTCGCTCAAAGCGTGAATCGAGCCGCGATGCATCTCGACAATCGCTTTGCTGATCGCGAGCCCGAGCCCGAGACCTTCCCGACGCGTCCCGCTTTGCTCGAATGCTTCGAAAATTTTTCCCAGGTTATCAGGCTCGATTCCGATCCCGGTGTCGCTGATTTCAATCTGAAGCGAGTGTGGACCGGGATTGAACGTGCGCACCGTCACGGCCCCCTGTCCTGGAGTAAACTTGGACGCGTTTTTCAACAGGTTCCAAAACACCTGTTGCAACCGCGATTCATCCGCGAGAACGAGATGGTCGCGCGCCTTCAGGTCCACTGCCAGTTTCAATTTTCGCGACAAAATTTCATCGCGCACGATCTCCATGGCGTGGCCTAACAAGTCGTGCGCATCGGATTTTCGCAAATTCAGTCGCAGTTTGCCGCGGACGATGCGGGTCAGATCGAGCAGATCGTCGATGACGCGCGCCTCGAGCTCGACGTTGCGGCAGACCATCCGCAGTCCTTCGTCGATCTCGGGCGGCAGCGAAGGATCGTTCACCATTCCTCCGGCCCAAATCAAAATGGGCGTCAGCGGCGTGCGCAGCTCGTGGCTCAGAGTTGCAAGGAACCGGTCTTTCGCGGCGTTGGCGGATTCGGCGGCTTCTTTTTGCCGCTGTAATTCGGCGTCGAGAATGCGGCGATGAATGAAGAGCCCGATCTGGCTGCCGAGCGCCTCCATGAGCGAAAGCAGATCGTCGTCGGGCTGCAACGGTTGCAGGCTGAATAATTCCAGGACGCCGTTGACTTCACCCTCTGCGATGAGAGGAAACGCGAAAGCGCCGTTGAGTTGCGCCGCCGCTGCCGCCGCCGCGCGCGGAAAGTTCGGGTCCGCGGTCAGATTTTCGATCCAGATCGGTTTGCGCGACGTCATTACGCGACCGGGCAGACCTTCGCCGGCTTTGAGAGTCTTCGCTTTTGTCGCCGCGACGAAATCGGTTAATCCCGGTTTATCCTCGTGCCACGTGATCGAGCATTGCAAATCTTCCGACGCGCCGTCGCGTAGCCAGATGGAACCGGAAACCCATTTGGAGACTGCCGCGACGGCTTGAATGACTCGCGGACCGGCTTTCGCGATCGACCACGAACCGGCAAGCAAGTTCGCGACGGTGTATTGGGCAGTGCGCCGTCGTTCGTTTTGAATGCGCTCCGAAATGTCGCGGGCGATTTTCGACGCGCCGATGATCTGGCCGCTCTGATCTTTGAGTGGCGAAACAGTGACCGAAATGTCGAACAACGATCCGTCCTTGCGGCGACGAACGGTCTCATAATGGTCGATGCGTTCGCCGCGCCGGATTCGTTCAAGAATGCGTGGCTCTTCATGCTGCCGCTCGGGCGGGATCAACAGCAGGATCGACTGGCCGACGATTTCATCGGACGTATAACCGAAGAGCCGCTCGGCGGCCGCGTTCCAACTGGTGATAATGCCGTTGAGATCCTTGCTGACGATGGCGTCATCGGAGGACTCAATGATTGCCGCCAGGCGGCCCCGTGCGATCTCGCCGCGGTTGCGATCAGTGATATCGCGCAGGTAGGCGGTAAAAACAGTGGCGTTTCCATCGCTCAACGCCGTGATCGCGAGCTCAACCAGAATCTCAGTGCCGTCAGCCCGAAGCGCTTTGATTTCCAGTCGTTTGCCGAGCACCGGCCCTTCGCCGGTCGCCTTGTAATGGTCGAGTCCTTTGCGATGTCGTTCCCGGAGCTCGAGCGGAATAATGAGAGTCGCTAACTCGCAGCCGACTGCTTCCTCGCGTTTGTAGCCGAAAACGCGTTCGGCTGCCGGGTTGAATTCGATCACGCGTCCGTCTGCGTCCATCGAGATAATGCAATCGAGCGCGGACTCGAGAAGCGCCCGGTCCAAGCCGCCCGGCCTGATCGCCGAGGATGGTGATGAGGCAGGTGCGGCTTCGAGTTCCATCAAGTAGCAGTGATTAGATTATGTTCGCGCCGCAGGTTTACTTTGATCGTCTCGGCCGGCGGAGTTTCCTTCAGTTCTTAGGCGGAGTCCAAATCGATCACATGCCCGCGTTGTTTTGCCAAAGCAAATGTCCGCTTGATGCGATCGAGGCCGCGGCGGAAACGCCGTCGCCAGGCGATGTCGCTATGCTCGGAGCGAAAGCGCGGTTTGATTTCGAAGTCAGACTCGCGGCAAAGCGCGAGCGCCTGCGACGTCCAGAGCCCGCGAACGATCGCAGACATCAGGTACGGAATGGGCAGACCTCGCCGGTGGACGTAAGAAAGAGCGAGCAAATCTTTCGTGCGTTCACTGCCTCGAGCTTCCATGTTCCAGGCGGATTCGCCCGGGCGGAGGGTTGCTTGCAGAACTTCCTTTTTCCAAAGCGTCACTTGCAAGCGCGTCCGGCCGTCTGAATCCGGCGGCACGATCCCGATTCGATCGTTCAATGGCTGGAAGTCTGGCTCCAAAGTTGAGCGGGCGTAGAGACACAACGAAGCGGCGCCGTTCTCGAAAGCGTAGGTGAAATCCTGCGCCAACAGCTCGTTGTTCACTTTGCCATTCAGGAAATAATCATCCTGGAAATAGAGAATGTAGGGCTGAGTAATCGAGGTCAGCGCGCTGGCCATGTTCGACGCCCAATTTTGGTCGGGGCCGACAGAAATTGGGCGGACGATTTCTGAACGAACGCGAAGCTGGTTCACGATGAGAAACACCGGAAGCGGGCAATCGCGCCAATGCCTTCGGAAGAAGAAAAAAAATGGCCGCCAGGTATCGAAAAAGGCATCGCAGCTCGACACAACGACGGCGACCGAGCTGGCGAAGGCTTTCAGCTCCGGCATCCGCCATTCGTCCGGCAGCCTGATTCCCCGCGCAAGGAATTTCTTCCCCGATGGCGCTCCATCGGTTGCGAGGGCCGCCCATTTCGAATATGTTGTCGCCTCTCAAAAACTGGGGGCGCACTGGTTTCGACTCGTAGTTTGAAGCGAAGGCGGCATGTCGAGGATGGTTCGTTGGCCTCGTTAAAATCCGGACCAAAACAAATAAACGCAGATCACGAAGATCTCGCTCTCGCGGCTTAATTGACCGTGACGTTTCCGAAGCGACGCCTGCTGGCGGCGGAGACGTGGACAGCAGGCTGGCCGAAGCGCGGGGCGACCGCGCGCAACGGTGAGATCGATTTCGCGGACGCTCGGGGGCTGGCAGTGTGCCGGCGCAAAGTTCGGCCCCTTAAATATTGTCACCGGCTACACATGTAGAAGCTTGCGTTGATAGCTTCGAGGACAGGGGTTCAACTCCCCTCGCCTCCAAAGTCCGATTCCTGTCTTTAGGCCATAGGAGGCGGTCCATCTGCTTAGGACCATCAGCGCTTCGCTGAGCATTGATCTCATCCTGGGGTCCCACCCAACGAATCCCTGCGCCGGAAATAGCCCGGGCAGCAATTTTGCTAGCCAAGAGAGAGATGGCATGGCCGTTGCTTATAGAAATTATAGTAAGAATGAAACCTATAAACAGCCACTCCATGAAAAAGACGCTTCTCCTCTCCTGCCTCCTCTTGGCCATTGCCGCCTCCTCTTCCTTCGCTGACGCCCTTCTCTTTACCGTCAGCTCAACACCCTATGATCGACAGATGACCCGAATCCGCCCGGTCCTGACCGCCCCGACTCATTCATCGGGGTCGCAGGTCTCAGTTTCGATCGTCAATCAGTGGATGGCCGAGCTGCGTGAGATTCCCTACGGATTCACGACTTTCTGGAAAACCCCGGCTGAAGCTGTCTCTGGCGCCCCCGCCGACTGCAAAGCCAAGGCCGTTGCTCTCTACGAGAAGATGCGCGAAAACGGCGCGGCCAATGTCCGCCTCGTGATTGGCAAGCGGACAGCGACCAGCCGGCAGACACATGCTTGGCTGGCGTGGGATACGGAAAGCGGCAGCTACGTTCTCGATCCGACTTTCAACTGGGCTGCCTGCACGTCCGCACAAGCTGGAAAACGGAATTACCAGCCGCTGTATGCGTATGCGGGGAGCAAAAAATACCGGGCCGCGTCTGCGCTCGTTGCTCAAAACTAATTTTCTGGAGTAGCCAAACACGACGGAGCGATCCTCCCCCAAGGGTCGCTCTCGTTGTTTTTGGGAATGAATAAACCCTGGGATTGCGCTCGCGGCGCGGTCGGTGAATCGTGCTTTTCGAGCTAATGAAAGCGATCCTTGCTCTGTTTTCGCTCCTCGCGCTTTCCTCCTGCGTCACAATCGACAGGCAGAGTAAATCACAATTGGTCGGTGACTGGCGTTATTCCGACGAAACCCAAAGCTGCCATTATTCCTTCAGGCCCGACGGGTCATTTTCGGGCGAGGTCGCACGCCACAAAAGGCTTGTTTTGAAATTCACCGGACGGTGGAAAATCGAAAGTGGCGTATTGAATTACGTCTACTTGACCGAAGCGTTCGGCCGGATTCCGCGCGGAACGACAGATCGCGACCAGTTACTCGAAATGAAAAGAGATTCTTTCCTCATCCAGGCGGCCAATGGCGACCGCCGGCGCTACCTCCGGGTCTATTAAGGCGCATCGCCTGGAGGCATGGGAAAACCTTGCCTTATCCTCGTCTTACGAAGATAAAGCTTCCCAATAAAGCAGGTTTGGTGCTATAACCACACCAATGGCCATAATTATTCGCAATCCCAACCCTGTTCGGATGCCTCGCATGAAACTTTTTTTTCACCGGTTTTTTGGCCTCGCCGCAGCCGGCTTTCTTCTCCTCAGTTCTTCCGCTTGTCGCCAGCGGGTTATGCTCAATCCCGGGGAGGACGACCTGGTAGTCCTTAATGGCTGCGTGGTTTCGGCCTGCAATTATCTGGCGGTGGTGAAGACCCAGCACGCGTTGGACAAGAATTTTTGGGCAAAGATCCTCCTTGTTCGTTTTGAGAATCATCCGGCCGGCCACGCCTATTGCGTCTGGGAAACCGAAGGTAACGTTTATGGCTACGACCGCAATTCCGGCGCGTTCCCGATCCCGGTCTACACTCGCGACCCGCGAGCGATCGCCATTGTCTTGGCGCAGGAGTTGTCGCGAATTCTGAATGAACCGCTGGCGGTCAGTCAGGCCGAGTTCGTGAACTCAAGCGAAGCCGACCTTTACACGTTCAGCGCGCTCGAACAGACGGCAACTTTGTCGCCGATGGCCGCGTTTGTGCAAGTGCCGTCGTTAACGAAACCCTGACGAGTTCGGCAAAAAAAAGCGCGATCATTTCTGATCGCGCCGCGAACGCCAAAGGAACGTAACGTAACTTTAGATTGTAGTGAGTGACTTCCTGGCTCGCGCGAATACCTAAAGCAACGGTCGTGCCGCGCACCGCGCGGTAAACCCGTGGAAACACTCGCGCCGGCCTACAATCAGCGGCTGTTTACGGCCCGGCTCGCGATATTTGGATGTGGCCCGAGCGCTTTCGAATGCCGATCTCGCTGAATTGCTGGCACGAAAAGCCGAAACCAGCTCTGGGATTCTCATTCGGGCTTTCCGGCGAGCAGCGCGCAGCGCTTTTCTGTGGCCTGAACTCGGGTCCAACGTTTTAGCTGTGGGCCGTCCGCTCACCGAACTTCACGGAGTCGGGCCATTCATTGCCAAACAACTCCGGGCTTGGATCGAAAAGCCGCCACGTGTGGAAACCAAGCCGCCGCTGATCCGGCGCGATTTTCTTACGCGGGCGGACGCGCGGGTTAATCTCGCCGTGAATCCGGAATGGTCGAAACGGCTGCACGGCGATTTGCAAATGCACACCGCTTGGAGTGACGGTAGCGCTGGTATTGCCGAGATGGCCGCAGCTGCGAACGAACGCGGTTACGAGTACATTGCGATCACCGATCATTCGAAGGGTTTGAAAATTGCCGGCGGCATCGACGAAAAGGCCCTGGCCAAACAAGCGCGCGAGATCGAAGCCGTAAACAAGGGATCACGCGGATCAGGAGTAACGGTCCTGCGTTCGATCGAGATGAATTTGAATCCGCGTGGGGAAGGGGACATGGACCCGAAATCACTCGCTCGGCTCGATATCGTTCTGGGCGCATTCCATTCGGCGTTGCGAACGAAGGAGGATCAGACGTCTCGTTATCTGGCCGCCCTCCGGAATCCCGACATCCAGATTCTCGGACATCCGCGCGGTCGGATTTACAATTTTCGGATGGGACTGAAAGCGGATTGGCCTCGCGTCTTTGCCCAAGCCGCGAAACTCGACAAGGCGGTGGAGATCGACAGTTATCCGGACCGGCAGGATCTGAATCTCGCGTTGCTCAAGATTGCCCGGAGAGAAGGCGTCAGAATTTCGTTAGGCACGGATTCGCATCACGCCCACCAGTTGGAATTCATCGAGCTGGGTCTGGCCGCGGCGCTCAAGGCGCGCATACCGCCCGATCGCATTTTGAACTTCATGGACCTTCCCGGTTTGCGGGCGTGGGTCGCGAAGCTGCGGGCCCGTCGCCGCTGAATTATTTTCCCTTTTCCGCGTTCCAGGTTTTCTCGAAAAATTTCTCGCGACCCGACCCGGCGTGATAGGCCTCGTAATCGGCTGGTTTTTTCAGGTAATATTTCTGGTGATAATCCTCGGCGGGATAGAACGGCATCGCCGGCAGAATTTCGGTTACGATCGGCTTCGAAAACTTTCCTGATTTGCCGAGCTTTTCCTTGGAGGCCTCGGCTATTTTTTTCTCGTCATCGTTCCCGTAATAAACCGCCGCAATATAATTTGGGCCGATGTCGTAAAACTGCCCGTCGGCCTGCGTTGGATCGATATTTCGCCAGAAGATGTCGAGCAGCTGCTCATAGGAAATCTGCGCCGGATCGTAGGTCACTTCGATCGCTTCCCGGTGCTTGGTGCGGTGCGACGAAACCTTTTCGTAGGTCGCGTCCTCGGCGCTGCCGCCGGTGTAACCGACAACAGTTTTGACAACTCCTTTGGCCTTGTCGTAAGGCGTTTGAATGCACCAAAAGCAACCGCCCGCGAAAACCGCCTTTTTGGTATTCGCCGGCGTTGGTTCCTCCGCGCGCGCCGTCACGGTAGCGAGAGCCAAAAGCGAAACGATAAGTCTGGTGATCATCTGACGTGTCCTCCGATTCATCCTCAACGATAGCAAGCGAGATCGAGCTCGTCCCGGCGAATTGTATTGAGTCTCTCGATTTGCAGGCGGTTTTCCGTCGCGTCGCTCCGCTCCAGGTTGATCTCGGCTGTGGCGACGGTTCGTTCGTCACTGCTTTGGCCGCGCAAACTGCGGACAATGATTTTCTCGGGATCGAACGGTTGCCGGGACGCGTTCGGAGCGCCTGCCGGAAAATCGAACGCGCCGGCCTAACGAATGCACGGGTGACGCGTTTTGAAATTTCGTATGCAGTCGAGTACCTGCTGCCGCCAGGTTCGGTCACAGCTTTTTATCTCCTGTTTCCCGATCCCTGGCCGAAACGCCGCCACGCATCGCGCCGTCTCGTCACGAGAGATTTCCTCGAGTCGCTCTATCGCGCCCTCGTTCCGAACGGAACCGTCCGAATCGCGACCGATGAGGTTGAGTATTTTCGACATATCAGAAGTCTTGTTTCGGAGTCCCGGTTATTCGCGGTGACAACGGACGCGCGGCAAACACCTGTCATGACCAAATTCGAACGACGGTTCCGCGAGCGGGGACTCGCGATTCACCGAGTGGAATTGCGAAAAGTCTCGCCGGTTACGTAGGTCGTCGCTTTCCAACGATCGCGGAACAATCTTAGCTGGACCGCGCCGGTCTCATCCTGTCGGAGCAGTTGAATTCCACGGGCGCGAACTTCGTCGATCCATTCCGGTTTCAATCGCTCGCTGTCGGGAAAATCGCGCGATGTCGCGATGATCGCCTGCGGCCGGACACAATCGAGAAACGCCGGTGTCCCGGATACCCCGGTATGGTGCTGGCCTTTGATCAGAAGGTCGCTGCGGAGATCGGAATAGTTTTGGAGTAGAAAATTCTCTGTCGCTTCGCCGCTGTCGGACATCAAGAGGACGCGCCGCCGCCCCGCTATCAACACTTCGATGACCAGCGCTTGATCGTCCGCTCGGTCGCCTTGGAAATTTTCCGGCGGAAAGAGAAGGTGGAGCGTGACTGTGCGCGAAATCTTGAACTCATCGCCCGCGCGGCAGAATCGCGGTGCGCGTTTTTGAGTTTTCAACAGTTCGAGAAATTTTCGGTGTAACAACGAGCGATCCGCCGCCGCGGTATCCATCAATTGCGTCGGCTCAAAATCAGCAAGCAAAAGACCGGCGCCTCCGATGTGGGCGGCATCGCCGTGCGTGAGGACCAAGGCATCGAGGCGATTCACTCCGCGAGCGCGAAGATATGGATACAGGACGCGTTCGTAATCGCGCACCGGTCCAGCATCGATGAGCCAGTCATGTCCATCCGCGCGAAGGTGCACAGCCGCGCCGGAACGCAGATCGAGCGCATTGATTTCCAAAGTGGCGCCGTTCGGCCGGTGCGGATGTTCGACATAGAAATGACCGCCCGGCAGTAGCGCGAAGAGATGCACCGCGCCAAGAATCAATTTGGTCAGCGCCCAGTTCGCGTTGTTGAAGACGATCGAAAGCCAGGAAGAAAACGGCGCCGTGACCAACGAGAGCAACGCGCCGGCCAGCACGAAGAACGCGATCGGCACGACGACCAGGTTCGCTATCAGCGAAATGAGCGTGACCAGGTGGTAATACCAAAACATTAACGGCAGCGAACCGATCCACGCCGCGAACGACACGGACGCAGCCCGCGCGATCCACGTCAGCCCTTTGTTCAACGTGCGACGCCGCGCCGTGAAGAGACTTCGCGGCAGAAACGGATCGGTGGCGAAGCGGTGCTGCAGAAACCGAAACGTCGGTTCATGAAGAAGGAGAATCGCGCCGACGACGCAGAACGAAAGTTGGAAGCCGACCGCGAACAATTCGTTCGTGTCCCAGCAAAGGATTAACGTCGCTGCAGCCGCGAGGCTGTTAAACGCAAATACTTTCCGCTCCACAATAAATCCGCCAAGCAGCACCGCGCTCATCACCGCCGCGCGCACGCTCGATGTATGCAATCCCGTGATCGCTGCGTAAAACAGCAGCGCCGGAATGATGAGGATCGTCGCCCATTTTCGCGGCAGGCGCGCCACAGTCGCTAAAATCCAAAGCAGCCGCGCGACGATTCCGACGTGCAAACCGGCGACGGCAAACAAATGAAGCGTTCCAGTTTGTTGAAATGGTTCCTCGATGTCTTCCGAGGTTTGATGACGGAGTCCGAGGACCATGCCGTTGATCGCGCCAGTGACGTCGGGCGAATTGTCCAGCCCGCGACAAATCGTGGCCTGCATCCAGGCGCGCGATTTCTGCGCGAGGCGCAGGATTCGACTGCCGCCGCCGTGATTTAACACGACGCCGTTTTCCGGATAGCGCAGGATCAGGGCGCGATGAACGTCCTCGCGTGCAAGATAAGCGCGCATGTCGAACTCGCCCGGATTGCGCGGACCCTCGACCGGCTGCGCGGTACCGAAGAGTTTGACCTCGTCACCGAACTCGACGTCGTGCCGCCATCGGACGAACAACTTCGCGCGGCACTCGGACGTCTCGCCATCGATCTCGATCGATTCCGCCTGCACGAGAAATGATGCCGAGCCGCGCTCGGAAATTCTCGGTTCGGTAAGTACCGCGCCGCGGACTGTTACCGGGCGCGGTTCGTTTCCCAGCGTGCGAGCCAATTGCATCCCCGGCGAATCGATCGTTCGCTCGCTGTGCAAAAAGAAAAATCCAGTCGCGACCAGCGCGTAAACGATGAACGTTCGGCGCGAAAACCACGCAGCAATGGCGAGCGCCGCGAGAATTGCGGCCAGGACCATCGAGCGATTCGGCCAATAATCGGCCGCGAAAATCCCGGCCATCGCCGAGATCGCGAGGCCGAGGAAGGGCTGGCGTGGAAGCGCGGTCGGGAGGTTCATGTTCCGAGGGGGAGCGCGTCAATTCATCCCGTCCGCGCCCGCGAAAGCCTTTGATTCACCTCTGCCAGCTTATATGCTTGCGGCAGCGTGCCGATTCCTTTTTCGAAAAAAAGCCGGAGGAATATCGTTCGCCAGGCCACGGAGGACGGCGCCGGAAACAAACGCTCGACTCGCGTTCGCCTCATTCCAAGCGCGGACTGGCACAAGCGCAATTTTCTCACCGAAGTCCTCATCCCGTCGCTTTTCACCAGGCGTTCCGGCGACCGGGCGCGGCCGCATTTCCCGAAAATCCGCAAAGGCGAAGTCGGGATTACGTGGATCGGACACGCGTCGTTTCTGATTCAAACCCACGAGTTCAATCTGCTGATCGACCCGATTTGGTCGAAGTGGCTCAAAGTGATCAAGCGATTGAAGCAGCCGGGGTTCGAGATCCATCATTTGCCGGAAATTGATTTCGTGCTCGTAACTCACGCGCATTTCGATCATCTCGATCGGCGCACGCTGCTAAAGATCGCGGCCGATCAACCGATTGTCGTTCCGATCGGCGTCGGCAATCTCGTGCACGATCTTGGGTTCAACATCGTCCACGAGCTCGATTATTGGCAGACGGTGAAGCTCGGCCCGATCGAAGTTTCGCTCACGCCGTGTGCGCATTGGGGCGCGCGTTTTCTCGCCGATCTCCACCGCGGGTTCGGCGGATTCGTCATCAAGATGGATGGCCGCACGATTTTTCATTGCGGCGACAGCGCTTACTTCGATGGGTTCAAGGAAATCGGCGAGCGGCACGAGATCGAGGTCGCGCTTTTGCCTATCGGCGGCTACGACGCGCCGACCGGGCGCGAGGTCCACATGAATCCCGAGGAAGCCGTCCAGGCGTTTCTCGAACTGCGCGCGAAAACTTTGGTCCCGATGCACTACGGCAGTTTCCGTCTCGGCTACGAACCGCTCGACGAACCACCCGCGCGTTTAATGTCGGCGGCGCGCGCGCAAGGCATCGATGATCAAGTGCTGCTCCTCACGGAGGGGGCGCCGATTGTTTTGTAGCGCGTTCGCGTGAAACGCTTCGAGCGTCACAACTTTCTAGCGGCGCTTTGTGCTGGCGCGCTCGTCACGGTCTTTTGCCTGATTCTTCTCTGGCACGATCCGCTCGTCTTTTGGAACGACGACTACGAGCTGTCGATCCTTCCGGTTTTCGCCGACGTGGCCCGCAGTTGGTCGCACGGCGAATGGCCGTTGCTGAGCCCGTACTCGTGGGTCTGCGGTAATCTCGCCGGTGAATATCAGTACGGAACGTTCTCCATTTTTGTGAACGCCGTTGTGATCCTGATCTGGAAGTTTCCGCTGACCTTTCCGCAGCAAGCCGCCGCGCTTTCGATCGCGCACCTGTTCGTGCTCGCGATGGGCGGTTACCTGCTGGCGCGCGGACGAAATCTCGCGTCGCCGCTCTCGATGATGGTCGCTCTCGTCGGTGCACTCAATGGTTGGATTATTAGCTGGGGCGCGACGGATTGGTTCGGCGCGCTCGGTGCGTTCGCCTGGCTGCCATGGGCCTGGTGGGGAATGGAACGCGCGCTCGACCCGCGACGCAGCCGCTGGCGATTTCTCTGGCCGGCGCCGTTTGTCTATCTCGTTCTGACCGGCGGATTCCCTTACACGGTTTTGATGCTCGCGCTCATCATCATGTGGCTGGCGATCCGTTCGTTAGGCCAAACACGAACGCTGTCAGCCATCGTACCGCTGTTTCTTGGCACTGTCCTTGGCGTTGGTCTGGCGGCGCCCGCGTGGCTCGCGCTCCTCGATTATGTTCACGGATCCGCCCGCGCCGTTCAAGATAGCGCCGAGCATTTTCAATGGCGCGTCCCGTTCTCGGCGCTGCCCGGATTCATTTTGCCGAAATGGACTGTCAACTGGGCGGATTTTTCTTCACGCCTATTGCCGCATACGGCAACGGAACTCGCTTGCGGTTTGGTTCCGCCGCTCGCGCTGATGGCGGGATTGATTGCGCTGCGTCGGACATTGTTTCGACGGATCGGTTGGGAACTTGGCCTGCTAGTCGTTGCGCTGATTCTTTGCATGCTTCCGACCGCTGGCGTTTTTCGCTGGAGCTTTCGCTGGTTGCCTTTGGTGCATGTCGTTCTCGCCCTGTGCGCGGCCGAGTCGTTGCAATTGCTTGGCGAATCCCGGATGCGTTTTGCGCGATCGTGGTTGCCGGCAATGATCACGTTCGCGGCGTTGCTCGCAACCTACCTTTGGATCCCGCCGAATTGCGGCGTGCCGAAATACAATCTCGCCCAGGAACTCACCGACCCGGCACCGCTCGATCCGCAACGCCTTTATCTCAGCATTTATCCCGCGCCCGAAACTGCCTATCCAGTCGAGAACCACCCCGAACCATTCGGAACCACAATTCGTCCCGGCAGCACCTCGATGTGGGCCGGTATTCGTTTCATCAATGGCTACAGCCCGATTCGGCCTGCGGGCGTCGCGCGCGAATTCGACTTCGCGATTCATGGCGAGATTTCTTCGATCAACGCGGCAGCTTTACTCCAACAGGAGAGTGGGCCGGACGAGCTTCTCGCCCGAATTGGCGTCGACGGGATCATCGTGGCCAATGAAATCGAACTGATTCCCGAAGCGGCCTCCGAATGGCATTTGATCGCCGCCACGAAAGAAGGTCGCGTTTTTCACCGGTGGGAACCGCTCCCGCGACTACGTTCTCTTACCGCGATCGACTCCCGGCCTAACGAGCAGTTCTCCGCCGCTTCTATTTCGGGAACTAGGGATGCTCGCAACCGGCTCAGCGCGAATGTCACCGTCGAAGCTGGTGATCGGCCCGCGTTGCTCGCAATCTCGCGTCCTTTTTTTAAGGGCTACCGCGCGACGATCGCCAGTCGCGAATTATCGGTTGGTTCTTACCGCGGTCTGATCCCGCTGGTGGAAATTCCGCCCGGAACGTCAGGTCGTCTTGTGGTGGTCTATCGGCCCTGGTGGCTTATTCTGGGCGGCGCGATTGCAGCCGCGAGCCTGGCCGCCTTCGTCAGTTCGATGGCGTTTGCGCTCAGTCGTCGTTCACGTCCGTGACCGTTTCCAGAACGGTGCGTCGGTCCTTCTCGAGCTGCTCCTTGTCCGCGGGTTTGGCGACAGCGAAGAGGACAAAATAGCGATGGTTCCATGGGAATGCCGTCACGCTCACAAACATCTCGTCGCCATCGCTGTTTTTGCCTGATCCGGCGAGAACCTTTATCGCGATCGGTTGTCCGTCCGTGTAGGGCAGGGGAAGTTTGGCGTCCTGGACAACGGCCGCGTTGAGCTCGCGAAAGGCGAGGGAATGCAGTGCGAACGATTTCGCGAAGCCGGGCAACGCGCTCTTCACCGCCGCGGCATCTTTTATCTTTTCCATGCTCGCGAGGGCCATTACCGATTTGGGGCCGACGGCAAGGCACGTTCCGTCCTTGCGCAACGCCGTTTTGAATCCTTCGGGAAAATTGAGCTCGATAACGGGTTTATCATTTGGAAAGAAAACGAACCTCTCCTCCTGGCTGAAAACAGCGCCAGTGGACACAACAAGATAAGCAGCCAGGACAACGAAGAACTTCATGGCGCCGATGTTGATCGCAAACCAGAGCGAACTGCAACGGCAATCCGGTTGCGGTTACCGTTCAGTTTGATTCTATTCGCGAGCGGAAATCTGGGAAAACGGCGAGATCGTCCGGGTGCTGCGATCGCCGAGCCACCATTTGCCCCATGCGCTCCACTCGTCGCTGCTGCTTTGCGCCAGTTGATCTTCAATCTCTTTGCGGGTTTGGCTCGGATCGGTTCGAATGATTTGGAAAACGCCATTGTCGTCGAGACGCTGGCCGGCAAGCATCTCCGCAAGAGTTAACAACCACGGGGGCGCCCTCCTCTCTGCCGGCACAAGATCCCAAACGAAGACGCCGGCTTCTTGCGACGCGATAAGCAGCCGTTTGCCATCTGGACTGAATTGGGCCGATTGACCGTCACCTCCCGGAAAAGGCTCTGCCACTAGCTTGCCGGATTCCGCGTCCCAAATGCGAATCGCTTTGTCATTACAAACGGTCACGATTTGCCGGCCATCGGGACTAAACCGCGCGGAGGTAACTTCCGCCGGATGTTCGAGCGGATCGATCAGCGGCTTTCCGGTGGACGCATCCCAGAGCCGCGCCGTGTGGTCGTTTGATGCGGTGACGATTTTCGTTCCATCCGGACTAAATTGCGCCGATATAACTTCGGCGGTATGACGCAAAGGCGCGCCGACCGGTTCGCCGTGTTCGACGTCCCAGATTCGGGCCGTCACGTCATCCATGGTCCACGTCAGCAATCGCCGGCCATCCGGGCTAAACTCTCCCGAGGCAATATACGTAACGTATTCCCATTCCGAGATCACCGTGCCGCTGGCCGCGTCCCAGATCCGGATCCGTTTATCTTCCGCGGACGTCGCGACGCGCCGGCTGTCCGGGCTAAATGCCGCCCACATCAACTTGTCTTCGTGAACCAAAGGCTTCCCAATCAGTTGGCCGTTTTCGGCGTTCCAAATTTTTGCGGTGTTGTCCTGAGAAGCGGTCACCACTTTTGTGCCGTCGGAATTGAAATGGGCGGACATGACGAAACTGTCGTGCGTCAGCGGCGGACCCAATTGCCGGCCAGTGGACACGTCCCAAATCTGCGCGCTCTTCTCCGATCTCGTCACAAGCCGCTTCGCGTCCGGACTGAATTCCGGCAAACCTTCGCTCTGTGGGTAACTTTTCGGATTGAGTCGAAACTTGCCTGTCGCGGCCGACCAAATCTGGACTGCGGTTTCGCCCATCGACTTTTGCGTCACGGTCATAATTTCTTTTCCGTCGCGCGTGAACTCTGCGGCCATCACTGCGCTCTCGTGTTTGAGCCGTGTGGGGAACGCTGCTCCCGGTCGCACATCCCAGAGTCTTCCGGTCACGTCCTCTAAGAGTGTGATCAACCTTTCACCATCGTCGCTGAAACCGGCCCATTCGACTTTGGCCGGATGAACAATCGGCTCGAACAAACTCGCGCCTGTCGTTGCATTCCAGATTCGCGCGGTCCTGTCACTCGATGCTGTCACGAGCCGTCGCCCGAGCGGATCGAATTGCACTGAGAAAACTGGCGCGGCCGTCGTCAAGGGCGCGAATAATTGTTTCCCGTTGTTGGCGTCCCACACCGAAATCGTTTTTGGAGAGGCGACCACCAGTCGGTTTCCGTTCGCGGAGAATTCGAGCATGTTGTTCTCTTCGCCGGTCTGCGGGATTGGAGGAGTAAGTGGTTTTCCAGTGTCGGCATTCCAAATTCGCGCGCTTTTATTTCTGGACGCCGTGACAATGAGACGCCCGTCAGGACTGAAGCGCATCGCAATGCCATCGCCATCCTGCGAAGCCGCTCCGATGCGCGCGCCCGTTCGCGTATCCCACAAGACAACCCCGTTTCGCACCGCTGTCGCGATTCGTGTCCCGTCGGGACTGAACCGCAGCATGTTGATGGGACTGTCGTGTTGCAACGGACCTTGAAGAAGTCTTCCGCTTGCTCCATCCCAAATCGACAAGAACCCACCCTGCGCTGTCGCCAATTGCTGGCTGTCGGAGCTGAACTCTGCCTCGTCGGCCTCGCCACTCGTTTCTCCCAGATCCGCCACTGGTTTTCCACTTTGCGTGTCCCACAACCGCATCCGATCGCCAGCGTTCACTGCTCGTTTTCCGTCCGGGCTCAGGAACGTAGTCCCGCTTCCGCCGCGATAGCCGTACTTGAATGGCGGTTTGATCGCCTCGCCGGTGCGCGCATCCCAGACCTGCGCAATGTGAAAGTCGGAGAAAATAAAAAGCCGGCGCTCGTCCGGGCTCAAGTTGAACAGACGGACGCTGTCCGGGTCGTCCTTGTACATTGGATGCACCGCGGGCGCTTCTTTCTCTGCGTTCCACGCTGGTGCGTTCTTGCCCAGGATCGACTGCGCGCTGTCCGAGGTAGTCGGATCTGTCGGCACCTTCGCTTCCTGGATCGGACCCTCCTGCTTCAGGTATTTCAGCGGTGTCGCAAAATTTCGGTAACTCAGCAGGGTGATTAACCTGAAGAGAGACGCTTCGTTCCGCGGATTGAAAGACAGACTGCGCGAGAGTTGCGCCAGCGCATCCGGAATGCGACCCGCCTCGAGCGATCGCGTCGCCTGGAGAAAATCCGATTGGCTCAACGCGGCCTGCGTTCTCGTCAGAGCGGACTCGGCGCGGGTGCGCTCCGACTCCGCCCGGGCCTTTTCCGTTTCCGCGCGCGTCTGCGCCTGTTGTGCGGCTTGCTTCTGCCACCAGGCGTAAACACTCAGTGCGCCGAACCCGGAAACGAGAAGCAGCGCGACAGCGACCACAAGACGGAGCCGACGAATACGCCGTTCGTTGTCGCGCTGTTTTAAGTCGTCGTAGTTAACGCCGAGCAAGCCGGCGAGCAGTTTCAGCTTCGCATTGTTCCTGCCGTCCTTGCCTTCGCGAGCGTCCGCCGCGATCGGCTCGCTCCGGTTTGCGGTCGCTTCACCATTCTCCGACCAGCGATACCGGAGCGCCTCGTGGAAACATTCATCCTCCGGTTTGAATCCATCTTTGCCGTCGCTCGCGTTCGGCTCGCCGTCCACGATGAGCGCGAGGATCCGATCTTCGCGGCCGAGCCTCTTAAACGTTTTGATTTCTTCGCCAACCCAGCGCGATTGCGCGGAGCGCGGCGAGCAGATCACGATCAGGTAACGCGTTTCGCGAAGCGCTTCCTCGATGTTCGAGCTGAGGTCGGCGGAAACGGGAAGCTCTTCGCGGTCGCGAAAAACTGGGAACACCCGCGCCGGAATTTTCCCATCCCGCGATTCCTTTCCAATGAGGCGCCGCGGAATGCGATAAGTCTCCAACGCCTTGTGGAGCCAATCGCCCCACTGCCTGTCGGTGTGGCTGTAGCTGAGAAACGCCCAGTATTTCAAATCGGCGGCCTTCCGCTATTTCCGAAATGCGCCGGTGACGATCAGCAGGACGAGAATGCCGATCATGAAAAGAAGAATGAGCGATGAAATCGTGACGCCGGCGATCGCGAAGCCTTTGCCGCCGACGGTGCCGTGCGATTGCTTGATCTTTCGCAGCGCGAGAATACCGAGCACGAGGCCCGTGATTTGGCCCAGCAAGAGAAACGGAATCAGCGAGGCGACCAAACTACCGATGGCAAGTCCGCTCGTCTCGGCAGCGGGAGTTTGAGCGACGGCGCCAGTCGGACCTGTTACCACCACTTCGGTTCCACCACGGGCCCACGCCCTGGCGTCCGCTAACATCAGGAAAACGATCTGCAGAATTCCGTAGAGGGTGAAGATTCCTAGCCCCACCCCGAAGTTTTCGCGTTGATGCAAACCCGGAATCGAAACCGCGCCGGTCTCTATCAGATTACTAAGAACTTGGGCGGTGACGCCGACTAGGAACGCCGCTCCGAACGATGCGAATGCGAAAACTAAACTCCACGTCCGGCCCCAGCGTCGTTCTTTGATCAGTCCGATTCCGCCGAGGAAAAGGATGATCCCCAGGACGCAGAACACGACCGCGATGAACACCAGCGGAAGGATGATGCCCTTCGAAGCTCCGAGTCCGACAAGTCGGGAAACAGATTTTCCAATGATGAAAAGATTGACGAGCGCAACAAGCGGACCCACCGCCACATTTGCGTAGCCCAGTTTCTTTAAGCGAGGAGGCACGAGACCGATCCCTTTTTCCCTCGGGCGGGCCTAATAAACGTCGCGCTTGTAGCGCTTGTCGCTCTTCAGCTTCTCGACGTATTCGTTCGCGGCGTCGAGGTCTTTGCCGCCTTGGTCCTGGACGATTTTGCGGAGCGCGGCGTCCACGTCCTTTGCCATTCGGCGCGCGTCACCGCAGACAAAGAAATGCGCTCCTTCGCCGTCGATCCATTTCCAAAGCTCGGCCGCGTTTTCCAGCATCCGATCCTGCACGTAAACTTTATTCGCCTGATCGCGCGACCAGGCGAGAGACAGTTGCGTTAACAAACCGTCTTTCTCCATCCCTTCGAATTCGTCGCGGTAAAAATAATTGCAGGCGGATTTCTGCGATCCGAAAAAGAGCCAGTTTTTTCCTTTCGCGCCGGTGGCCTGGCGTTCCTGCAAGTAGGCGCGGAACGGCGCGATGCCGGTGCCCGGCCCGACCATAACGATCGGGGTGTTGCCATCTTCGGGCAGACGAAATTTTGACGCGTTTGGAAAAACCGGAATCGCAACGTTATCGGCGCGTTCCGCGAGAAAAGTGGAACAGACTCCCCCGCGCACTCGGCCATGGCTCGAGTAACGCACGACGTCGATCGTGAAATGGACCTGGTTCGGATGCGCCTTCAGGCTCGACGCGATTGAGTAAAGACGCGGCTGCAATTTCGCCAGCACGTCGACAAACTCCTGCGGCGAAATCTTGATCGACGGATGTTCGATCAGGAAATCGATGACCTCCATTCCCCACAGATAACGGTCGAGATCTTCTTTGCGCTCCGGGTCGAGCAGCTCAGTGAGTAACGGCGCCGCGTTCGCGCGCTCCGTGATCATCTTCAAAAATTTCGGCGTCGTCTGGGTGATGCGGCAATCGCGGAAGAGCGCTTCGCGCGCGGTCGTTTCCGTTCCCTTGGGGCTCTTCACCTTTTCGTCGCCGCTCGCGCAAATCGCTTTCAGGATTTCATCGACGAGCTTCGGATCGTTCGTCGGCCAGACCGTCATCGAATCGCCGACTTCGTAATTAAGTCCCCAGCCAGTCAGATCGATTTCGAAATGTCGCGTGTCCTTTGCCGAGCCTTCGCCGCACAAACTGCGGTTGACGGTTAGCTTGCCCGGAAACGGATTTGTCCGGGTGTACTGTGATGCCGGTTTCGCCGCAGCCGCTGGAGTTTCAGTTCCCATATTTTGGAGCGGCGGTCTATGACCGCCGAGGTTTGGATTACACGGCGATTCGGCGGTCATAGACCGCCGCTACAGAAAATCTACGGACCGTCGTTACCGATCGCGAGGGTGGGGCAAACGTCCATGGCGCGCTGGGCGGCCCCGGTTTCCTCGTCGTTCTCAGGCTGCTTGTAAAAATAAACGTAGGTCTCGTCGTCGTTGTATTTCAAAAGATTCGGAGCTTCGTCGAGACAAACCCGGCAGGGCGTGCAGGTGTTGTCGACGTACCAGGCGCCGGGAACGTTTTCCGGAACTTTGCTTGCTTTATCGGCCATGAAAAATTTCTACTGAATTGCTGCGTAAACGGCAATGCCTTTCTCGGGCGGTTCATTCGCCAAGTTCTTCCCAAGTTCAAGCGCGGCTAGGTCGCCTTTTCCGCGTTGTAACGTCGGGTCGCAATGACTCGCTCGGATCCGGCGACGAGGATTCTGGCGATGTGGGGCTGCGATGATGCCTCGCGTGGAACAAGTTTCAAGGTGAAGCCTTTCCTGCCGTCGCCGTAGCCCGCCTCTTTCACATCCTGGCGAAAAAAATCGCAGAACGCTGTTCCCTCGAATCGCTCGTCGATCTCAATATCGACTTTAAGGGGCCTATCGGGGGCGTTCAGGTCCGCCGCCCAACCGGCAACACAATCCTGCTCGAAGACGTCAATGCACCCCGCGAACTTGCGTTTTTTTGGGGCGCCCGGCGTCTTGTCGAAGGCCCCGGCAACTCCAGCGATTTTCTTGCTCCGGCAAATCGCAAACACAAAATCCGAGGGCAAAACGCCCTGGCGGATCAAGTCATCTTCCTTCCCCAGGACCATTCGGACGATATCGTCGAAGTCTGGCGAACTCGCATTAGTCAGTTCCGGATTGAGCAGCGGGTGAAGCTGATGCATCAACGTGCCGTTGAAATTGCGCTGGTATTCGATGGTGAAATAGTCAGGAAGAAGGCGCAAAATATCTTCCGACCGCACCGCTTCGGACGGATCGAACCTCAACATATTTTCGATTGTCGGGCGGACGAGACCAGCCTGGGCGTTGTCCTTCAAATAATGCGGGTCAAGCTCTCGCAGAATTCCGTTGATCAGATTTAACTGTTTATCGGTCCACTGAAAGCGGTTCGGTCCGACGTACTCCACGGCGACAAAATATCCGTCGTCGACGAGCATCTGGCTGAGCTTCGACAACAATCCCTCGAGGTTCGTGGTGTGGTGCAGCGCCCCAGCCGATAGGATCAGATCGACTCGGTCCTCCAGCTGGAGGTTATTCGCGTCGGCTACCTCCAGACTGTAACTGCCCTTCGGAATTCGCGCTTTTTCAAAACGCGACTTTGCCTGCGCAATGGCACCCTCGGAGATGTCGAACCCGCGGACGAACCGCACCCGGCCCGTGTCCGCGAGAGCCAGCTCGTGCGCGCCATCTCCGCAACAAATGCTCAGGGACTTTTCGAAGTTTGTGCCCTCGTCGAGGTAGTCGGTAAAGAACCACTTCAACCAGTGCTCTTCACTGCCTCCAGAAATCAGCCGGTAGATATGGCGCGCAACGATCTCATTATTCGTCCAGAGCGACCGGTCGGCTCGGTCCTTCTCGAACTGGCGTCCCCAATATCGCGAGACGCGTGTCCTCTCGGCGGCTTCCAATCCGGGGCTTTTCACCGCGGTAATTCTGGCACGGGAATGACGCTCGGTTCGATTTCCGGCGTCGGCGATGGCGATGCTAACGGCGTCGGGCCAGGGAGTGGCGTTAAGAGCGCGCCGCTCTTTGTCATGAGTTGCCGGTTCCGCGCGGTCACGTCTTCCACGAAATACAGACTCCCCCAGCGCCGGCCGTCTTTCGATTCGCCTTCCGAGCGCAAGAAGAATTTTTCCATTTCATCGAGATGAAACGGACGGGCGCCGCGCCGGCCGAAGACCACGGTCTGCCCCCCGGTTTCATCGACGACGCGATCACGCTCGAGCCCTCGCGAGACTGCGATCGCTTCACCTTTTGTCGGATACGATGCAATCAGCCGCGGATTCGGCCGTGGACTGAATCCCTGGGCGCCGGCGACTGTGTCCGGCGAAATAAGCTGCACGACGCGCAATCCATTTCGGCCATCGGCGACGAGCGCGAACTCAGACGCGTTCACGCTGCCGATCTGCACCGCGCGCGTATCGTTGAGCTGGCCCTCGGCGTTGAACATCTGATCTAAGCGCGGCGCCTCTGGATTTTCGACGTCGATGATCGCAAGACCTTCCGGACCGTTCGCGACGTACGCGTAGGTCCGCGCAACGTAGAGCCGGCCCGGATTTCGCAAACCGACAACCGCGCGGCGGATCGGCTCCGGTCGATACGGATCGGTGATGTCGAGGACCTTTAGCCCTTCGCTATCGGTCACGAACGCGTAACGGAACTGGATCGCGACGCAATGCGGGTTGCGGAGGAAATCGCCGGTGTATTGGCCGGCGAGCTTCGGATGCATCGGATCGGTGCAATCGATCACGAACAATCCGCGCGGCGTCGTCATGTAGAGGCGATGCCCGGCTGCGGTGACGAACGTCGCGCCGGTCAGCGCGCCGTCGGGATTGTAGGTCACGTCGCGTTTCAGGAAATTGTTGTCGGGATTTCCGTCGACGAGCGTCGCGACGTTCGAGCCCACGAGTCCTTCTTCGCGATCGGAGACATAGACGAACGCGTAAAACAAATCGATCGGCTGTTCTTCGTTTTCCGGAATCCGGACCCGCGCCGGATCGAGCGCGAGCGTGCTCGGGATTGCGACCGAGGTCGCGTCCTTCGTGTTCACGCGCGTCCGTTGTCCGAGTGGCGACACCGGTGCGCTCACGATCCGCTCTGAAAATCCTTTCTGATCGATGTTCGCCACGTCGAAGACTTCGAATCCGCCCGGCCCGTTCGCGGTGTAGAGATATTCGCCGCGCAACACGATGTCCTGGATGTCGTGACCGCTGTGCTCGTGCGCTTCCTTCAAAATCCCGCCGGCCTCGAGATGTTTCCGGTAATTATCCGGATACGCGATCCTGTGCAAATGGCTGCCGATCGCCGCCTGCGGTTCGTCCGGCTCCGTCCAAACGACAGCGTGAAATCCCTCCCGTCCTTCGCCGACATAGGCGTAGCGTCCAAAAAAATTCACCGTGCCGGTGCCGAATCCAAGAAGCTGCGTCATCCACGCGTTGTTGTCGTTGTTTTTTGAAAGATGGCAGTCGGTGCAATTTTTCGTCGTGCCGACGCTGCTCGTCGTGTGTGGGAAATGGGGGTTGAACGCCTGGCCGCTGTAACCTTCCGCCGAAAACGTCTGGGCCTGCGAGTAAACCCATTCGCGATTCGCGTTCTGCGAGCTGACCACGACCGCGCTCGACGAACGGATCACCGCCATCCGGTTCTTCTTCACCGTGCCGTCGATGCCGAGCATGAAAACGTCGTCCCGCACGACCTGCGGATTGTAGGTCGTGTAGTTCCGATCGGTGACGCCTTCGTATTTGTTCTGCGGCACGCGCTGGTTCGCTTTCATTGGGAGATGGCAACCGAAACAACTGGTCGCCCACGAGGTATGGCAGATCTGGCAATCCATCGCGCTGTTGTCGTGCGCGAATTGCGAGTGGCGCTCGGCCGGATCGGCGGAAACAATTCCACCCCACGTTTTCCCGTCGCGCCGCAGCGTTTTCGCGTAGGCCGACTTCGGGTTGTAGTGATCGGAGAGGGGATCGATCGTGTCGATCGTCTGCGGAATTTCCCAACGCATTTCCGGCGACATCACCGATTGCTGGTAAAGACGCGTTCCTTCCCAGACGAAGCGCGGACCCCACGGCGTGTTGCTTGTATTGCCCAGATCAACCGCGCCAGCGTTGCCGGTTGTAATCAGCGTCGGCCGCTGATCGATCGTGCCGTGGCAATCGATGCAGTTGATCGAGGTCGCGTTCCGCGGTTCGCCGTAAAGCATTCCGTTGCCGTGGACGTCTACTTCGAAATGGCAATCGGCGCATTGCATTCCATGCGTGAGATGCACGTCCTTGAGATGCACCGCCTTCGCAAACTTTTGCGGATCGTCGAACGGGATCTTGTTGTCGTGCAGATCGAGCAGGTTTCCTTTCCGATCGTGTTTGAAGATCGCGCGAAAGACCCAGCCGTGTCCGTGATAGTCAGCGAACTGCGTATGCTTCAATTTCGGATTTAGCTCGGAAACTTTGTCGAGAAATTCCTTGTCGCCCCAGAGCCCTTTCGCCGCGGCCGCTTCGGGATTGCTCTGGGTTTCGATCACCAGCTCGTCATCCGTCGGATTGCGCTGCTCCGTTGGATACATGAACTCGCCATCGGTCTCATCGTCCCACCAGGTGTAACCGAGATACGGATTCACGAAGAGGTTGCCCTGGTGCATGTGGCAGTTCATGCACTGACTCGAGGGAATCGAGCGCGTGAACTGGTGCGTGACCGGATGGCCGCGCTCGTTTCGCGGGATCGTTTTGTCCGCGGTGAAGGTCAGGCCCTGGTGACCGTACTTGCTCCAATAACCGGAGTTCGTGGGCGAGCGGTCGTTCGCGTAGACGACATGGCAGGCCGAACAGCCGCTCGAACGATAATCGCCCGGATGATCGTTCGACCCGAGAAATTGGAGCATCGGATCGTGGAGCCTCGTTTTTTGGATGCCGAGGAAAACCGGATCGGTGCGATTCAGGGTTCCGAGTCCGCGCTCGGATAAACGCCGCAACGGTTTCCCGTTCGGTTCTTCCGTCGTCGGGATCCCGAGCGTTAATTGTTTGTCACCGCCCTTCTCGAAAATGCGCAGAATATTTCCGGGATTGCTCAGATTGAATCGCGGCACTGGATCGAGGAACGGCAGAATGCCGTGGACCTTCGTGTCGTCAGGCGTGACCGGCGTGTAGTTGTTCAAGCGCAGCGGCGCGCCATCGGCGGCGTAGGCCTGGCCGAATCGGTAGTTCTTCAGATAGAACCCGCTGTTGTTATAGAGCGCGGCGCCCCAGAGCATCGGGCCGGTGTTCATCATGCTGTGATCGACGCGGTTGATGATGTCGTCGTGACACAGCCCGCAGGCCTGCTTCGCGACGCGCAGATCGCCCGGGTTCATGAAGCGGATGAACTCCGGCGATTCGTGGTTCAGCCAGACATTCGAGTTCGGCGGGTTGGCCGACGTTTTCCAAAACTCCGGATGCCGCGGCAGAATATGCGCCTGTTCTTTCGTTAGGCCGCGCCCCGGATTTCCGCCGTGGCAATCGGTGCACCCGAGCACGACGTGCGCAGCCTTGTGCATCGGCTCCACGCCCGCGTGACACTGGAGGCAGCCGGAACTTTTTGCGTCGGCGGCGACTTGGGATTGGTCGATCCAGTTCTGGCGCGGACGGGCCGAGGGCGTGGTGACCGAGTAGTTCGGAGGGAGAGATGTCGGCGGCCCGTATCCACTGTCCGATACGCCCTCGGAAGCTCCAAGCATCAAGCACCAAGCTCCAGAGAAACACCAAGCACCAAATACCAAACACCGCAGCATCGCCGCACGTCCCTTTGGAGCTTGGAATTTGGAGCTTCCTTGGAGCTTGGAGCTTGGAGCTTGGTGCTTCCGGCTTTGCATCGGTTCAGTACGTCAGCGTCAATGTGACAATTCCGCTGTAAAGAAAATCATCCACCTTGCCTGCCGGCGGTCCGGGATAACCGAAAACAGGGTTCGTATTCGCGCGATAAATGTCTTTGTACCCTTGCCCCGGAATCAGGAACCCGGCGCCGGCGGTGATGATGATATTGTTCGTCAGCAGCGGCCGGTATTGGATCCCCAGACTGCAGTCGAGCCCGATCTGGTTGCTCGTGCGATTCGTGAACAAGACATCACGGATCACCTCCGTCTCCGCCATCCAGATGTAGTTCACGTTCAGGAACGCTTTCAGTTTCGGCGTGATGTCGGCGTCGTTTCCGTAACCGAGGATGATCGTGCCCGGGTTCACGAAGTTCGATTGCCCTTCACTTTTACTCGTGCGCAAATCGATCACGAGACTGTCGCGCTGCTTAAAGTTCACCGACGTGCCGCCGAGATTGAATCCCTGGTGAACGAAGAAGCTGAATGGCCCGCCGACGAAGAACGGCTTGTCGAAAATCGTGTCGAACCCAGTGGCGTGTGAGTTCCGCGGATTATTGTCACCGCTCGCGTAAAAGCCGGAGAGCTTGAAGCGCAGCCAGTCCTTGTCGATCGACAATTCCAGCGCCGCCATCTGGGCGTTGATCGAAACGCGCTGCTGCGCGATGCCGTTGAATCCATCTTCGCCGAGCACTTCATAAAGCGCGTGGGTAATGTTCAACCGCCCGATGTGTCCATCCCCCGTCCAGCCCAGGTAAAAGGCCTGGACGTAATGGTCGCGCACTTCACCGATCGGCGCCGGGCGGGTGATGAAATCGTTCTGGTCGTAATGGCGAGACGCTTCATCGAAGTTCGCGTGGAAGCTGAGCTGCGCCGTGTAACCCTTCGCCAAAAAATCCTGCCGGTACGCGTTCAGGATAATGACACGCTGGTCGCGGGCGTCGAACTTGTTGAGATCGGAATAGGTGTCCTTCTCGCGCATGTCGAACGCCATCACGTTGTATTGCCAGCGATTGTTGTCGTAGTTGCCGAAGAGCCGCAGGCCGAGGTTCGAGTCGTTGAAAATGAAACCGCGGAAATCGCTCACGAATGGTTGAATGCCGAAACGCGACGAGAGGAAATCGTAGTTGTTCGTCAGATCGCGGATGTGGATTTCGCCGAACGCTTCCTGGAGCGAGTACCACTGTTTATTGCGTGTCGTGTAACGCGTGCCTTCCAGGTCGCCTGGCAATCGCGTCAATCCCGGCCCGAGTCCTGACGTCGGATCGCCGGGATTGGGAAACGTCAACACTGGTTGCGGCGCGGTGAAACCGGGCCCGCGCGGATCGGGATCGAGCGCGTTATTTTCTTTCACCCGAATGTAGTTCTGATTCGCGACGAAGAGGAGCCGCAACGCCCAGACCACGGGTTTGAACGCGGTTTCGCCTTTGAACAAGTCGACCCCGATCGAGAAATCGTTCGAGAAAAAAAGCTGGTCGCTGCGACCGAAAAATTCGGAGCTGTTCGGCCGTGCCGCGCTCACTCCGCTGGGAGTCGGAAGCTTGCGCGTTTCAAATTGAAAGAAATCGTTCAGTGTCAGGTTGAGAAAAATGTCCTGGCCGATGATCGGCGCGTCGCCTTTGAGCGTGCTTTGCAGATACGGATGCCAGAAGCGCAGCCGGCCGGTTTGGTACGGCGTCTCCGCCGTCGCGGGATCGGCGTAACGCTGCCAGCGACCGAACCCGATGAACCATCGGTTCGGGACCGGCTCCGACCCGGGCAAAAGACCGCGGCCGCTTTCGGAGTCCGGATATTCTTCGTAGTCGAGCTTGTGTCGCTCCGGTTCCATTTCGCGCACGCCACGACGCGGCAGGCCTAACGAACGCGGCGCCGGCCCGGTGTATTCCGGCGGCTGCGGCAGGATCGGCGGAAACAAATCTGGCGGCTCGATTGGTTCAAGGAGATTACCGCCGCCAGGATCGGGATTGAATTGAGACGGCGGCAGCGGCGGATCGAGCACCTGTTCCTGGCCGAAGAGATAACGCCGGCCGTGCTTCAGTCGCGATCTGACCCGGTAACCGTTGATCTCGACATTCGCGTCCCCGCGTTCCCGAACGATCTCAACCGTTGCGTCCTTGCTATCGCCCAGATCGATCTGGATCACGTTTTTCTTCCGGGGTCGCGCGGTCAGGCTCGCGTCCTTGTTGTCGCCCAAATCGATCTTTATCTCGGCGGCTTTCCGCGAACGCGGCGCGCCATTCAGCTCCACTTGCGCGCCGTCGTTCCCGGGCGTGTCGTCGCCTTCAAGGTGCGGATTGCCCGCGAGAAAGGCCAACACGGCCAGCGCGAAAAGCAGCCGTCTGCTTCGCGCTCCACTCCATGGCCGACCCGAAGGCATAGGGAGGCGAAGAATGCCGGAAACGCATTGGCATTGGCAAGCTTAAGGGCCGCGCGGAAAAAGGGGGATTTTCATCGCCGAAGCTCCGCAATTTTAGTATGAAACGCAGCCCCGTGAGATTTCGCGCCGCACTCTCCTTCGCCGCCGCTCTTTTGCTGGCGCCGCCCATTGTGCGGGCGCAACTCACAGCCGTCGATGTCCAGACGATCATCAACCAGGCCACGACGCGCTCTCTCCAGATTTCGCCGAACAGTGTCATCGCGGTGCTCGATCGCGAAGGGGACGTGCTGGCGGTCTGGAGCGTGAACGGCACGCCGCCGAGTGCGCTCGATATCTCAAGCTGCGTTTCGAAAGCCGGCACCGCCGCGTATTTGAGCAGTAACCAGAACGCGTTCACGTCGCGCACCGCTGGTTTCATCATCCAACAGCATTTCCCTCCCGGCGTGCGCAACACTGCGCCCGGCCCGCTCGTCGGCGTCGGTCTCTCGAATCTTTTCACGTCCGACATCAACAAGTTCCGCGCGCCGGGCAGCGTCATTACTTTCAGTTCGACGCCCGGCCTGACCATCGTCCCGGTCTTCGGAACGTCGCTCGACGGTTCACCGGGCGGCGTCCCGCTTTACAAGAACGGAATTCACGTCGGGGGAATTGGCGTGACCGGAGACGGCAGACCGGGCCCGCTTGTGTTTCGTTCGCAGAATCCCTTCACGTTCATTCCCGACTACGACGTGGACGAAGAAGTCGCGCTCGCGGGTCAGACTGGGTTCCGCCCATCGAGCTCGATCACCGCGGACAATGTTTATATCAACGGCATTGCGCTGCCGTACGTGATCTCGCCAGTTCCGAGTGTGACCGGCACCCTCCAAGGCGCGGCGGCTCCCGGTTTTCCAGTCATGGGCACGCCCGCGCCGTTTCCGTATCCGATCGCAACCTTCGGCGGTGTCCAGGGCGAAATCCGCCAGCCCATCATCAGCGATCCCATTCCGGGAACGATCAACGGCCAGCCACGGCTGAGCGCGGCTGAAGTCGCGAGCATCATCAACTTCGCGGCCGATCGCGCTCGTACCACGCGCGCCGGAATCCGACTGCCGGTCGGAATCCCAATGGAAGTCTTCATCACAGTCGAAAATAATCCGAACAATCCCGCGGTCGGGCCAACGGTTTTGGGCGCCTTTCGTACCGGTGAAGCGACGCTCTTCAGTTGGGATGTCGCGGTGCAAAAAGGTCGCACTGCTGTCGGTTTTTCGAACAACTCACTCGCGATATCCACGCGCACCGTCGGCTTTCTCGCGCAAACAAAATATCCGCCCGGCCTCGACGTCCAGGATCCTGGTCCCTATTACGGATTGCAGGAACAGTTTTCCGGATTCAATCGCGCCGCGCTGCCCAATTACGTTCTCGACTCTTCCGGACTCGATGCGCGTTTTCCGAACGGGATCACGATTTTCCCGGGAGGCTTTCCGCTCTATCGCAACGGCCAGTTGATCGGGGCGATCGGCATCAGCGGTGACGGCGTCGATCAGGACGACATCGTCGGGGCATCCGGCACCCACGATTTTCTGGCGCCCTACTCGATTCGCGCGGATCAATTCGCCTATCTCGGCGCGCGCTTGCCTTACGCGAAATTCCCGCGCGACCCGGATACTGCGGATCCGTCGCTTGGCGGACCTTTGATCACTGCCGCCGCCGAAAAGCTGGCGAATATTTCCACGCGAGTGGCTGCCGGTGCGGGTGACCATCGTTTGATTGGCGGCTTCATCATTTCCGGGACCGCGTCGAAGAAAGTCATCGTGCGCGCGATGGGGCCATCGTTGAACAATTTCGGAGTGACCTCTGCTTTGGCCGATCCGACTCTGGAATTGCACGACTCAACCGGCGCCGTGATCGCGACGAACGACAACTGGGCCGACACGCAGGAATCGGAAGTGAACGCGAGCGGAATTCCGCCGCCTAACGAGTTAGAGTCCGCCATCGTCCGCACGCTCACGCCCGGGCCTTACACGGCAGTGGTCGACGGCAAAGATGGAGGGACTGGCACCGCATTGGTTGAAGTCTACGATCTGAGCACGTCGTCGGATTCTACGCTCGCCAACATCAGCACTCGTGGCGCAGTCGGTCCCCAAAGCGACGTCATGATCGGCGGCTTCATCGTTAATGGAACGACTGGGAGCACGCGCGTCCTCGTTCGCACCGTGGGACCATCACTCTTTTCTTCCGGGATCGCCGATCCAATGCCCGACCCGATGCTCGAGCTCCGCGACGTGAATGGAGCGCTCATCGCCGCGAACGATGATTGGCGCGACGGCCCGGAACTGGAAATCGAAGAATCGAAACTCGCGCCGACGAACGATCTGGAGTCGGCCATCATCACCACCCTTCCATCCGGCCCTTACACTGCCGTCATCCGCGAGCGCAATGGCCAAAGCGGCATCGGCCTCTTCGAAGTTTACAACCTGCAAAATCCCTGACCGAAATCCGGGTCTGCATCGGTTTGCGATTGCGGCGCGCGAATTTAGTATCTCGTGCGCGTGTGTGAACGCAGACGCGTTCGGAGATGCCTGACCACGAACCACACGCCTCGCCGCCGCCCTACGAATCCGCGCGCGCGGAGCGATCCACGACTGCGGAAGGTGCCCTCGAGCCGCGCCCGGAGAAGCACGATCCTTATGCGGCCTTTCGCTATGTCGGTTTCTCTTTTTACACAACCGGCAACCTGATTTCCGTCATCGGCCGCCTCATGTTCATCGTGGCGGTCGAATGGGAAATGTATGCCCGCACTCATTCGGCGACGGCGCTCGGACTGGTTGGATTGGTGATCGCGTTGCCGGTCGTGCTGCTGTCATTGCCGGCGGGTCACATTGCGGATCGGTTCCCCCGAAAGCGAATCGTGCTCGTCACCCAGGCGCTGAGCGCAATCTGTTCGCTCGCGCTCGCGTTCGTTTCCTGGAATCACCTCAACATTCCTAACTGGAGATTTCTGCGCGGTGGAAATCGTTTCCTTTTTTCCATCGCGACGATTTTCGAGCGGCATACTTACTTTCATTTCGACGATCTCTCGATTCCGCTCATCTATTTGATTCTGCTCATCTCGGCGACGGGCCGGACCTTCGGTTGGGCCGCGCGGAGCTCCTATTTTCCGCAGCTCGTTCCGCGCGAAGTCTTCGCAAACGCTGTCACCTGGAACAGCAGCGTGTTTCAAATCGGATCGGTGATAGGGCCGGCGCTCGGCGGATTGCTTATCGTTCGCGCGGGATTTCCGTTCATCTATGCGCTCGACGCCGCCTGCGCGTTTTCGTTTTTCCTGCTCGTGCTTCCGATCCGCAGCAGCGATCGCGGAAGCAGCAGCGAGCGCAACGCCTGGCGCAGTTTGAAGGAAGGCATCCGGTTCATCCTCAATAAGCAGGTCGTGCTCGCGACGATTACGCTTGATATGTTCGCCGTCTTTCTCGGCGGCGCGACGGCGCTGCTCCCGATTTTCGCCGACCAGATCCTGCACTGCGGTCCGATCGGGCTCGGCTGGATGCGCGCGGCGCCGGGGATTGGCGCGTTCATCATGGCGCTCCTCATCGCCTACTTGCCGCCGATGAAGAATGCCGGCAAGACCTTGCTCTGGTGCGTCACCGGGTTCGGACTCGCCACGATCGTCTTCGGGTTGTCGCATTATTTGTGGCTTTCGCTTGGGATGCTTTTCCTGACCGGCGTGTTCGATAGCGTCAGCGTCGTCATTCGCCACACCTTGCTCCAGCTCGTCACGCCCGACTCCATGCGCGGCCGCATTTCCGCCGTGAACAATATTTTTATCGGCACCTCAAACGAGCTCGGCGCCCTCGAGTCCGGATTAACGGCAGCGTTGTTTGGTCCGGTCCTTTCCGTGGTCGGCGGCGGGATCGGAACGATTCTCGTCGTGCTCGGTGTTTGCTGGAAATGGCCCGAGACGCGGAAGATTGGAGCACTGGACAAAAACCTGCGATGATTCGCTCGTGAAAGTCGCTGCTGCTCAAATCGCCTGCGCGCTCGGTGACGTCGAGGCGAACCTGCGCAAGATGCGGGACTTCTCCGAGCGCGCGAAAAACGAAGGTATGGAGCTGATCGTTTTCCCCGAAGCGTCCGATACCGGCTACTCGATGCCGGTGATCCGCGATCTGGCGAAGCCCTGGAGCGAAGGCGCTGTTCCCGCGCTTCAGGAAATGGCGAAGGAACTTTCACTCACGATCGTGGCCGGCGTTTCCGAACGCGACGGCGACGTCGTCTATAACTCCCAAGTCTTCATCGATCCGCATGGAGAACTCGTTGCGAGCTATCGAAAGACGCATCTTTTCGTGCTCCCGCCTAACGATGAAAGCACCTGTTACACGCCGGGGGACAAGTTCGTCAGCGTGCCGGCCGCTGGGTTCAACTTCGGGCTGAGTATCTGTTACGACTTGCGCTTTCCCGAGGTCGCGCGCGCTCTCGCGCTCGAGCACGACGCAAATGTGTTGCTCGTTTCGTCGGCCTGGCCGCTGCCGCGCGTCGCGCATTTGCGTGCGCTCGCCATCGCGCGCGCGATCGAGAACCAAAGCTATCTGGTGCTGGCAAATCGCACCGGAGTAGATGCGGGCGTCACCTGCTGTGGCACGTCCGCGATCGTCGATCCATCCGGCGTCGTCCTCGCGTCCGCTTCTGGCGATCGCGAAGAATTGCTGACCGCTGATATTTCCACCGAAGCAATTGCTGGAGTGCGCGACAAGATTCCGGTCTTCACCCATCGCCGGGCGGACCTTTACAATTAAAACGCGACCTGCAGCGCAGCCATGCCGTAGGGCGCGATGCCGTCCTGATGATAGCGGACATCCGTGCGATGAAAATCGAAGTTACGGAACGGAATTACACCGCCTTCGAGAGTCAGTTTAACGGCTGACGACAGTTTCCAATCAAGCCCGCCGCCGGTCCGAACTTCTTCGTAAGTGATCGCCCCGTGATTCAGCGCCGGATTCCCGCGCAGCGTTCCGAAGTTTTTCTCGACCCGGTAACTTGTCGCGCGAATATCGGCGCCGGCATAGAAGAGCAGGTTGCTGTTCGGCTCATATTCCAGGCGCGGTGTCGGCGCGACCGCATTGAGAGTCCATTGCGAGGCAAATTTCCAACGGATGCCGCCGCCTGGCAGCACGGGATATTTCCGAAGCGCGTCGAATCCAATCCCGAACACGATTTGGAAGTTCGAGCTAAAGATATAGGTGCCGCCGATGATCACAGGCACATTGAATGTGTCCTGTCCAAAATCATCGAAGTCGGTCCCATAAAATCCCGGGTCCATTTCGAGACGGATCAAAAACGAGTCCGAGAATTCCGTGTCGAGCCCGACGACGAGCGCGGTCGAATGGAGATTGTCCGGGATCGGCGCGCGGTTTCCGAAGCCGAACGAGTAGCGTTCCGATTGCACGCCGAACCGCAGGATGCCGATCGCTGTGCGAGGCGTGAGGATGAAATGGAAACGCGCATCGCTTTCGTAAAAATTGCGAACCCGCATGTCGCCGCGCTCGCCACGCTGCACGTCCCCATTGCCGGCGTAGGTTGCTTCCGCTTGAAATTCAAAGGAGAAGGGCGCCTCGGCTTCGACCAGCGCCACGTCTTTGTTGCTCTTGTTCGAGGTCGAGTACGTTTCAACCTGAACGGCGAACGCTTTGCCCATGGCGAAAACAAGGCAGAACGCGACGGTGCTGGCGATGATTCTCATGGGCGACGGAAAACGGGTGCCGGCTAGACTGCCTAGCGCACCGGCCCCGTGTCACGCCGAAATAACGAGCTAGCCTTGGAAATATCGCGCATCAGGGCCGATTCCGAGGCGACTCGTTCGATGCCGTGGAGCGACGCGACCTCGGCCGACGAGATATAATCGCCGCGCCAAACCAGCGTCGCCGGACGCCCGCCCACATCTACCGGCCACATTTGGTACAAGGTCAGGCCGGCATAATAACCACCGCTCGCATAGAACAGAGCATCTGCGGCCTGGTAGGTTCCGTTCGAGCCGGAACGGCGATAGGAAGAGCCGAGACTCAGGACGCCCATTTCATCAGCTGTCAGCAATTCCCAGAACATTTCCCCTCGACCGCCGAGGATACCGGAAAATTGCCGGCCCACTTTGTCGTTCGCGCTGAGCAACGAATTGAGTTCCTCGGACGGCCGCACGTTCTGGGCGGTGTGGCTGTAGGAAGGTTGCGACGATCGCCCGGCGCGGGCCCGCGCGCTTAGGACATCGGCCCAGGCGGCGGCGACAGGGCCCGACATGGTCGTAGCGCCAGTAACGGACGCGAACTTCTTTTCCTCTTCCTTGCTGATCTGAAGATCGCTCGAGAGTTTCTGCGTCGCGCTCACCAGTGCGCGGACCGCACCGTTGTCCGGCGCGCTCGACAATCGGGAAAAATTCGCCGCGCTCGGCGAGCCGGGGAGGTCGGAGTGAATCAAGACCTTCAATTCCGAATGCCGGGCCGGGTTCCATTGCCGGAGCGCTTCGCTGACGCGAGCCGGAACGCCAGCGACGACGAAACAGCTCTGGGCCGAGATGAAACGACCGGTCAATCCCTGACCGTGCGCGACTTTTGGCTCGCCCTTAGCCAGCTCGGCGACGTTGATGTTGCTAAAAACGGAGAAGCCGGCCATTTCCGCGGCCGGATCGGCGGCGATTGCTTTCGAGGTCGCGAATGCCGCGAGACAAAGGAGAGAGAAGAAGCGCATGGTTTTTGGACGGCGGCGAAGCGCAATGCTTCACCAGTTTTTCCATTTGAAGAAGGCACATCTATCCCATAGTGCTGCGGTTGCAACCGGTAGGGCGAGACTCTGTCGAGCCGCAACGATTTGCCGACGCGCGACGAACGGCGCGACAGAGTCTCGCCCTACCAAAATTCTCTAAATGAGCGAACCGGCCATTCTTCTCGAGCGCCTCAGCAAATCGTACGGCGACACCGATGCGGTCTGCGATCTGTCGTTGACGATCATGCCCGGAACGATCTTCGGTTTTCTCGGTGCGAACGGCGCCGGTAAGACCACCACGATCCGGATGCTGTGCGGCCTTGTGCATCCAAGCAGCGGTCGTGCGGAAATCGCTGGGATTGACGTTTGGCGGGAACGCCACGAGGCGCGCAGGCAATTCGGCTACGTTGCGCAACGGTTCAGTCTCTATCGCGATCTCACGGTCGAGGAAAACATCCGGTTCTTCGCCGGGGCGAGCCGCGTGCCGCGAAACGAAATTCCGGAGCGGCTCGAGCGTTTGCTGAAGTTGACCGATCTCGAAAAAAAACATCACGCCATGGCGGGCGAACTTTCCGGCGGCATGCGCCAGATGCTGGCGATGTCCTGCGCCCTCGTCCACGATCCGCCGCTTTTGTTTTTGGACGAACCGACGTCGGGTCTCGACCCCGTTCATCGCCAACAGATCTGGGATTTGCTCTACGATCTGAGCAATCGCGGAATCACGATTTTCGTCACGACCCATTACATGGATGAAGCGGAGCGCTGCACGGAAGTGGGTTTTATCGAGGAAGGCCGGCTCCTGGCGAAGGCGCCGCCGCGCGAACTCCAGGAAAGTTTTCAGGCGAAGCTGCTCGAAATCGATGTGGAGCCGGTGATGCCGGCGCTCGTCAGATTGCGCGAAGTGCCGGGAATCCTCGGCGTATCTTTGCGCAGTGGCAGCCTCCGTCTCTACGCCGTCGACGCCGAAAAGTTGGTGAACGAATGGGAGCGCGACTGGCCGTTCGCTGACCTGAAGTGGCGCGGCCATCGCTGGGTTGAGCCGGACATGGAAGACGTTTTCACTGCTTATTCGCAAGGCTACGAGGCACTGCTGAAACCGAAATCATGACCCGCTCATTCGTTGACGCTTTCTGTAGCCGTCGCCCTGTGGGCGACGCCGGGTTAAACCGCCGCTGCTTCCCGCGCTTCGCACAGCGAAGCGGCTACAGAAGACGCTGGGCCGCGCGCGGTAACGCTTTCTCATGAACCACCGTTCTTTCAGCGCAATTCTCAGCGTGGCTTACAAAGAGTTCCTCCACATTTATCGCGACCGGCGCGTCCTCATTCTGCTTTTGGTTCTGCCGCCGGTTTTCACCCTCGTGTTCGGCCACGCCTTTGAAGCGGGCGAAATGAAAAACGTCCCCGCCCTTCTCATCAACCGCGATCAAACTGAGCGCGCTCTTCGCTTCATGGAATTGGTCTTGTCGAACAAAACCTTCGCATGGCAAACCCAGCCGCCGTCCATTACCGATGAATCCGACCTGCTCGGTCACGGGGCGCAGGCCGCGCTGATCATTCCGAAAGGATGGAGCGATAGCATCGCAGCCGGCGCGCCGAAGCCGCTTGAACTTTATCTCGATGGCAGCGACACGAACACGTCCGAGCAGCTCGAAGGCAGCGTCCAGAAAACGCTTGGCGATTTTCAACTGAACGAGCGGACGGTCATGATCGATGCCTTGCCGGAAGACGTGTTCGATCTCGCGAAAAAACTTCCGGTCGAAGTGCGGAAACAATTCACCTCGATGATGGAGCCGTGGACGACCGAGCACAAAATTCTCTACAACCCGAAGACCCGCTTCATCGATTACGTCGTGCCCGGCGTGATCGGGCTCATCCTGCAGCTCATCACCGTCACGCTGATGGCGTCCACGCTCGCGCGCGAACGGGAAGCCGGCACCCTGTTCCAGTTGATGGTGACGGCCCTGCGCCGGCGCGAGATTGTTCTCGGCAAAGTGCTGCCCTATCTCGCCATCTCAATTGTCTTGATCCTCGTCATCATTTTGCTGAGCGCCTGGCATTTCCAGGTCCAGTTCAACGACTGGGGCGCGCTCGCGCTGATCTGTTTCCTGTTTTTGCTCTGCTCGCTCGGCCTCGGGTTGCTTATCTCGGCGATCTCGCGCACCCAAACGCAGGCGATCCAATTCTCCGTCTTTTTCCTGTTGCCGGTCTTCGTTCTTTCCGGCGCGTTTGCTCCGCTCGATCAACTGCCGCAGGCGATCCGCTATATTTCAGAATTATTTCCGCTCACCCATTTCTGCCGCGCGTTTCGGTTGGTGAACCTTTACCGGGCGGGTTTTGAGTTCTACGCCGCGGACTTGATCACGCTTTTCGCCGGCGTCGTGATTACGTTTATCGGCGCCGTCTATTTGCTGAGACGGGTCGAGCAGTAATGGAGCCGGCACGCCCTCGTGCCGGTGCGATAAACGTCGCAAACTCTCAACGGCCTGAGGGCAGGCTGTCTCCAAAAATTAGAACTTCGCCTTGAATTCGAGCCGGAGATAAGGCGCGCCGTCGGCCTTATATTTCAAATCCGCGCGGTGGAAATCGAACTGCCGCTGGATCGCGTAACCTCCCCCGAGATCGAACGACACGTTATTGCACGGCGAATAAATGAGACCGGCGCCGACCCGATACTCTGAATAATCCACCTGCGCGCCGTTCAGCTTCGCCGGGACAATGGCGTTGTTGCGATCCGTCCGAAAAGAGCCACCCTCGAATTCCCCGCCGGCCCAAAAATCCCACTTGTCGTTAGGCGAATAAATCACCCGCGGCTCCGGGAGCATCCCGACAACTTTCCATTGCTCGTTTGGTTCCCAGATCAAACCGCCCAGCGGAATCACCGGGAAACGTCCGCGGAGAAACGCCGCGTTCACGCCGACGAACATATACAAATGGTCTTCCTGAAGGACGAAGATCCGGCCCAGTGTGACCGGCGCGTCAAAGGCGGCGGTGTCAAAATCGTCCTGGGTGTAGATACCCGGCTTGATCTGGATGAAGGCGCCGACATCGTCATTGTGCATGTAATCGACGCCGATAACGGCCGCGACGCTTTGAAGATGGTCGGGCACGGGTGCGCTGGTGCTGCTGAAATCGAACCGGTCGTAGGCGACACCCAAATGGAGGTAGAGATGGCCGCTCAGAAGAAATCGGTGGCCGTAAGCGAACGAATTTTGCACGGCGGATTGTTCGCCGAAACTGCTGCCCTTATGGAGATCGCTCTCAAAAACGTAACTGGATTCCAGCTCGATGATGTCCAGCGAGACCGCCGTGTCTTTCGCGTTGTCGATCCTGCGCACGACCGCCTCCTGCGCCCGACTCCAGCCGGCAAAACCGAAGAGTAGAAAGGCGGCGCAAAGCTGGAAGCGAATGGAGCGTCTCATCGGCGAGGATCGTAGCTGATTCGGAACCGAGGACAAAACGGATTTGTCTGGAAGCGAGAAATATTGTTCAAAGGCTGGATGAAGAAAGCGATTGATCATCTTGCCAGGAGCGATCCGCGCTTCGCCGCGTTGATCTCGCGCTCGCGCCGCTTCGATGTGGCGGCGAACGAACTCGTCAGGCCATTCGACGCCCTGGCGGAATCGATCGCCTATCAGCAGCTCAACGGAAAAGCTGCGGCTACGATTTGGGGACGCGTCCGCGCTCTCTACGGCAAACGCAAATGGCTCGATCCCGCGGCCGTTTTGAGCACACCAGACGAAAAGCTTCGCGCCTGCGGGCTCTCGCGGAGCAAGACCATCGCGTTGAAAGATCTCGCCGCGAAGACGCTTGACGGAACGGTGCCCAATCGGCGTCAGCTCGTCCGCATGAGCGATGAAGAAATCATCGAGCGGTGCACGAAGGTGCGCGGCATCGGCCGATGGACCGTGGAGATGTTGCTCCTCTTCGAACTCGGCCGCCTCGATGTCTGGCCGGTCGCCGATTACGGCGTGCAAAAAGGGTTCGCGAAAACTTTTGGCCGCAGAAAATTGCCGACACCGAAACAGTTCCAAAAGATCGGCGAAAAATGGCGGCCCTATCGATCCATCGCGGCGTGGTATTTCTGGCGCGCGCTGGATGCGCCGATGAAGCCGGGCACGAAAAGCCGCTTCGATTAGTCGTTCGTTGACTTCCACCAGCGCGCTTCATACAAGAACGCCATGCCCTTGGTCCATGTCGCCCGCGATGGGGCGAAGCTCGGTGAATTCACCCTCGAACAAATCCGCGAAGGTCTTAACACGGGACAATTTCGAGCGACCGATCTGGCCTGGCAATCGGGAATGACCGATTGGCGGCCGTTGAGCGAAGTGGCCGGCGCAACAACCGCGACGCCGTCGGCCGTCGTCTCTCCGGCGTTACCCGCCGCCGGATTGCCGTGGGAGCACCGTCAACAGCTCGGACTGTTCAAGGCCTGGTTCGACACCGTCAGCATGTTAATCGCGAAACCAGGCGAGGCATTCACGATTATGCGACCCGAAGGCGGACTGACGGGTCCGCTGATCTTCGGTATGATCGGTGGCTGCGCCGGCACCATCGTTTCCATTCTGTTTCAGGGCCTGTTCCAATCGATTCCCGGGATGTCTACTGGGTCCAACTCATTCCAATTATTCGGCCTCGGATTGTGGGCTTTTCTTCTGATTTACGCGGTTCTCACTCCAGTGCTGATGATCGCGGGATTCTTCATCGGCGGCGGGATTTTGCACCTGTGCCTGATGCTGGTCGGCGGCGCGAACCGATCCTTCGAAACGACTTTCCGAGTGGTCTGTTTCACAGTCGGCTCGGCGAATTTATTTTCGATGGTCCCGATCTGCGGCGGCTTCATCGCGCTCGTCTATCATATCGTGCTCGAATGCATCGGGCTGAGCCGCGCTCACCAAACCACCACCGGCAAAGCGGTCATCGCGGTTTTGCTGCCGGTCATTGTGTGCTGCGGGATTTGGGCGGTGTTGCTTTTCCTTCTCATCGGAAATTCCGGTGCGTTCAAATTCCCATCTCATTGAGAGAGCGCGCCATCTTGCAAAGGTAAATTCTGATGCGTCTGGTGTGGCGCCGGGTGCCTCCCGAAGGATCGGATCACGAGCTGATCTGGCTCCTGGTTTCGCTGACGGCAGCAATCGGCGGCGCGATTTGGTTGGGCCTCGGGTTGCCCACTCTGCGATGTCCGTTCCTCGCCGTGACTGGCTATCCGTGTCTGACCTGCGGCGCGACCCGTTGCTCGATCGCGTTTCTGCACGGGAATTTTTTCGGAGCCTGGCTTTGGAACCCACTCGCGTTCGTCGGGCTCTGCGGCGTGGTGTTGTTCGATCTTTATGCGGCAATTGTCCTAATCGCGCGCGCACCGCGGCTGCGGTTGGTCGATTGGAGGCGAACGCAGAAAAACTCAATCCGCATCGCCGGCGTCGCGGTCGTTTTGGTGAACTGGATTTATCTCCTCGCGCACCGCGGGCGCTTTTAGCCGGGTCCGAAAAACAACCGGGCGCCAACTCCGATTGCGGCAGATCAAAGGAACGCGTCGAAGCTTCGATGCAGGGCGCGGTCCACTGTCTTCGTGCTGTCACCTTTGATTTCATACGGCACCGACATCAGACGCAAAGCAAATGGTATTAGTGCGCTCTTTTCTGGAGGAAGCTGGATGGCGCCGATATTTCCGCCGCTGATTTTTCCGAATGGCCAGGACTCAAAAACCAGCTGCGCCCCCTCCGCCGCGCCCCAGCGCAACGTCGGATCGCCGCCGTTCGCTTTTCGCGCTTTTGTGCCCAGTTGAATATCGTGCAGCACGATCCAGCCTCCCCGCCTGATGTAGGGAGCGACCCGCAGGAGATCGAGCAATGGCAGAGGATGTTGGTGGTCGGCGTCGATAAAGACAATCTCGAGTTCGCGAGGTCGAGCCAGTTCGCGGACGACCGTCGAATCGTGCGGTATGTGCAGGCGAATCATCGAGCCAAGTTCAGGAAACGCTTCCGCTATCTCGAACCCAGTCGGGCGCGTTTTATCGATAAAGCAATTCGGAGCGTAATCGATCGTATCGACCCATCTCGGATTGTCGTCTTGGGACTGGCGCGAAAGAGCGGCTGCAATAATTGCCGCCGAGAACCCGGTCAGCGTCCCGATTTCGACTACGCGCTGAGGCACGAGAATGCTGACGAAAGCCGTCAGGAAAAAATAATCGCTGGCTTCAATCGTGCCCGGATAATGCATGGGCCGATGCACCGTCGCCCGAAGAAATTCGATCTCACCTGGCGGCGGAGTTTTCCCAGCGTGCCCCAGCATGGCGGCAAGGCGGGCATAACCCGATTCGAACTCGGCCAATGAATTAATTTCACAAACTTCCGCGGGTGACGCGGGCGCAGATGCTGCCAGATAGGGAACGAGCCGACGAAAAAGCTTCATCCGACTCCTTGGTGACGCGCGATACAGTGAGTCGAGAAAAAGCGCCGGTGGCAATTTCAGGTTGGCGTCCCGAGTGACTAAGACAGGGAAAAAATGCTTTCGCCCGGCCTGTCGGATTTTTCGCATCCGGTCGCGCGGGAGGTGCAATAACTGTTTCATCACATGCCGTGGCTCTGGCTCCGAAGCAGACCGTATCCGTAGTTGGTAGGGCCGCAAAAGTCACCCACTCATGCGCGTTGGAAGCGAAGACGGAGTTCTGCCCTTGCCCGCCCTTCGCTTCGTCTTTACGGTCGCGCGATGCGCATTCTGGTCACGGGCGGAGCAGGATTCATTGGTTCCCACCTCGTCGAGAAACTGCTCGCGACCGGGCACGACGTTTCGGTCCTCGACGATTTCAACGATTTTTACGATCCGCAGATCAAGCGGGCGAACATTGCGGCCGTCGCCGGGGAAGTTCCCGTCCATCGCATCGATTTGCGCGACAGCGCCGCGGTGAATCTTCTTTTTCAGCGCGAGAAATTCGACGCGATCGCCCATCTCGCCGCGCGGGCCGGCGTCCGACCCTCGATCAGCCAGCCGCAGCTTTACTACGACACGAATGTGAGCGGGACGCTGCACTTGCTCGAGGCCGCGCGGCAGACCGGCATCGAGCGTTTCATTTTCGCTTCCAGCTCGTCGGTCTATGGCATCTGCAAGACTGTCCCGTTCTCGGAGAACGAGCATCTCACCCAAACGATCAGCCCGTACGCTGCGACGAAGGTCGCCGGGGAATTTCTCTGCTCGACCTATTCGCACCTCTACCAGATGCGGATCGTGGCATTGCGCTTCTTCACCGTTTACGGCGCGCGCCAACGCCCCGATCTGGCGATCCATCAGTTCACGCGGAAGATCAACGCCGGCCAACCGATCAATCAATTCGGCGATGGGACGACGCGCCGCGATTACACCTACATCGACGACATCATCCAGGGGGTGATGGCGGCGTTCGCTTACAACGGTCCGCTCTACGATCTCTTTAACCTCGGCGAGAGCGAAACGATCCAGTTGAAGGATCTGATTTCCGCGATCGAGAAGACGCTCACGAAGAAAGCGACGATCAATCAGTTGCCGGAACAACCGGGCGATGTGCCGCTGACCTGCGCGGATATTTCGAAGGCGCGCCGGCTGTTGAACTATGATCCGACAACGCCGTTGAGCGTGGGCCTGCCGAAGTTCGTGGATTGGTTTTTGAGTTGTAGCCGGGATCGGTGATCCCGGTCCCCCAAAGCGCTACAACAGCTTCTTGCATTCGGCGTTGTACCAGCCATAATTCCCGCAGATGTCGGGAATGTTCTTCGTTAACCCGGGCGTTCGCGTTTCACGACGAAACAGAGTTTCTCACCGCCGAATCCTATCGGTCCTGTTTCGTCGGTTGACTGGTGCGGACCGCCGTTGCTTTCGAATGGGTTCCCGACTCTACGAGGCGGAGTTTCCTTTGGCGCGGCTGATTGTTTACCAGGTCCTGCTCCTTTTGCGGAGCGGGCACACGACTGGTTCGCCAGCCAGGGACCGTGTCCCGCAAAGAAGCGAGACGCTCCGCCCATTTAACAACTGGGTAAAACCTGAGGATCAATATGGCATCTTATCAATCGGGGAGGAACGGCCGGCGTTCGCGCGGCGGCTCCCGCAGACGGGGCGACCATCGCTCCCGCCACCAGAACGCGCCCTCGCGCGCTCCGGTAAAAAAATCGCTCTTGCAGCGGATCATGGACCTTTTCACCGGCGGCGGAAAACCGGCGGCGAAACCGGCGCAAGCGCAACCGCACGCGCGCGGGAATGGTTCGCAACCGTCAACCCCGCGGCCTTCGCGTAAACCGGAATCAGTCGAAGTGACGACCCCCCGGCTCTACGTCGGGAACCTGTCGTTCGACGCGACGGAGAGCGATCTGTTCGAGCTTTTCAACGGCGTCGGCGCGGTCCAGAACGCAGAGGTCGTCACCTATCGTCACAACCAGCGTTCGAAGGGATTCGCCTTCGTCCAGATGCTGACGGTGGACGAAGCGAAGCGAGCTGTGGCGGAATTGCACGACAAGGAATTCCTCGGCCGCAAGCTGGTGGTAAGCGGTGCGAAATCGAGCGAGCATCATTCGGCGAACTAACGAACGAGTTCTTGCATTGCGAAACCGGGAGACGCGGTGATGACCGCTCTCCCGGTTTTTTGTTTTAACGCGAAATGAAACGCGCCTTCTTCATCGTCGGTCCGACGGCCGTGGGAAAATCCGAGATCGCGGCGGAAGTCGCGCGGCGAACTGGCGCGGAAGTTCTCAGCGCGGACGCATTTCAGATTTATCGCGGCCTCGATCTGCTTACGGCAAAACCGGATCGCGAGACGCTAGCAAAAGCGCCCCATCAGCTCATCGGCATTGTGCCGCTCAGCGAGGAGATGAACGTTGAGAAATTTCGCGAGACCGCGGAAGCGATCGTTGCCCGCGGCAAACCGCTTATTGTTGTCGGCGGAACCGGACTCTACGTCATGGCGTTGAGACACGGATTGGCCACCCTCCCGCCCGCCGATCAGCAACTGCGCGAAAAGCTCGAGCGAACCACCACGGAAGAAATGTTCCGAAGCCTGCGCGCCCTTGATCCCATTGGCGCTGAGAAAATCGATCGGCACAATCGCCGGCGCGTCATCCGAGCGGTAGAAGTTTGCCTGTTGACCGGAAAACCATTCTCCGCCCAGCGAACGGAATGGAACGAGACAGCTCCAGCCAACGGCGTCGTTCTCGAGCGCGACCGGAGCGAACTCTACGGGCGGATCAATCAACGCGTCGAAGAAATGTTCGCGGCGGGCGTTGTCGAAGAAGTCCGGGCCGCGAAAAACATTGGTCCGACCGCGGAAAAAACTCTCGGCCTGCGCGAAATCCAGGCATTAATCGCCAGCGAAATTTCGCAGCCCGAATGCATCGCCAGAATCCAACAAGCCACCCGGCGTTACGCCAAAAGGCAGTTGACCTGGTTCCGGCGCCAAACTAATTTTCCGTCGCTGAACCTTTCCGCGCACGATCCTGCTGAAGCCGTCGAGCTCATCTCGCAAAGTGCGTCGCGCGTTTTCGCTGGTGAATGATCGAAGTTAGTCCGAAAAAAAAACAGGAGCGCGCGCTCCTGATTGGTCTCGAGCAGGCGGGTGTCTCGAAGTGGGACCTGCGCGATTCGATGGAAGAACTGGCCGAGCTGGCGAACTCCGCCGGCGCCGAAGTGGTCGACACCGTCACGCAAAAACTCCAGAAGCCGACCGCGCCTTATTACATCGGCAAGGGAAAAGCGGAGCTGATCAAGGAATCATTCAAGGACCAGCACGTTACTTCGGTCATTTTCGACGACGAACTTTCGCCCGCTCAGGGACGCAACTTGGAAAATTTGCTCTCGCGCAAGGTGCTCGATCGCACTCAGCTCATTCTCGACATCTTCGCGCAACGCGCGCGGAGTCGTGAAGGCCGTCTCCAGATTGAGCTGGCGCAGTTGCAATATTTGCTGCCACGCCTGACCCGCATGTGGACGCACCTCTCCCGGCAGACCGGCGGCATTGGAACGCGCGGTCCCGGTGAAACGCAGTTGGAAGTCGATCGTCGCCGCGTCCAGGAACGGATCGCGCGGCTTGAGCGCGACCTCGAAGGCGTCCGCAAAGTTCGCTCCGTTCAACGCCAGGGACGCAAACGTCATCAATGGCCCGTGGCGGCGGTGGTGGGTTACACGAACGCCGGCAAGTCGACGCTCCTAAATCTGCTGACCGGCGCCGACCTTGTCGCCGAGGACAAACTCTTTGCGACCCTCGATCCGACAACTCGCAGCCTGACGCTGCCGAACCGCCAGCGCGTTTTGCTTACCGACACGGTCGGATTTCTTCGCAAGCTGCCGCACACCCTGATCGAATCGTTCAAGGCCACGCTCGAAGAAGTCAGCGAAGCCGATCTGCTCATTCATGTCGTCGATCTCAGTCATCCGCGCGTCGATGAGCATATCGAAGCAGTCGACACGGTGATCAAAGAGTTGGGCGCATTCGGCAAACAAACTCTGATGGTCTTCAACAAGATCGATCTGCTCGCCAACAACGAGATCGTCGATGTTTACACGAAGAGATTTCCCGGCAGCGTCGCGATTTCGGCGCGAAAAGGGATCGGTGTCTCGGGTTTGGTGCAGGGGTTGCAGGATGAACTGGGGGCCTGGCGGCTGCGATCGCATTTCCGTGTCCCGATGAGCGAGAGCGCGTTGATCGCGGAGATTCATCGCGTCGGTCACGTTCTCGAGTTGCGCTACGAAGGCGAGTTCGCCTTGATTGTCGCCCACACTCCGCCGCACCTTCAGCAAAAACTGGCGCCGTTTTCTGTAGCCGCTTCGCTGCGCGAAGCGTGAGAGAAAACGTTGACGCCGATCCCGGCGTCGCCCACAGGGCGACGGCTACAGAAGAATTGACGCTTCATCGAAGCGAAGCGACGTAAACGCTATGAAATTTGTGGTCGCGTCGTTGCGGAAACTCTTCATCGCAATTATCGGCGGGACCGTGCTCTTGTTTGGCGTGGCGTTGATCGTTCTCCCCGGTCCGGCGTTCATCGTGATTCCGATCGGGCTCGCGATATTGGCCACGGAATTCGCCTGGGCCCGGAGCATGGTCAATCGCGCGAAAGCGATGGTGGGAAAGAAGCCGGCCCGATGACGGCTCGTGAGCGAGTCCTGAAGTTGGTCCAGGCGCTTCCGAAGGTTTATCCGAATGCGCATTGCGAATTGGATTTCCGCAATCCGCTCGAGCTCCTGATTGCGACAATTCTTTCAGCGCAATGCACCGACAAACGCGTGAACGCCGTGACGCCGGCGTTGTTTGCGAAGTACAGATCAGCGGCGAATTACGCGAAAGCCTCACCGGCCGCGCTGGAAAAAATGATTCGCTCAACCGGTTTTTTTCGCAGCAAAACGAAGAGCATTCGCGGAGCGACCAGCACCATCGCCGCGGAACATGGCGGGTGCGTTCCCGATACGATGGAAAAGCTGCACGGATTGCCCGGTGTCGGCCGCAAGACGGCGAACGTCGTGCTCGGCAATGCGTTTCATAAGGACGAGGGAATTGTTGTGGACACCCACGTGATCCGTCTCTCGCACCGATTCAAGATCACGCGGCAGACCGATGCGGAAAAGATCGAGGAGGATTTAATGAAACTCGTACCGAAAGAGCATTGGACGAACTGGAGCCATTGGCTGATCTGGCACGGCCGCCGGCGATGCTTCGCCCGCAGACCTGATTGCCATCGTTGCGAGATCTTCAATCTCTGCCCGAGCGGCAAAGTTTTTATTCGCTCGGGCGAAGCACTGGCGCCGCCGCAATAGCAGTCCTACTTCTTCGCCGTCTCCTTCAGCTCTTCGACTTCCTCCTTTGCGCCCTCTGCTTTCTTGCGAAGTTTTTCGAACTCCGTTTCGAGCGTTTTGAGTTCGTCATCCGAAAGTTTTTCCAGATCGACCAGCTTGTTTCGCGCTGGCCCGAGGGCGCGGATCAGCTCGTCCAGTTTTAAATGCACCGCTTTCGCGTCGCGGTTCTGGGTGTTCTGAATCAGGAATACCATCAGGAAAGTCACGATGGTCGTACCGGTATTGATGATGAGCTGCCAGGTATCCGAGTAATGAAACGTCGGGCCGGTGACGGCCCAAACGACGATAATCACCAGCGCGATAACGAACGCCCACGCGCTACCCAGAATATTCGAAGTCTTCCGGGCGAAAACTCCGAACGCGTCACGAATCCGGCAAAGCAAATCGCGGTGCTCGCCATTGTTCTGCCCCCGATGGTTGCCGTTTTTCTTGCGCCCGTTCGCCTTGTGGTTCGCCATGCACCTTAACTTCGCTTGCGCCCGGCGAACTGCGCGCATAGGGATTTCGAACTTTGCACCTGAATCTCGATGACGCCTGGTCCGATCTCCCGCCCGACCTGCCGGTAGTCGACGCACGCGACTGGGGGCCGCGCCTGCGTTTCTCCGCGCCGTCGCGCTTGATCGAGGAATTCTTTCGCGACTTCGGTCCGCGCCTCGTCCCGTTTCTCATTTATGGTTCCGGCGACTTTCATCACTTAAGCGGCCTTTGGATTCGGCGACTTGCCGAACCGTTCGTGCTCGTTTCTTTCGACAACCATCCGGATTGGGACATGCGTCCGCCGCGCTGGGGTTGCGGCGGCTGGATCAATCGGGCCCTCGAGCTGCCGCTCGTCGAAAAGGTGAGCGTCTGGGGTTGCGGGAATTTTGAATGCTGGTGGCCGAGGAATTTGTTCGGCAATCGGCGCGCCGTCCGAAGCGGCGAATTGGAGGTCCATCCGTGGGCGGACGAGCGCCCGGCAACGGACCAGGATCGCCCCGGCGCGATTCTGCGCTCGAACTGGCGGGCCAGGTTCATTCAGTTCGCCGAGGCAATGGCCGGGACGAACATTTACGTGACGATCGATCTCGATTGCTTCCGCGCGGAAGACGCCGTGACGAATTGGGAGAGCGGCCGTTTCACCGTCGACGATGTGGCGTGGGCGTTGGCGCAATTGCGCAGTCACGCAAAAATCGTCGCGGGCGATATCTGCGGCGCATTTTCTCCGCCGAAATATGCGCGGTTGAAACAACGATTCGTCGCCGAGACCGACCATCCGAAATTGCCGCCCATCGATCTCGAAGCCGCGCGAAAGATTAATCGGCGCGCCTTTAAAATTTTGTGGCCGCTGGTAGGGCGAGACTCTGTCGAGCCCCGAGCAAGTGATGACGTTCATGGCTCGACAGAGTCTCGCCTTACCAAGAATCCTTAAGTCATTGAGACCAGCACGACGCCGACAGTAATCAGGAGCGATCCGAGGACGAGTTGCAAAGTGAGTTTTTCCCGGAGTGTGATTGCGGCCGCGAACGTGATGATGATAACGCCCAGTCCTTGAAACGGGTAAATGAAACTGAGGTCGTAGCGTTGCAGTAGCCCCAGAACCAGGAAGAATTGTATCGTCATCAACGCTATCCCGATCGCGAACGGAATGACGACCGTTGGGGTGCGAAAGCCCTTCGCCGAGTGAGACGAACCCATCGCCTTCTTCAGAAGGATCTGGCCGGCCACGGCCGAAACCAGTGCGACCAAAACGATGACCAGGGCAACGGCCGTCATAATTCTTCCTCGAGGCGCGCCACCGGCTTGGCGACCACGGCCAGGCCTAACGACACGAGCGCAATGCCGATCCAGCGCAGAGTGACGATGTTTTCACCGAGCACCAGCCAGCTCCCGAGCGGCACCAGCACATGGACTGCCTGGGAAATCGGAAACGCGATCGAAAGCGGAAGGTAACGCAGCACGTAAAGCCAGGTGATGAGACTAAGGATGACAAACACGATCGCGATCCAGACGTAGATTGACGCCAGTCCAGTAAGGCCGGTCCATGACCAGCTCGAACTGAGGCTCGCGGTCTCCGCGGCGCCGCGTTTCAGGAGGAGTTCGTAAACGGTCACACACGCGATGCTGATCGCGAGATGCAGCCAGGGATTGCGAAAACCAGTTGGGTTATTTTCGGTCGTCATGAAGTTCGCGCGCGTTTCGAAAACGTCGCAAGACCGGATCGTGCCGCGTCGGTTCGAGCAGTTTCAGGAAGGGGCGAAAAATCTTGTTCAAGACGGGATTGGTATGCCGGACGTAGAGATCGAGCGGATACAGGTCGCAACCGAGATGAAGCTTCGGCTCATAATTTAGCGGACTGCTCCGGTAACGTTTGAGACCTTGTTCCAACGACCAGCTCAGAATATCGCGCAGCGTGTAAAAGTAGAGATGGAGATCGAGCGCCACGCGATAGTCGAGGCCGAGATAATCGTCGTAGATCGTGCCGTCATGCACGAGCGCGACGCTGAAGGCAATCGCCTTTCCTTTCTGGCGCCAGATAAAAAAACGGACGCGGTCCGGCATGCGGCGGCCGAGTGCGGACAGATATTCTTTCGTGAGCCGCTCAAACTTCATCGGCGAGCGCTCGTGGACCTGGAGGTAAAAGGGATAAACCTCGTCGACGTGCGGGGTGAGGTCAGTCACGATTTCGACATTGATCGGCGCGGCTGCCGCAATCCTGCGAAATTTGCGGCGCAAATCTTTTCGCGTCGAAGCGCCGAGCGTGGTGACGTAATGATCGAAGTCGCGATAATCCAGTGACAGCTCGGTCATCGGCATGCTCGGGACGCGGGTGAAATTGGTCCGCGCGAGATCGGCCAGCGTCTCGCGATAGGTCGCCGGAAAATCCTTGAAGACGACAAGTGACGCTTTTGCTTGCCGCGCGAATTCAGGCAGGACTTCGCGGAGCGCATCGGCGACCCACGCCTCGTCGCCGGCAACGCAGGCTGACAAATGTCCTTCGCCAGCAGCGTTGCCGATCATCACCAGCCGCATCGTCAGGAAACGCGGGAAACGTTGCCGCAGTTTATCCACGGCTTTGCGCAACGCCGGAATTCCTTCCACGAGATTTTGCTGCACGAAGAACACCGGTTGAATGCCGCGCACTTTTCCGGCGCGATCTTCGAGAGCGAGATAGTGATGTTCGAAGTTTGAGCCAAGCGTGTCCGCGACAATTTCGTAGAAGCGGTGGTCCTTGGTTTTGCCTTGGAACGCGCGCGGCCACGACTCGTGTTTTTCGAGCTCGGGCCGCGAAAGAACGCGGGCAAGACCGCCAGTGAAAGGAATTGTTTTGGTAACAGACATTGCGCGGCTGTCTTCTGTAGCCGCTTCGCTATGCGAAGCGCAGGGGACGGCGACGCTTCATATACGCTTCGCACAGCGAAGCGGCTACAGAAGATCCTGCTCGATCTTCGACCTGCCGCTCCTGATATGCAGATCGCGTTGCGGAAACGGAATCTCGATCCCGGCTTCGCGCAGTTTTTCTTCAATGGCGAAATTCAAGTCGCTCTTGAACCGGCTGGGCCGGTGGCTCATCTCGGCGCTCCAGACGACGAGCTCGAAATCGATGGAGCTTTCGCCGAATTGTTTCAGGAAAACGCTTGGCCCTGGCTCCGTCAGAACGTGCTCATTACTTTTCCCAGCCGCGATCAGCGCCTCGCGCACTTTATTCACGTCGCTGCCATAAGCGACGCCGACCGGGATCCGGAACCGGACCCGCGGGTCAAGGTGGGTCCAGTTCGTCACCGGCGAATCGATGAACTTCGTGTTCGGCACGATCATCGCGATGTTGTCGTTCGTAACGATCACGGTGCTGCGCGCCCGAATCTGCTGGACCTGCCCGACGACGCCCGCGACCTCCACGCGATCGCCGATTGTGATCGGGCGCTCGGCGAGAATCACCAGCCCGCTGATGAAGTTGCTCGCAATGTTCTGGAGCCCGAACCCGACGCCCACGCCGACCGCGCCGGCGAAAACCGTGAGCGCACCGAGATGGATGCCGGTGTTTTCGAGCACGATGAAAATGCCGATGACCAGGACGAGGTTGCTGACGATCTGCGCGATCGCGTATTGAAGGGAACGGTCGAGTCCGCTTCGGACGAGAAACTGGTTGAAGAGGAAACGTTTTGTCCGCGAAGAAATCCAGAACACCGCGACCAGGAGCGCGATGAGAAGAAAGAGTTGAACCAGGCTCAGGCTGATGCCCGGAACCGGCGCGGTCCAGAGGAGGGGGATGCCGGCGGCGTTAATCGCGTGGACGGTAAAGAAGATGATCGCCGAGACGCTCAGGATCGTGGTGACGATCGCGGTGAAATTCGTGTCCAACTTGAACCGGGCGAGGAACCGCCGGACGATTTCGCTTTGTAAAGCTGCGGCGATCAGCAACCCCGCCGTGAAGAGCGCGGCGAACGCCATCAAGCCAAGGAAGGACACGTAATGTCCCCCGATGTAAAAAAGAGGCCGCTCGAAGAGGGCGAAGTTCACCGTTTCAGTCTGGGCCGGTAGCCTGCGTCTGCAACCCGGAAAGCTTTTTTTGGTAGGGCGAGACTCTGTCGAGCCGCACTCAGAATTAGACGCACCGGCGGCTCGACACAGTCTCGCCCTACCAAACAAAAAAACGCGGCCGAAGCCGCGTTTTCTGGAATTTGATCGCGCCCGGCGGCGCGCTCGTTATTGCTTCGACTGCTTCTCCTCGATGTATTTGATAACATCGCCGACGGTTTGCAGTTTCTCGGCATCCTCATCCGGGACTTCGACGGAGAATTCTTCTTCGAAAGCCATCACCAGTTCCACGATATCGAGCGAATCCGCGCCCAGATCCTCGATAAACGATGCGGTCGGAGTGACCTGTTCCGGGTTCACGCCGAGCTGCTCGACGATGATCTCTTTCACCTTCTCTTCAATTGGTTTATCGGACATAAAAGTTTTCTCCTTTGGCGTTATTCGAGGGGATCGTTTCTTAACATTCCCGGCAAGCATCGCAACTAAATGAATTAGCGGCCTTGTCAATCAATTTCAGGCCGAACCATTGGTGCCCGCAGTTTACTTCCCTCGCGCATGGCGTAAGGAGAATCAATGCCGTCGCCGACGCCAACCGAGGACCTGCTCGACCTGCGCATGCTGCCCTCGTGGGCCAATGAGCCGGCGCGTCCAAACGACTATGCTCATTTTGAGGGCGAAGAACCGGAGCCGGCAGGACGCCACGATTTTTCTCGGAATCGCGATCGCGAACGGCGCGGTCCGCGCAAGCCGGAGCGGCGAAAAGATCGTCCGGATCACGATCGCCGGCCGTCGCGCGGGCCCGATGGGAAACGCGACCACGACCAGCCGCGCGAACGCCGTCCGGAAATTCACCACGAGCCGCTCGCTGTCACGGTTCGTTTCCTGCCGCATCAAAAGGCATTCGAGAACGTCATCGCGCAGATCAAATCCGCGCCGATTGCCTATTCCGTCTTTGCGCTGGCCCGATTGTTCCTGGAAAAACCGGAGCGCTACGATGTTCGCCTCACCATGCCGGAGGGTGCGCAGCCTGCCGCGCCGGAGTCCCGCGACGGCGGGACGAAGGCCGGGCTTTTTCAGCTCGGCGAGAATGGACCGGTTGCGGTCGACCAGCGGATTCTGGAAAACTCCGCGTTCGCCAGTTCACGTGACGATTTCTACACGGTTGAAGTCACCCAGACGGACCCGTTGAAAGGCAATTTCTCGAATGTCGCCCGATGTCGGCTCAGCGGGACGCTGCTCGGCCCGACGAACCATCACGCTTATCAGCCGCAGTTGCGCAATCTCTACGAGACGCGGTTCAGCCGGCGAATGAGTTTCGCCGATTACCAGCGCCAGATCGAGATCGTGAGCGACCCGGCCGTGGTCGAGCAGTGGAAAGAACAGGCGCGCAGCGTCACGACCTACCACGTCAAGAACGCGGAGCCACCCGTTTCATTCTCGAATTCTGCTGATGCGGAACGGCATTTCCGCCAGAATTATCTGCCCGGTTTGCTCCGCGAAGCGAACGAATTGACGATCGGTGGCGTGCTGAGCCGGCGGTTGCCGGATCGGCGCCTGGGCCGCGCGATTGAAAACGCGTGGGCGCAGGAAACGCGGTCGCCTTCGAAAATGATGCAGGAACTGGCGGCTGGTTTGCGCGCCGCTGGTCTGAATATTTTCCGGCATCGCCGCGGGATGCTTTTTGTGTCGCCGGTCCGGGCGAAAGTTTTCGGACACGAACGGGCCGGGGTTTCGGCTTCGATCAACTCAATCCTGGAGAAAGTCGCCGCGACGCCAGGGATCAATCGCAAACAACTCGCCGAACAACTCGCGACGCCCGACGCCGATGCCGCAACCGCCGAACGCGCGAAGATGACGCTCGCGACCGATCTGCATTGGCTCATTCGCGAAGGTTACGTCATCGAGTTCAACGACGGCTCGCTCGATTTGCCGCGCGCGAAGGTGCAGCAACCGGAAAAAGCAGTGCAGCCGGAAGAGAAGGCGGCCGAGGAGAAAGCCGCTGAAGTAGTCGAGGCATCTGCGGCGAGCGCCGAGGAGGAAGTCCCCGCGCCGAGCCGGGAACCAGTCGACGCGCCGGCAGTAGTTGATTCGGCGGTCTAAATGCTTCTGTAGCCGCTTCGCTGTGCGAAGCGTGGATATGGACGATGCATTCACTCACGCTGCCCACAGGGCAGCGGCTACAGCAAAGCTGCTAAAGAGATTAAGCCGGGATTAATCCGGCCTTTTTCAAGGTCTGGTAAGCGCCGTTCTTATTCAGCGTCTTCATGCCGCGCGCAGTGACGCGGATGCGGACGAACTTTTTCAGTTCCGGCACCCAGATGCGGCGCTCGTGCAGATTCGGGCTGAACGTGCGCGGCACGTTCTTGGTCACGTGACGGCCGACGCCGCCCTTTTTCTTCGCCATACCGCGCCGGTGAATCACACTTCCGCGCGTGACTTTTGATCCTGTAATGCTGCAAACTCTTGCCATAACTGTCCTCGAAAGGTGCGTAAGCTGGCGTCGGTGCCCCAACCGGTCAAGCGATTCTTCACCTCGCGGCGAAGGTCGGAGTTGACTCGCGAAGCCCTTCGGAGTTGAACGTTCGCAGCGCACGAGGGTCAAACAAACTTCACGCCATCTTCCTTAAATGAGCCGGACGAATAACAAACTGCAGATCGGAATTGTCGGCGCCGGCGCAATCGTGCGCGACCGGCATTTGCCCGGGTTAAAAAAACATCCCGAGGTCGAAATCGTGGCGGTCTCGAATTCCACCTACGAGAGCGCGGAAAAATTTTGCCAGGAAAACGCGCCCCGCGCCACGCCAATGGCGAATTGGGCCGACCTTCTCTCCGTCCCCGATCTCGACATCGTCTGGATCGGCACGCCGCCCTACATGCATTCGGCCGTCACGATTTCCGCGCTCGAAGCTGGCAAACATGTTTTCTGCCAGGCGCGGATGGCGAATGATCTCGCGGAAGCGAAGGAAATGCTGGCCACGTCGAAACGATTTCCCGAGCTTGTCACGATGCTCTGCCCGCCGCCGTTCGGTTTGCGGGGCGAATTGCTCGTGAAAAAATTGCTCGCGGAAAATTATCTCGGTCGTCCGCACCACATCCGGCTGCAATGTTTCACCGGCGCTTATTTGAATGCCGACGCGGCGGCGCATTGGCGGCAGCGGATCGAGATCAGCGGGCTCAACGTTCTCGCGCTCGGCATTTACGTCGAAGTCCTTCAGCGGTGGTTCGGTGATATCACCGGCGTCTTCGCGCGCAGCAAAATCCTGCACGCGATCCGCCAGGGCTACGAAGTCATCATTCCCGATCTGCTCACGGTGCTTTGCCGTTTCGAGAACGGCGCGGAAGGCGTGCTCGAGTTCAGCGGGATCAATGCGCTCGCGGCCGGCGACCGCCTCGAAGTTTACGGCGATAGCGGCGCGATGACCTACGATTTCGGGTCCGACATTATTAACGCCGGCCGCGTCGGCGATCGCGCCTTGCACGAAGTGGAAATCACGCCGGACCTGGAAGGCGGCTGGCACGTCGAAGAGGACTTCATCACCGCCGTGAAATCCAAAGGCCGCGTCAAGCCGCAGCCCGATTTCGAAGTCGGCGTCCGCTACATGCGTGTTGTCCAGGCCGTGGCTGATTCCCGCGCGCGCAACGAGTGGATCGAGATCAAGACCTAATCGCCGGAGAACTTCAGGCGGATCAGATTAATCGCGCCCAGATAAATTTCCCGGCGATGTAATTTCGAAACGCCATTGGTCCTATCGTGGAAAACGATCGGATGCTCTGCGATTTTGGCGCCGCCGCGATAAGCTCGGTAGAGCAACTCGGCCAAAAACGAATAGCCGGTCGATTTCACCTCCGTTGTGTGGATCCATTCCAACGCGCCGCGGCGATAGAGCCGGTATCCCGAGGTAATGTCGTGCGCTGGGATTTGCAGCAGCGCGGACGCAAATTTGTTTGCGGTCCAGCTAAGGGCCACGCGGTAAACGCTCCAATTAACAGTCCCACCGTCGTGGACATAACGCGATCCGATCACGACGTCGGTATTCGAAAGCAAGGCGAACATTGCCGGCAAATAAGCCGGGTCATGGCTCAGATCCGCATCCATCGTTCCGATCACGGCAAAACGATTGTCCAAACCGTGCCGAATGCCGGCGGTGTAGGCATGACCCAGGCCGCGCGCTCCGTCCCGCCTGAGAAGGTGCAAACGCGAATAGGTATCGCGGAGTTTCTGCACGAGCTCGGCCGTGCCGTCGGCCGAATTATCGTCGACCACCAAAACGTGCACCTCGGGCAGGTGCGCGAATATTTTCGCGATCAGTTCGGCGATATTCGCGCTCTCATTGTAGGTGGGGACAACAATAAGCGTTTGCTCGCCAAAGCTGCGGGAAGAAGAACCGGAGTCCGTCACGTCATCTGGTAGGCGTTGGCAAACAGGACCGTGCAATAGGCGAGCAGGCCGATCGAAAAAGCCAAAAGCGGCTCATACATCCAGCCCCACCGAGTCGAAATGAGGGCGAGCGCGAGATAAATGGGAAAGACGACGCTAAGAAAACGCGGTAGCGCGTCGAGCGTGCCCCAAGCCAGATAGAACAGGATTGTAACGACCGCATACACCAAATAGCTGGCCCGGATTCTCAGAAAAAATCCGGCAACGGTAAGTCCAATCGCAGCTGCGACGATTGCCTGATAGAGCGGAACATGAGCGGGAGAAAAGTGCTGGGGCCAGAGGAAAGATTGCCAGGGCCAGGTCAACGTTTTTTTCCAGACCTCCTGGGCGTGGATGGGGGCGAGCCAATCGCCGCGGGCCGTGTAGCAATAAAAGAGATAGAGCGCCAGCCCGACTGGCACCAAGCCTAGCCAGAGCAGCCGCGGCTGCAAAATCCGGCGCAGCCCGGCGCGCTGTTCCCGCCATTGGATCAGATGCTCTGCCAACAAGGGGGCGGCAATGAGGAGGCCGGGCGGCCGGGTCGCAGTCAGGAGCGCGCCGCAGAATCCGCCAGCGAACCAGCGAGCTCGGCGCACCGCGAGCAGCGCGCCTACCGAGAGGAGCAGAAACATGGATTCCGTGTAGGCCGCCGAAAGGAAAAAGCTCACGGGATTAAACATGAGAAAAGTTATCGCGCGGCGGCAGACCAGTTCCTCATAATCCAGCCGCAAGAGTGCGATCAAGAGCAGGCCGGCGAGGAGAAGGCAGCCATTCGACACCAGCACGCTGGCCACTTGTAAATCACGAACGACAAAATTGACGGCGCGGACTGCGAGCGGGTAGAGCGGGAAAAAGGCCGCCGCCACCGGCGGCATCGGCGGCGCGTAACCGTGCTGAGCAATCAGGCGATACCAGTTGCCGTCCCATTGCGTCAGGATATCCAGCAACGTCCCGCCATGCTCCTCCTGGGTCGAGACCACTACGTAAGGACCGCGGTGCACGATCTGGCGCGAATACAGCGTCAACGCCACGATGAGGAGGCGCGAGACCGCGAACATGAACAGCACCCAACCCGCCTTTTCCCACAGCACGCGCCAGCGCGAGGAAGGTAGTGGTTCCGGCGGAGTCACAGCGGCGGATTCTGCACTCGCTCGCTCGCGTTGCCCAGCCTGGAAGATCGACCGTGGTCCCGTCACGCCCGGCGTCGCCGCCAAAGAATTTCCCGGATCGCCGTCGTGCGATGGGTCATGGGTGCGCTGTTGCGCCGGTAACTCAGCTCCAGGTTCCCGCCGCAAAACAAGTGATCGGGCTTGATCGATGATGAGCGGCCAAAGGTGCAACCCATTATCCGCACTTTTCCCTGGGGACGCCCGCGCTGTGGACACGTCAGAATGGCGTCGCGTCCCTTAACGATGGTAAACGAATATTCGCTGTTGGCCGTGATGACTTTCAAAACGTCGCCGGAACTGAGCTGCGAAAGTTCGAATTCGTCTCCGAGTTTTCCTTCTTTCGATTTTATGTAGCGCAGCCAGTCGTCCACGGGTTCGTTGATTTGCGGCAAATTCCCGAGCCCGAAGGACGAATGCAAACTGGAAAGTGACGCGGCGCGCGGTCTGGCTCACATTAGGCCGTGCATCAGCATGCTCAGACTTCGGTTGATTGGAAGACGGTGCGGGAAGATTTCCCAATCCTCGATCAGAAGGTGCACGGGCATCCGCTGGTTTATTTCGATAACGCCGCGACGACCCAGAAGCCGCGCGCGGTTGTCGAGGCACTGCGCAATTACTACGAGCACGACAACGCCAACGTCCATCGCGGACTCCATGAGCTGAGTGCTCGCGCGACGGAAGCTTATGAAGCGGCGCGCGGACGCGTCGCCCAATACATCGGCGCGGCGAACGCGGATGAGATCGTGTTCACCCGCGGGACGACGGAGGGTATCAACCTCGTCGCGCAAGCCTGGGGCGGAAAGTTTGTGCGGGCCGGCGACGTGATTCTGCTCACCGAGATGGAGCACCACAGCAATCTGGTGCCGTGGCAGATTTTGGCGGAACGGATCGGCGCGCGTCTTCGCTTCGTTCCGGTGCGCGACGACGGCACGCTCGCCCTCGAACAGCTCGATCAACTGCTCACGCCGGAAGTGAAACTGTTCGCCTTCACCCATGTCTCGAACTCGTTAGGCACGATCAATCCAGTCGCGGAACTTTGCGCAAAGGCGCGGGCGGTTGGCGCGGTGACATTGGTCGACGCCGCCCAAAGCGGCGGACATATGCCGGTCAACGTCCAGGAACTCGGTTGCGATTTCCTCGCCTTCTCCGGCCACAAAATGTGTGCGCCAACCGGAAGCGGTGCTCTCTACGGT
>JBHELY010000011.1:0-68538 GCA_046262815.1 Chthoniobacterales bacterium | reverse complement strand
GTCGTTAGGCCAGCGCGCGAGAGATGCGGCTTGACCTTTCGTTACGCGGTTTTGCACCATCTTGCCATGAAGAAGATCAGTTCGATTCTCTTGCTCGCCGCCGCACTGGCGATCTGTTCGCTTGCCTTTGCCCTGGATCAACAATCGACTGCCAAGACCGAACACACCGTCTTTGCCGCCGGCGATATGAAATGGGGTCCCGCTCCACCGTCATTGCCTGCCGGAGCGCAAGCGGCCGTTCTCGAAGGCGATCCTGGAAAGTCGGGGCCATTCACGATCCGGCTAAAGACCCCAGCCGGTTACAAAGTCCCGCCGCACACGCATCCGACCGCGGAAGGGATCACCGTCATTTCGGGCACGTTCGCTTTAGGACACGGGCCGAAGTTCGACGAAGCCGCCGCGCAGGAAATGATGCCCGGCGCGTTCGCGATCATGCCCGCTGGAATGCAGCACTACGCTTGGTGCAAAACTGAGTGCGTCATCCAGGTCCATTCCACGGGCCCGTTCGAGATCAACTACGTCAATCCAGCCGACGATCCGCGCGGCGCGAAGAAGTAGAGCGGAAAGTAGAAAGGCTAAAGTCGAAAGTTACCGCGGTTCCTCGGCGATCTTGAGCACGAGTTTGCCTCGAGTGTGGTGCGTCTCGGCTTGCTGCGAGGCTTTCACTGCATCCGTCAACGGCAGCACCTGACCGACTATCGGCTTGATCTTGCCGGCCTCAATTAGCTTCGTGATTTCGGCGAGCTCGCTCCCGTCCGGGTGACTCCAAATCGAGCTGCCGCGGATTCCATACTTGTCGAGCTGGGCCTGATCGGGCCGCGACACGATTGTCGTGACGATCCCGCCTTTCTTCACGAGCGGGTACGAACGCGGGAGCGTGTCGCGGCCGACGGTGTCGAAGACAACGTCAACGTCCTTGGCCACGTCTTCGAATTTCGTTTTCGTGTAATCGATCGCCACATCGGCGCCGAGTTGCTTCAGCAAATCCTGGTTCGCGGTCGACGCCGTGGCGATGACCTTCGCGCCGCGCGCCTTCGCGATCTGGACAGCAAAACTTCCCACGCCACCGGACCCGCCGTGAATCAGAACCGTCTGTCCCGGGCTTAATTTCGCGGTATCGATCAACGACTGCCACGCCGTCAGTGCTCCCATCGGCACGGCGGCCGTTTCAATGAACGTGGCCGAGTTCGGTTTGAGCGCCGCCTCATTCTCGGCCAGGACCGCGTATTCCGCCCAGCCGCCGCCAAAAAGTGCGTAGCCATAAACAGCGTCGCCCTTCCTGAACTTCGTCACCTTGGTGCCTGTCGCTTCCACCACGCCGGCGACGTCGTATCCGGGAATGAGCGGCAAATGCGTGCCGAATTCTTTCGCGAAACGTCCGGAGATCACGAGCGGATCTGCCGGGTTCACTCCGCACGCGATCACGCGCACGAGCAGTTCGTTCTCTTTCGGTTCCGGCCGCGGCGCGTCTTCGTATTTCAGCACCTCTGGCGCGCCGTACTCGTGCGCGACCACCGCTTTCATGGTGGCAGCGCTCGCTTCCGCGATACTGACCATGCTGACAACCAAACCTAAGATAAGCCCTGTCCGATTCATGTGACCTAGTTAGACAACAAAACCTTCTTCATCTTCTCCAGAATTTCCGGTGAGGCGATTTTATCTCCTCCTAATACGAGGAGGGCGAAATTGTCGGCCAGAATTTCTTCCGGATGGATAATGTAGTTCGTATTGCGTCCGACTTGCTCGAAGAAACCCGTCACCGTCTCTATCCCAGCCAACCGTGGAGAGCCGTTCTGTTGCGCAATTTTGAAGCGGCGCGGAGTCGCCGTTTTCTCCATCACCAGGAATTGAAAGGTAAGGTAATTAAAGAACTCGCCCCCGCGCTTCACGTCGTAGATTTCGGCCGAGGACAACAAAACGGGAAGCGCGAGACAGCTTTCGCCGCCAACTTGCAATCGAATAAGGTGGTCGTTCCGCGGCGCGTCGGGATTCGTAATTTTGCGCGAGGCGAGCTGCGGAGGAAGTTCGACCTCATCACATGGGCTGAATCCGATGACGGCATAAAGTTTTTCGCGCAGCTCCGGATTTCCGCGCGAAAGAATGTGGAACAACTCGTGGCATAAAAGCTTTTTCAGTTCTTGCGGCGGTCTGGAGAGGTACGAGGCCGGGAGAAAGATCGCGGTGCCACGGGTATAAGCGGCATTCCCTTCTTCGGCGCCAGTAGTCTTGATCAGTTGGAGCGTCGCCGGCAACGAAAGGGCGCCCAGGAGCGGCGATAACTCTTTAAGAGGGGCGCGCAGTTGCTCCACTTCATTCCCCGTCCAATCGCGGACGTTGTTTCCAACAAAAGCCAGGTATTGTTCTTCGGAGACGGGCTGGGCAACTTTCAATCGAGCCCCACGATCGAACGGACTGAGCCTCTTCACGAAATCGTCCCTGGCGGTGATCAAGGGTCGGCTCTCGCTCGCCGAAAGAAACCGGACGACGGTCTTTTTCCCGATCGTCACCTCGCCATCGGCCAGCGCCGGAGGGGCTAACAGGAGCTGCGCGCAAAGCGCAATGCCCATCGGAGCGAAGATGGAGAACCTCATTTCGACGGGCCTGGAAAGCTCTTCACATACTGGATCGTGAAATCGGGAAAGGAATTGACCATCTCGATTTTGTAATCGGGAAAGGAGTCGACGATCTGCCACTGACCAGGTTTATCGGGAAAGCTCTCCACGATTTGGACGCGCAGATCCGGAAAACTCGTTACGGCCTGCACTTTGTAATCGGGAAAACTATTCACGAACTGGATCCGTCCGTGAATCTTCGCGACGTGCAGTTTCTTGTCGCCGGCCCGAACGCTGAACGCGAAGAGAAGGAAAACAACCAGCGTCGCGCGCTTCATTTCGGCAGGATCGCGTCTGCTTGATAGGCAACGCCACCTTTCATCACGATCTCGATGTCGGAAGCGTTCTTGATGTCGTCGAGCGGATTCGATTTGAGGATTACGATGTCGGCGTAGTAGCCGGGCTGGAGAGAACCGATTTTCGCGCCGGTGTCGCCGCCGAAAGTTTTGGCGGCATTCGCGGTGGTGCATTGAAGAATCTGCATCGGCGTCAGACCGGCCTGCTTCATGAGCTGAAACTCACGGAAGATCGCCGGGCCGTGAATGGTCCCGATGTTTCCGGCGTCAGTGCCGGTCGCGATCGTTATCCCGGCGTCCTCAAGGGTCTTGAGGTTTTTCAGCGCGACGTCGTACGTCTTTTGAATGCTGTCGAGGATCGGTTGAGGATTCGCCATCGCCTTCTTGAGCCGATCGGGCCGCTTGTCCTCGGGAATTTTCGTGACGTCGAGTGACGCGATGACTTCCGGATTGCCCCACGCTTTTTCTTCCGGCGTTAGCTCGAGCTTGTTTGCGAAAGTACGGCCGTAACGTTCGAAGACGACGAGCGTCGGGGTGAGGATCGTGCCTTTCTGCTTCAACAATTTCACAAACGCGTCGTCGACCGGTTTGTCGGTGACGCTGTGGACGAGAAGGTCGGCGCCTTCCTCAGCGGATGCGCGGGCGGCCTCGAGCTCGGTCGCATGCACCGCGACGCGCAGTTTGAGCCGATGACTTTCATCGATGACGGCGTGAACGACCGGCCGGAAAATCGCGGCCCGCTCCACGTCGCTCTGGCCGGGCGACGGCGGCGCGGCCGGGCTCGACGGTGGGGTGTCGCCTCCACTTGCGCTCGATTGCGGCGTGGGGCTCGGCGCCGGTTGAGCGGGCGGAACGATGTACCAAATCTTGATGTAGTCCGGATTTTGCGCGGCGAGCTTGCGCACCATTTCGCGTCCCTGCTCCGGCGTATCGATTTTCACGATCGGCGGATCGCCAAGGTCGAGCTGCGGGCGGGACACGCTCGAAATCAATGGCCCGGCGGCGGCGACTCGCGGCGCTTTCGCGGTGGCGTTCGCGCGCTTGCGCATTTCAAAATTCCAAAGCGGCCCGCCAATATCGATGACGCTGGTGATCCCACACCGGAGATAGCGCACGAAGGCATCTTCGAGATGGGAGCGAATCCATTCGACCTCCTGTTTGTAAGGCCGAATGGCGTTGAGATCGAGGGCGTCCGGGCGCGTGTAGATATCGCCGGATTGGAAGAAGTGGACGTGGGTGTCGATGTAACCCGGCAGGATAAATTTTCCCCTCGCGTCGATGACCGAGTCGCCTTTCTTCGGGATTTCCCTGCTGTTTCGAATGATCGCGGTGATGTGGTCGCCCTCGATTTTGATGGTGGTGTTCGGAACGATCTTTAAGGTGCCCGGATCAATCAACGTTCCGTTGCGGATGAGGTTGGTGCCCGACGGAGTGGCGAACGTGGTGGAAGCCAGAGTGGCGGCAACAGCGAACAAGAGAAGTCGTTTCATATATAATGAGCGGCGAGACGCCTGTTCTATCTTCTCCGAGCGCGCATGAAAAGCTTTCGACAGCGACCGCAGCCGTGCCGCCTTTACGAGATCGGAACGGTATCATGCCGTCTTCGCGGTTTTCTTTTTCGTCTACAACGGCGCGATGCTCGGGAGCAACCTGCTCCGGCTGATGTAAGGTTGCGCGCGCCGAAGTTCGGCCACAGTTTGCGCACTCAGCGGAGGCAACACTATGCATTGGAGAATTCTGACTCTTTCGTTGGCGATCGCCATCTCCGCGCCCGGGCAGACAGCAACCCCGAGCACAAGCGGCAAGCACCCGTTCACGTTCGAGGATATGATGAAACTCAAACGCGTTGGCGCGCCACAGGTTTCGCCAGACGGAAAATGGGTCGTGTTCGATGCCGTCGATGTTGATCTCGAGGCGAACACGAAGATTTCCCATCTCTGGATCGTGCCGGCCGCGGGAGGAGAAGCGCGGCGGTTGAACCAAACGCCGAACCACGAAGAGCGGCCACGCTTTTCACCGGACGGGAAGCAGCTCATCTGGACTTCGAAGGCGACCGATCCGACGCAAATTTGGATAAGCAATTTCACTCCGGAGAGCGGCGGTCTGGACGGTCAGCCGCATCAGGTCACGAATATTTCCACCGGCGCGGACGGCGGGATCTGGTCGCCGGACGGGAAGAGCATCGTTTTTCTGTCGTCAGTTTATCCGGACGCGAAGGATGACGCGGAAAACAAGAAACGCGACGACGAGGTGAACAAGAGCAAGGTGAAAGCGAAGATTTTCACGAAGCTGCTCTACCGGCATTGGACTTCCTACACGGAACATAAGCGGAGTCATTTGTTCGCGGTAAGCGCGGGCGCGCCGGGAGCCGCGCGCGATCTTACGCCGGGCGATCACGACGTGCCGCCGTTCAATCTGGGCGGGCAGGACTTGTACGCGGTTTCGCCGGATGGGCAGGAACTCGCTTACACGAGCAACATCGACGAGGTCGAAGCGACCAGCACGAACAACGAAATTTTCACCGTCCCGATGGCTGGTCCCGCAACAGCGGGAAAGAAAATTTCGACCAGTCCGGGGAACGATAACACCCCGGTGTATTCCCCGGACGGAAATCACATCGCCTGGCGCTCGATGGCGCGCGCCGGGTTCGAGGCGGATAAATCGTCGCTCATAATTTATCAGCGCAAACTCGGCCAAAGCCGGAACGCCACCGTCAACTTCGATCGGTCCGTCGGCAGTATGGCGTGGACGCCCGATTCGCTGGGGATTTGTTTCACCGCGGAAGATCACGGTGAAGCGCCGATCTGGGTGTTGCTGATGGATGGCAAACAGCCAAAGCAGGTCGCGCGACTTCATGCCGACGATCTTGTTTTCTCGAAAGACGGGAACTCGCTTTTCTTCAGTCAGGTCTCGATTGGCGCGCCAAGCGAGATCGCCCGCCTCGACGTAAAGGAAAAGGCAAAGACCGCGAACCTGGCGCCGATCGCAGTCACCCACATGAACGACGCCGTGCTTTCGCAGATCGACATGCAGCCGATGGAGTCGTTTACGTTTCCCGGCGCGAACAACGAGAACGTCGAAGGTTTCATTATTCGCCCGCCTGGATTCGATTCGACGAAAAAATATCCGCTGAAATTTTTGATTCACGGCGGGCCCCAGGGCGCGTGGGGCGATTCGTGGAGCTATCGCTGGAACGCGGAGTTATTCGCCGCGACCGGGAACTACGTCGTGGTCATGATCAACTTCCATGGCTCGACCGGTTACGGCCAGAAATTCACCGATTCGATCAGCGGCGATTGGGGCGGCAAGCCCTACGAGGATTTGATGAAGGGCCTCGATTACGTCGAGAAAACGTATCCGTTCATCGACAAGAATCGCGAGGCGGCGATGGGCGCGAGCTACGGCGGTTACATGGCGAACTGGGTCCTCGGCCATACCGATCGTTTCAAGTGCATCGTTTCGCACGACGGCATGTTCAACAGCGAGTCCGCTTACGGGACGACGGAAGAGCTTTGGTTCAACGAATGGGAATTCAAGGGCCCGCCCTGGAAGAGCCGCGAACTTTACCGAAAATTTTCGCCGCATCTTTTCGCGGAGAAATTCAAAACGCCGACGTTGGTGGTGCACGGACAGCTCGATTATCGGCTCGACGTGAGCGAAGGCTTCCAGCTTTTCACCACGCTCCAGCGATTGAAGGTGCCGTCAAAAATGTTGTACTTCCCCGATGAAGGCCACTGGGTCCTCAAGCCCCAGAACTCGCGGCTTTGGTACAAGACGGTGAACGACTGGGTCGATCAGTGGTGCGTGGCGAAGTAGCCTAGAATGGATTCTCTCCAGCCCACGATCCTGATCGTCGACGACGAGAAGCACACGCGCGATGGGCTGCGGCGTTTGCTGGAGGACGAATACGATACCTATATCGCGGAAGACATTCGCGGCGCGATGGACGTGCTGGAACGCGAGCCGATCGACGTGCTCATTACCGATCTGCGGCTCGGTGGCGAGGACGGCATGACGTTAATCGAACGGGCGCTGAAACTGCCGCATCCGCCGATCAGCATCATGATGACGGCTTACGGCACGGTCGACACCGCGGTCGAAGCGATGAAGCGCGGCGCCTACGATTTCGTGACCAAGCCGCTCAATCTCGACAAGGTCGAGATGCTGATCACGCGCGCGCTGGCGAGCCGGAAGATGGAGCAGGAAAATCGCGCGCTGCGGCAGCAGATCGACGAACGTTACGGCCTTGAGAATATCATCGGCGAATCGCCGGCATTGCGTGAAGTGCTCGACACCATCAAGCAGGTCGCGCCGTCCTCAGCGAACGTTCTCGTTGAAGGCGAGAGCGGCACCGGCAAGGAGCTGGCGGCGCAGGCCATTCATAATTTGAGCCGGCGCAACAAGGCGAAGTTCGTGACGGTGCATTGCGCGGCACTGTCGCCGCAGTTGCTCGAGAGCGAGTTATTCGGCCACGAGCGCGGCGCGTTTACCGGCGCACATGAACGCAGGATTGGTCGTTTCGAGCAGGCGAACGGCGGCACGATATTCCTGGATGAGATCGGCGAGATCGACGCGAGCACGCAGGTGAAGTTGCTTCGCGTTATGAGCGAAGAACGCGCCTTCGAACGCGTAGGCGGGAACCAGACGTTACGCGCCGATGTTCGGTTGATTGCGGCGACGAACAAGAATCTCGAGAAGCTCGTCGCCGAAGGAAAATTCCGGGACGATCTGTATTTTCGGCTCAACGTCGTTCACCTCACCATGCCGCCGTTGCGCGAGCGGAAGGAAGATATTCCGCTCCTGCTTCGCAGTTTTCTCCGGCACTTTTGCAAGGTGAACGAGAAACCGTTGCTCGAGATAACTGCCGACGCGATGAACGCGCTTCTGACTTACGGTTGGCCCGGGAACGTGCGCGAGCTGCGGACGGCGATCGAGCACGGCGTGGTCATGGCGCGGGGACCGAAGCTGACCTTGCGGGATTTGCCGGCGAATGTGCGCGGGGCGGCCGGCGCTTCATTGCCCGGCGGGATAACGCCGGCGAAAGCGTTCGGCGAAAAATCGAGCGCGCTCGACCTGCACGAGACCGAGAAGCGCCTCATCATGCAGGCGCTCGCGACGACGAACGGGAACATAACGAAAGCCGCCCAAAAACTCGGGATCAGCCGGCGCACTTTGCATCGCAAGATTAATGAGATGAAAGCGGCGGAAGAATCAGGCCTGTAGCGGCGGTCTATGACCGCCGAATGCAAGCCAGGGATAAAACGTTGTCGGCGGTCATAGACCGCCGCTACAATAATCAGAGTGGCGCAGGCGAAAAAAATTTTCGGAACCGACGGCGTTCGAGGCGTCGCGAATGTCGAGCCGGTCACAGCTGAGACGGCGTTGAAGCTTGGCCGCGCCGCGGCCCACATTTTTACGAAGCTGAATCCGCGCGAACATCCAAGCGGCGCGCGACCGAAGATCGTGCTCGGCAAAGACACGCGGCTCTCCGGTTACATGCTCGAGAACGCACTCGTTGCGGGGATTACGTCGCTCGGCGTCGATGTCCTGATCATCGGGCCGCTGCCAACTCCCGGCGTCGCTTACATCACGCGTTCGCTCCGGGCCGACGCGGGCATCGTTCTCTCCGCGTCGCACAATCCGTACGAAGATAACGGGATTAAATTTTTCCGGCACGACGGCTACAAGCTCGACGACCAGGTCGAGCAACAGATCGAAGACCTCGTCTTTAGCGGCGAGATCGACTCCATTCGGCCGACCGCGGGAAGAATTGGACGCGCGCGCCGAATCGATGACGCCCTTGGCCGTTACGTCGAGTTTGCCAAGGCGAGTTTTCCGCGCGGCATGTCGCTCGAGAAAATGCGCGTGGCCGTGGACGTGGCGAATGGCGCCGCTTACAAATCGACGCCGTGCATTCTGCGCGAACTCGGCGCGGACGCGACGGTCGTGCACGACGAACCGAACGGGACGAACATCAACGCCGAGTGCGGGAGCACGTTTCCGGAAGAAATTCAGCGGGTGGTGAAGGAAAGCGGCGCGCGAATCGGCATTACCCACGACGGCGATGCCGACCGGGTTTTGCTTTGCGACGAAACCGGCGCGCTGGTCGACGGCGATGAGATTCTCGCCATCGCGGCGGTTGATTTGTTGAAGACGGGCCGGCTCGCGGAGCGGACCCTGGTCGCCACCGTCATGAGCAATTTCGGTTTGGACGAAGCGCTCGGTTCAGTGGGCGGTAAAGTTATTCGGACAAAAGTCGGCGACCGGTACGTGATCGAAGAAATGGTCGAGCGAAAACTGAATCTCGGCGGCGAACAGAGCGGCCACATGATTTTTCGCGACTTCACCACGACCGGCGACGGGATCATTAGCGCGCTCCAAGTCCTGCGGATCATGCAGGCGACCGGGAAACCATTAAGTGAGTTAAAGCGCTGCCTAAAAAAATATCCGCAGGCGCAGCGCAACCTGAAGGTGAAGGAGAAGCGGCCGCTGGAGGAATTGCCGGCAGTGATGAAGCTGGTCGGCGATGCCGAGAAAGAGTTATCCGGTAAAGGACGCGTGCTCCTGCGCTATTCCGGAACCGAACCAAAGATCCGGCTTTTGATCGAGGGCCGCGAGCTGGAACAGATAGATCGGCAGGCGAACCGAATCGCGGAAGCGATCCAAAGCGCAATCGGAGTATGAGTCTCGCCCAGGTAATCGAAGCGCTTCTGTTTGCGGCGCAAAAGCCGTTCACGGCACGCGAGCTTTCCGCGGCGATCAAAAGCGCCGGCGGCGACGATCCCGCTATTGCGGGACCTAACGAGTTCGCGAAAGTGACGGAAGCCCAAATCGCGGCCGCGCTCGAGCAATTGAAGATCGAGTACGTGCAGCAAGATCGCGCGTTCCAACTCGCCGAGAAATCGGAAGGCTGGCAGTTGGTCAGCGATCCGGCCTACGCGTCGTGGGTCCGGCAACTTTTTCCGGCGGTGAAACCGGCGCGCCTGACCCCGCCATCGCTCGAAACGCTGGCGATCGTTGCGTATCGGCAACCGATTACGCGCGCGGACATCGAAGCGGTGCGCGGAGTCGCGGTGGACGGAGTTCTCCAAAATCTGATGGAGCGCGGTTTGGTGAAGATAGCGGGCCGGGCTGAAGTTCCAGGTCGTCCGCTGATCTACGAGACCACCGAGTTTTTCCTGGAACACTTCGGCTTGCGCAATCTCGATGAATTGCCGAACGCAGAGGAACTGCGAACGCGTTATCTGCCGGTTGCACCGAAAAAAGAAAGCGGCGCGCCGGTTGAACCCGAGTCCGCGCCGGCCGAACCCGCTGCGCAGGATTGACTTGCCACCCAGTTTAACGACGATTCTCCCGCGCGATCGCGCATCTGGCTTATGAAAAGATTTCTCGGACTCGGCAAAATCCTCGCGCTGGCTTCGCTCTTCAGCCTGACGGGCTGCGGCACCTACAACCGGCTCGTCACGCTCGAGCAGAACGTGAACAAGAAGTGGGCCGACGTGCAATCGGTCTACCAACGACGTGCTGATCTCATTCCGAACCTGGTCAGCACGGTGGCCGGCGCGGCCAACTTCGAGAAATCGACGCTCACTGAAGTGACGAATGCGCGGGCGAGCGTGGGTCAGGTGAAACTCGATCCGACCAAAGCGCCGACTGATGCGGCCGAGCTGGAGAGATTCCAGCAAGCGCAGGGGCAACTGAGCACCGCGTTGTCGCGCCTGCTGGTCGTCACCGAAAATTATCCGCAGCTCAAAGCCACGGAAGCGTTCCAGAATTTGCAGGCGCAGCTCGAAGGGACCGAGAACCGGATTTCGGTGGAGCGAAATAATTTCAACAGCGCGGTGCAGGAATACAATACCGCGCTGGAACGGTTCCCGACCAACATGTTGAACAAGATGTTTGGGTTCAAACCGCGACCGTTCTTCACCGCCGCAGCCGGAGCGGAGAAGGCGCCGGAGGTGAAATTCGATTTCAACAAGCCGGCGACGACTCCGGCGCCAGCGACATCACCCGCCGCGACTCCCTAGCGTGATTCGCGCTGTCGCTGCTTTTGCGCTGCTCGTGGTTGGTGCTGTTAGTGTCAGCGCCGCGGAAAAGATTCCGCCCAAGCCGACGGCGTATTTCAACGATTACGCGAACGTCGTTCCAAAAGAAAAGGCGCTGGCTCTCAACGAAAAGCTCGCGCAGTTCGAGCGGGAGACTTCGAACCAGATCGTCGTGGCCGTGTATCCGAAGATGGAAAGCGACTCGTCAATCGAAGACTACGCGCAGCGGGTCGCGGAATCGTGGGGTGTTGGTCAGAAGGGACAACGGAATGGCGTAGTGATGCTGGTTTTCATTCAGGACCACAAGATTTCGATCCAGGTCGGCTATGGGCTCGAGGGCGCGCTGCCAGACGTGACGGCGTTCGACATTCGCAGCCGTCACATAAATCCGCATTTTCGGAATGGCGATTATGCGGGGGGCCTAGAGGAAGGGATTGACCTGATTCTCAAGGCGATCCGCGGCGAATACAAAGGAACCGGCGAAACCGTCCAGGAAAAACGCGGGCCGGCATCGAGCGGTTGCGGGCCGCTCGGGTTCATCATCATGCTAATCATAGTGTTGATGATCATCCGACTCGGGCGTCGCCGAGGCGGATACGGTTATACCGGTTTGGGCGGGCCGTTCATCAGCAGCGGCTGGGGAAGCGGCAGCGGTTGGTCATCTTCGTCCTCATCTGGCGGCGGCTTTAGCGGTTTCAGCGGCGGCGGCGGCAGTTTCGGAGGAGGAGGATCCAGCGGCAGCTGGTAGTTTTTATGCGGACGCATCGATTCATCCGCGAGCTCGAGCACGATCGCATTGTGAAAGCGATCAAAGCTGCGGAAACGAAGACGTCCGGACAGATCCGCATTTTTCTCCAGCGAGGGAAATTCGACGAGGACGCTTTGGAACGCGCCCAGAAAAAATTCGTGCAACTCGGAATGGAGAAGACGGCCGAACGCAACGCCGTCCTGATTTTTGTCGCGCCGCGGGCGCAGAAGTTCGCGGTGATTGGCGACGAAGGTGTCCACCAGAAATGCAGCGAAAAGTTCTGGCAGAATCTTGTTGCCCGGATGCGCGAACATTTCCTGCGCGAGGATTTCACCCAGGCGTTGGTGGAAGGGATCGAAGCGACCGGCGAATTGCTGGCCAAACATTTCCCCAGAACAGGCCCGGCGCCTAATGAATTGCCGGACGAGATCGTGGAAGGGTAGAAATCGTCGCTTGCAAAGAGCGGGCGCTGGTGTTCATTCCCGTCCCGCAACGAGTTTTTGAAATTGCGCCGTTGGTCCCTGGGTTTCCGTCGCTGGACGCGAAGCCGCACTCGTCAGGGGTAACCCGGCGCGAAGTAAAGGAAGAAGGCAGAATTAAGAGGGAAGAACGCGTGTTTCTTAATTCATAATTCTTACTTCTTAATTCCACCATGCCAGTTCATTACGGTCGTTTTGAAATGCCGAAGACCCTCGTCAAGGACGAGCACGGCGCCACTGAAACCTACGCCCGCTTTGTCGCGGAACCATTCGAGGCCGGTTACGGCCACACCGTCGGCAATTCGCTTCGTCGAGTACTTCTTTCGTCGCTCGAAGGCGCAGCCATCACCGCGATAAAAATCACCGGGGCGCAGCATGAGTTCGCCACCCTGCCCGGCGTAGTCGAGGACGTGACCGACATCGTTCTCAACCTGAAGCGGGTCAAATTCAAGGCGACTGAGCACGAGCCGCGCAAGCTTTCGCTTTCCATCAACAAGGAAGGCGAAGTCACCGCCGGCGATATCCAGCTCGCCCAGGGCTACGAGATTCTGAATCCCGATCAGCTCATCTGCACGATGGACAAAAAGCACAAGTTCGACGCCGAGCTCGAAGTGCGCGTCGGCCGTGGGTTCGCCACCGGCGATGAAAACAAGCGGGCTGATCAGCCGATCGGCCTGATCCCGATCGATTCCATTTTTTCGCCGGTGACCCGCGTGAAATACGCCGTGGAAAACACCCGCGTCGGTCAGCGGACCGATTACGACAAGCTCATCCTCGATGTCTGGACCGACGGCCGGCTCACCCCGGACGACGCGCTGCTCCAGGCGTCCGCGATTTTGCGCCATCACCTCGATGTCTTCGTGAACTTCAACGAAGACGTGATCGAGTTCGACGAAACACCGGCGGGCGTGAGCGAGGAAAACATGAAGCTGAAGAAGCTTCTCAACATGAGCGTGAACGAGATCGAGCTCAGCGTGCGCGCAGCGAATTGCCTCAACAACGCGAACATCACCACGGTCGGCCAGTTGGCCCAGAAGAGCGAAGCGGAGATGCTGAAGTATCGCAACTTCGGCAAGAAATCGCTGAACGAAATCAAGGACAAGCTCCAGCAGCTCGGCCTCGGTCTCGGCATGAAGTTCGATGCAGGCCTGGTCGATATGCCGGCCGCGAGCGCCGACGGTGCGAGCATGAACGGCTCGGGCAGCAACGGCGAATAACCACTCGTTAGGCACAATCCCATGCGACATCAAAAGAAGACGGTGAAGCTCGGCCGGACGGCTGAGCATCGGAAAGCGCTGCTGGCCAATCAGGTTTGCAGCTTGATCGAGCATCAGCGGATCAAGACCACGTTGGCGAAGGCGAAGGCTGTTCGTCCGCTCGCGGAAAAGATGGTGACCCTGGGCAAAAAAGGTTCGATCCACGCGCGCCGCACGGCGCTGGCCGTTCTTCGGCAGAAGAACGCGGTAAAGAAACTGTTCGACGATATCGCGCCGCGGTCGGCGGATCGCAACGGCGGTTACACGCGCATCATCCGTCTCGGTATTCGCAAGAGTGACGCGGCGCCGGTGGCGTTTCTCGAGTGGGTGGATGCGCCCATCGTTATCGACGAGCCGGTCACAGAGGAAAAAGGCAAGAAACGCAAAGGCGCAAAGCCCGCGGCGGCCGACGAAGCGAAGCCCGAGAAGAAGTCGAAGAAGAGCGAAGAGAAGTAGCTCACCGTCGTCCCAGAAGCGGAACGGCTTGATCCCAGCGCTGGAATATCTCCCGCGCCGCGCAGAAGTGTGCGCCAATCGCAATCAATTGGAAAATAATGTCTTAGGGCTTTGTTTCGAGACGTGGCATGGGCATTGCATAAGAAGGGACAACCTTATGAAAACAAACAAGTCCCTGAAACCAGTTCGGAAATCGACTTACGCTTTGCTCGTTCGCGCGGAAGAAAACGATCGCGGTCTTTTTGAGACCTTCGTTTACGGCATGCTCGTGCTGAGCGCGGTAATCGGCATCTGGCAGTTCGCGCGCCTGCGCGTTCCCTCCCCGTTCGCCAGCACTGATCGCACGTTGGCGACCGAAATTGTTTCCCGCAGTTAATTCACCGCGTGACCGCTGGCCATTCCGGTCAGCGGCGCGCGTGTCAGCGCAGCGCCGTCAGCCGCCAACTAAATTCTCCATCCGCGGCAATCTCCAGAAAAGCGACGCTCGGCGGTGCCCCGCGGTTCGGCCGCGTAACGCAACCCGGATTCAGGAACCGCACATCTTTCACCCGTTCATTTCGCGGAACATGAGTGTGACCGTGAAGAACAACGTCCACGTCGTCGGGAGGTTTCTCCGGCGGGATGTGAACGAGGCGAAACCGGACTCCGTTTCGCTTTAGATCCAGGGTCAACGGCCAGTCGAAATTGCTGTCGCAATTTCCGCGCACCACTGAGACGGGCGGACCGAACGTCTCAAGTGTTTGCAGAATACCCGGAGCGCAGACATCGCCGAGATGCCACATCTCGTCGGCGCCGACGGCGAGCGCCTCGATTTTCGCGGGCAACTTATCGTGGGTGTCGGCGAGAACTAATATCTTCAAGCTCGCGGGCATTTGGCTTTCTCTTCCGGGTGGCCGTTGTGTGAGGCCTAACAACGCGTAGATTCGCGCCGTGTCATTCAAAGATTTCGGCCTCTCCAATGAAGTCGTGCGCGGAACCCAGGCCATGGGATTCACCGAACCCACGCCGATCCAGCTTCGGGCCTTCCCAATCGTTCTTGCCGGCAAGGATTTGATCGGGACTGCGCAGACCGGGACCGGCAAAACGGCGGCATTCGCGTTACCGATTCTGACGCTGCTGGCCAAGCACGGAGATTTCCGCTGTCTCGTTCTCGAGCCGACCCGCGAGCTGGCGGCGCAAGTCGAAACCGCGTTTCGCGATTACGGCCGCTTCACCGACCTGCGCGTTTCGGTCGTTCACGGTGGCGTCGGGTATGGAAAGCAACGCGAAGAAGCTGCTCGCGGAATGGACATCGTCGCGGCCACTCCCGGTCGTCTCCTGGATTTGCTCGAGCAGGGTTCGCTCAACTTTCGCCACGTGAAGATCCTCGTGCTCGATGAAGTCGACCGCATGCTCGACATGGGCTTTCTCCCGGACGTCCGCCGCATCGTGGAGCAAATCTCGACCGACCGCCAGACGCTGCTCTTTTCCGCAACGTTGCCGCCGGAAATCGAGCGGCTCGCTGCCTGGGTCCTGCGCGAGCCGGAAGTTGTAGAGATCGGCGCCCGCCGTTCGCCGGCGGAAACGGTCACGCACGCCGTCTATCCCGTCGCCGCCGAGCAGAAATTCGATTTGCTCATGGCCCTTCTGGAACGGACGAATTTCGATAGCGCCCTCATTTTTAGCCGCACCAAGCACGGCGCGGATCGGATCGCGCACAAACTGAAGCAGGGAAAACATTCTGTCGCGGTCATGCATTCGAACCGGACGCAACGCGAGCGGGTCGAGGCGCTGGAAGGTTTCAAGAGCGGCAAATACGAAATCATGGTCGCGACCGACATCGCCGCGCGCGGGATCGATATCGCCGGCGTCAGTCACGTCATTAATTATGATGTGCCGGAGCACCCGGAGGATTACGTCCATCGCATCGGCCGGACGGGCCGGGCGCAGAATGTCGGCGACGCGTTTACTCTCATGAATGGCGAAGAGCTGGCCTCGCTCCAGGCCATCGAACGTTTCATGGGACAGAAAATCCCGCGATTGAAGCTGGAAAACTTTCCCTACCTCTACACCGCGCTCTTCGAACCTGAATCAAGCGAGGGCGGCAAACGTTCCATCGGCGGCGGCCGCACTCATCGCGGTTATTCGTTCGGCCGGCGCCGGCGTTAATCGCGGCATGAAACTTTTCGGGCTGATTGTTGCCTTCGCTGCCGTGACTGCGTCGGCGGCGGAACCGGGTCGAATCTTGAAGCCGGAAGACTTCGCCCAATTGCGCGAGGTGGATGAACCGAATATTTCGCCGGATGGCAACTGGATCGCGTACGTGATCAAGGTCGCCGACATGGAGAAGGACAAGCGTCCCGGCAATCTCTGGCTCGCGAAGTGGGACGGCTCGGAAAATCGCGCGCTCACTTTCGGCAACAAGGGCGCGAGACATCCGCGTTGGAGTCCGGACGGGAAATGGATCGCATTCCTTTCCGGCCGCGAGGACGACAACGAGAACGATCAGCTTTGGCTCCTTCCGATCGGCGGCGGCGAGGCCGAAAAGCTGACCGACGCAAAAGCAGGCATCGACGATTTCGCGTGGGCGCCGGATTCGAAACGGATCGCGCTCGTCGTCCTCGATCCCGATCCGCGGGAGCCGGAGAAAAAGGAAAAGGAGAAAAAAACGGTGCCGCCGCTCGTGATCGACCGTTTTTGGTTCAAGAAGGACATCGACGGTTATCTGACCGATCGCCATTTGCACCTGCAATTGCTTGACCTAACGAGTCGTAAGATCGAACCGCTTACGTCTGGCCGGCACGATGACATGCTGCCGTCGTGGTCGCCGAACGGGAACGAGATCGCATTTGCGACCAAGCGCGGAGACGATCCCGATCGCCACGAAAACTGGGATGTCTACATCATCGGCGCGCAAGCGGGCGCAAAAGATCGGCAACTCACGACATCGCCCGAGGCAGACGCGTTTCCGCCGTGGTCGAGCGCACCAGCCTGGAGCCCGGACGGGAAATGGATCGCGTACATTCACGGCGGCGATCCGAAGAAGATCGAATACGCCGTAAACACCCTCGCGATTATTCCGGCCGCTGGCGGCGCAGCGAAAGTCCTGACGGAGAAATTAGATCGCAATGTCGTGCAGCCACATTGGGCGCCCGACGGTAAGTCGATCTTCGCAGTAACGGAAGACGATGGCGCCGAAAATCTGGTGCGCGTAGCGGTAGATGGCGGCACGCCCCAGCCCGTCACCAGCGGCCGCCGCAAAGTGACAGCCTATGATGTTAGCCACGATGGAAAAGTCATCGTGCGGGCCAGCACACCAGATCGACCGTTCGAAATCTTCGCGGTCGAGAAGGACAAACTTCGCGATCTTACGAAGCAATCGGAGGCATTCATGAAAGACCTCCGGATCGCGCGGACGGAGGAAACGAAATTCAAGAGCGCCGACGGTACTGAGATTCACGGCTTCATCGTGAATCCGCTCGATTCCGCCGCGGGAACGAAAACGCCGGCGTTGCTTCGTCCCCATGGCGGACCGCAATCGCAGTACGCCTCCGAGTTCAGTTTTGAAGCGCAGCTCTTCGCGGCGAACGGCTACACCGTCATCATGCCGAATCCGCGCGGCTCAACCGGTCGCGGCGAAAAATTCGCCATGGGCATTTATGCCGATTGGGGCCATCGCGATGTCGAGGACGATCTGGCGGCGGTCGATGATGCCGTCGCTCGCGGCCTGGCCGATCCGGACCGGCTCGGTGTCGGCGGTTGGAGTTACGGCGGCATTTCCACGAATTATCTCATTGCGACGACGACGCGTTTCAAAGCGGCCACGAGCGGGGCGTCGATCTCAAACGTCCTGGCCGGTTACGGCACCGACCAATACGTCTCCGATTATGAAAACGAGCTCGGCGTTCCCTGGAAAAATTCCGAGACCTGGATGCGGATTTCCTATCCGTTTCTTCACGCGGACAAGATCAAAACACCGACGCTGTTTCTGTGCGGCGAAGCCGATTTCAACGTGCCGCTGCTGAACAGCGAACAAATGTATGAGGCGTTGCAGAGCCAGAGCGTGCCGACCGAGCTCGTCATTTATCCCGGGCAAAATCACGGACTGCGCAAGCCGAGTTACATCATCGACCGCTACAAACGCTACCTCGATTGGTACACGAAGTGGATCACGCCGCATAAACCGGTCGCGCCATGAGGAATCAAAGGACCGCACTGGTTACCGGTGCGAACAAAGGAATCGGATTTGAGGTCTCGAGAGAATTGGCCCGAATGGGCTTTCGTGTTTTTCTCGGCGCTCGAAACGTCACAGCCGGTCGCGCCGCCGTCGAAAAACTGAGCAAGGACGGTGACGTTGTTTTTGTCGAGATCGATATCGCTAATCTTGAGAGCATCCGGCGAGCGGCCGAAGAAGTGGCGCGACAGAGCGATCATCTCGACGTGCTCGTCAACAATGCCGGGATTCTTCTCGATGACGACGAGAATGCGCTTTCGATCACCCCAGAAATTTTTGAGAGGACGCTGCGCACAAATACGCTGGGTCCGTGGCTGGTCGCCCAGGCGTTTGGGCCGTTACTCAAGAAAAGCCGCGAACCGCGAATCGTGAACGTCTCGAGCGGCGGCGGACAGCTCGATGGCGGCGCCGACGGTTGGGCGCCCGGCTATTGCGTTTCGAAAACGGCGCTCAACGGCGTCACTGTTCAACTCGCCGCGGCGCTTCCGAAGTTCGCCGTGAACAGCGTTTGTCCGGGCTGGGTTCGAACCGACATGGGCGGCGAAAACGCGAATCGTTCAGTCGCTGAAGGCGCCGCCACGATTGTCTGGCTCGCCACGGACGCGCCGCACGATCTCACCGGCAAATTCGTGAAAGACCGGAAAGTGATCCCGTGGTGATGATTCCGACCTGAAGGATTTGACTTTCCGGCGGTGAGGATCTCGCTCCTTCTGGTGATGTGGCTTGCGGCCGTAGCGAGCGGCGGCGTGACCAGTTCGGCAGACTCCGAGACCGAGCGCGTGGAGCGATTTCTGGAAGATCGCGTGCGGCGCGATCCCGATGACCATCTCGCGCAAAATCGTCTCGCGGACATTTATCTTCAGCGCCTGCGCGAAAACGGAGACTACGAATGGTTGCGCCGGGCGGTGGAAGCCGTGCGGCGATCGTTGGCTTCGGTCCCGGCGGAGCAAAATGCGACGGGCTTATTCCTTCGCGCGCAGGTCGAGTACGAGTCGCATCATTTCGCGGCCGCACGCGATCTTGCGCTGAGCTTGACGAAGATTGAGCCGGGCAAGAGTCGTGGGTTTGTCCTGCTCGGTGATGCGCTCCTTGAGTTCGGCGATCTGGATGAGGCCGCGGCCGCTTATGCGCAGATACAAAAACGTCCGGCCGATCCGATCGAAACCGAGTCGCGTCTGGCTCGGCTCGAGTTGGTGAGCGGCGAATTCGCTGCGGCGCGCGCGCATTTCGACAAAGCGCTTCAGTCCGCCAGAGCAGCGTCTTCTCCATCACCCGAAGTCGTGGCCTGGTGTCTGATCCAACTGGGACAACTGGCCTTCAATACCGGGCAGTGGGACGCGGCCGAACAATATTTTCAATCTGCGCTTCGCGAACAGCCCGACAATTTCGTGACGCAGGAACATCTCGCCGAGCTCCGGGCGGCACAGGAAAAATACGACGAATCGATTCGGCTTTACGAACAGGTGATCAAGCGAACGGCGCGTCCGGAATTTTGCCAGGCGCTGGGCGACGTGTATGCAGCAATGGGCAAAATCGCGGAGGCTGCACGCTGGCGTACGCAAGCGCGCGACTCTTACCTAAAGAACGCGAACGAAGGTAACGCCCATTATTTTCATCATCTCGCCGGATTTTTCGCGGACGTGGAAGAGAAGCCCGAGGAAGCATTGAAATGGGCGCGGCGCGATTTGGAATTGCGACACACCGCCGCCGCCGAGGATACCCTGGCCTGGGTGCTTTATCGTGGAGGGCAGTATGCGGAAGCGGCCGAGATCATGAAACGAATCGTGGCGCGCGGCCCGCCAGACGCGCACATCCTCGACCATGCGGGAATGATTCTTCTCGCCGCCGGTGATCCGGATCGCGGAAAAAAAATCCTGGCGGAAGCGGCCCGGATCAATCCGAAGCACAATTCATTTCATGTCCACCGGTAGCAGACTGACAAGCGCACGATGCCTGGTTCTCGCGTTTGTCTTTTGTCTCTTGGCCGGCATCGCCAGCGCGCATCCGGTCGCGCAGGGAGCGATGGTCGTAACGATCTCGCCCCAACAAATCACGGTGCGCGCCACGGTCACACTCGAAGAAGTGCTCGTCGCTGATGCTTACGGGCCCGAATCTTCGCGGGCGAAATCGCCGGACGATGCGGCCCGGCGACACGGGGCCTATCTTCTGAAACATTTGCGGCTCAGCGCCGATGGCCGGCCACTCGAGGGGGAGCAAGTGCAATCCCTCTCGCCGAATTTGGCCGGCCGAAAGGACCGGTTTGTTTACGAATTCATCTATCGGTTAAGCGCGCCGGCATCCGAGTTTCGCTTCGAAGAAGACGTCCTCAATGAATTCGAATTCGCGCCCGGAAACCGATGGGAAGCAAGTTACGTCGTCGAAATCGCCGAGGAAGGGCGGCCGGTTCGCGAAGGCCTGCTGATGACGAGCCGCCAGCCGTTGAAATTTCAGCCTGAAAAGGCAGCAGCCCAGGGCAAGGGCGGGCCCCGATTGGATCGCCGGCAGGTGTTTCGCGACTACTGCCGGCACGGGATGCTTCATATTCTGAGCGGCTACGATCATCTGCTATTCATCACGGCGCTCGTCCTGGCGGTGCGCAGCTTGTGGGAACTGGTGAAGGTCGTGACGGCTTTCACAGCCGCGCATTCCATCACCCTCGCTCTCTCCGCGTTTGATCTTGTCCGCCTGCCGTCTCGCGTCGTCGAGCCGATGATCGCCGCCAGCATTATTTTTGTTGCGGTGCAAAACGCTTTCTGGCCCCGACAAACCCGCGGCTGGACCCGGCTCGCCGTCGCATTTTTCTTTGGCCTTTTCCACGGACTGGGCTTTGCCGGTGGTCTTCTGGAAGCGATGCAAGGGATGACAACCCACTCCCTTACCCTCGCGATCATCGGATTCAGTGCGGGCGTCGAACTCGGGCATCAAGTCGTGGTTCTCCCCACCTTTTGCGCACTGAAGCTCGCCCGTGGTTGGCGCGGCGAGACCTGGCAAGGGGAACGACGAACAACGTTGTTGTCGCGCTGGGGTTCAGTTGCGATCTCAATTGCTGGCGCAACTTATCTCGTGGCGGCGTTACGGGCCTGGTAAGGCGCGATTGAAATCCTGGATTGACTGGCTGCCGTCGGTCCTCCAATAATCGCGCTGTTCTCGCGCGCAGCCTCGAAAGGAGTACGAATATGACGACGCGTCTCTATCCCTCAGCCCGGTCAGTTCTCCGGATGATCTTAGTTGTCAGCGCAGTTTCTTTCAGCCTCGGCGACCTGCGCGCGGCCGACCACAGGGATGGTCCGCGAATGTCTGTCGATCCAATCGCCGACATCGGCGATCTCTATTTTTTTCTGGATCCGAACGACAACACCCGGGCGATTCTCACCATGACCATCGGCGGGTTCATCGTCCCAAGCGAAGCCGTTAACCAGGCGATCTTCGACCCCAGCGTCCGCTACCAGTTTCAAATCGAAGGAACCGGCGACGCCGTCTTTGATGCTTTCATCAACGTGACGTTTTCTCCGCGAATCAACACCAGCTCGGCCCAGAACGCGACGGTGCAAATGTTCCAAGGAACGAACAAGATTTTTGATTTTGTTGCTCCGGCAACCAATCCAACGCTCGATGCCGGAGCGCCGGCGCAAGTGGTCACGACCGATTCGGCGTCCGGAGTGAAATTCTTCGCCGGAGAGGTGGATGATCCGTTCTTCTTCGATATTCCGGCATTCTCGCGCTGGGTCGCTTCCATCCAGGCCGGCTCGAAGAACAACACGCTCCTCACCCGCGGCCGGGATTCCTTTGCCGGCTATAACACCATGGCGATTTCGTTAAGCATTCCCGTCGGACTGGTGCCGAAGGCCAACAACAAGGTGGGACTTTCGGCGGCCACGTTTCGACAGCCCACCGTGCTCGCAAACCTCGCGGCGCGCGCGACCATCGAGGGCGGCGACAAAGTGCTGATCGCCGGGCAAACAGTTTCCGGCAACGCCGTCAAGCGCGTCATTATCCGCGCCCTCGGGCCCAGCCTCGGATCCTTTGGATTGGCCGGCCTCTCCGATCCGACGCTCAAGCTCGTCGATGGTCAGGGTCAGATTCTGGCGAGCAACGACAACTGGCAGGACAGCCAGCAGGCCGCGGAGATTTCAAGCCTCGGATTGGCACCAAGGGATCCGAAGGAATCAGTAATCATCGCCGCGCTCCAGGCGGCCGCTTACACTGCGATCGTCGATGGCGTGAATGGCGCAAAAGGCATCGCTACTCTTGAGGTTTACGATTTGGAAAACGTACCGCAAGTCGATCGGATGGGTGTGCCAGGCGTCAACGTGGCTCTCGTCCCGTTCACCCGGAAAGACGAATATAACACTTCTAATCCGAAGGATGACGCCGCGGGGCGCTTCGCCAATAGTATCGTCGCAACCCTTCAGGCGCTCGGAACCGACAACACCTCCACCAACATCCTGGCGGGTATCGCCGTGACCAACGGCGACATACTGCGATTGAATTTAACCACCGCGAATACCGGCACGGGCGGCGGGACCAATGCGGCCGCGGCTTTCCCGAATGGCCGGCGCTACGGCGACGACGTCATCGATACTTTGTTGTTTTTGATCAACAACCGGGCAGCGCTTTCGGACAACGTGAACTCCAACGAAGTTGCGCTCCAGGATGGATTCCCATTCCTCGCCTTTCCGCATCAGCCGGCGAATTCCGGGGTCCTGGACGATGGCACGCGGAACTAAATCATTCCTAGTCGGCTGAGACTACAAAGCGATTTCCTTCGCTGTCCTTGAACATCGCGTATTTGCCCCACGGCTGTTTCTCCGGCGCTCCTTCGAACTCCACGCCGCGTCCCTTTAGTTCCTCGTAGGTCTTGTCGATGTCGTCGCACGCGTACGACATCGGCATCATCGAGCCGATCCGTTTCTCCTCGCCTTCGGCGGTAAAGAGCACGACTCTCGTCTCGGCCTTCGGCACGCGCAATTCGATCCAGCGTTGTTTCCCATCGAACGGCTGATCCGTGATGATGGTGAAGCCGAGCTTTTCCGTGTAAAAATCCAGCGCCCGGTTTTGATCGGCGACTGGGATACTGACGAACTTAATTTGTTTGATCATGGCGATCCGACGTTAAGCGTTCGGAATCTTTTCCGTCCAGCAACGGTCAGCGTTTGGGCGCAGAAACCGTTGTCCGTTTATCGGTATAGCCAACCTGGAGCCGTGTCCTGGGTTGGGCCGCGGCGAGCATCGGCGGTGCCAGGAACCGCTCCAGGCCTAATTTTGCTGAACCGCTGAAATTTGGCTAAGTCCGCTGGCGGAGCGGCTTGGGAAAGAATCTCGCGAAATCTGCGAGATAGTTTGAAATGCCTAAACCTTTGACTGGTAAGGCCTAACGAGTTTGGTTATATCTTGGAAGCTGTCGTTAGGCATCCGGTCGCAGAGCCGTCTCGAGGATCAGCGTCGAATTATATTATATGGGTAGGTTTCCAACTTGCCTACTGGTTCTGGGATTTGAACTCTCCCTCTTCTCCGACGTTTTTGCTAATGACCAGGTTCGCAGAGTCCAGGAAGAACTTCGCAAGCGCCATCTGTTTTATGGCGAAATCACGGGTGAAATCAGCCCTCCGCTTACCGCCGCTGTCGGCCGCTATCAGGAAAGAAAGGGATTCGCGCGCACTGGCTTTATTGATTTGGACATCTGCATATCCCTCGGCATTGCCAGAAGACCTCTCGGCGTTACGCCCGCCTTCGTGATCGACAATCACGGCGACGTCCGCGGCGCAAATGGCGAGTCCCTCGATCGGTCTGTGACTTCCCGTTGGGCCATGGATGAGCGGGCCACTCAGTTCGAACGCGCCCTGATCGCGCACGGTGATATCGCACTTGCCAGCGCGGGTTCGGATATCGAGGGAGCCTTAAAGAATGACATTGCAGCCAGACGTCGGTCGTTAGGTCACCCTCGCCAGCGGACGGTGCAGAAGGAAAATAACCCAATCGTCCTGGCGTATCATAGCGTTGATCATGCAATCAAATTCCTCTTCGGCGAGACCGACGTAAAAAAGAAGCGCCGCATCGCCAAACATCTTTGATTTCTGACACAGTCGAATTGTTGCGTGTCAGTATTCGCGCGGCGAGATGTTGACAGTCCCGGACAGACAGACAAACCGCCGCCACTCTTGCCGTGCCTCGCTTTCGCGAAACCATTCCAATTGACGATTACGTCCTTGACGTTCTCATGCACGACATCGTGGGTCACGATCGCCAGCCGGCCGCCTATCTGATCTACGTCTATCTCTACGGAAAGGCCGCGCGTGCGAAGTGGAAACCGGTTGCGGCGAGTTTGCGTTCGCTCGCCGAAGAAACCGGCCTCTCGAAGAGCGCGATACAGTCCGCGCTCGAACTCTTGCGCCGCCGTGAATTGATCGAAACCGAGAGCGATCACGCGACAGCGACGCCGACCCATCGCGTGCTGCGGCATTGGCGCGGGAGATGAATCAGGAAAGAAGAAAACAGGAACTAATTTGGAAAACAGGAATCCAGGAACGAAGAGCGCGATGCGATTACATTTTCTTTTCCCTTCTTCTTGGTTTCCTGGCTTCCAGATTGTTCTGTTCTTTCCTATTTTCCTGTTTTCCTGATTCAATTCGTCTCGCTAATCTGCCCGCCGCATGACCGCCACCGCCGAGCCTGATGACGCCGCGCCGTTGACCGGCGAAGAACACACCCCCGGTTTCCTCGGACACCCGCGCGGGCTCTGGTATCTCGCGTTCACCGAAGCGTGGGAACGCTTTTCCTACTACGGCATGCAATCGCTGCTTGTCCTTTACATGGTGAAGTATCTTCTCCTGCCCGGACGCATCGAGCGGGTCGCGATCTTCGACGCGTTCCGCCAACTGCCATTTTATAGCGGACTCGGTGGGCAACCGCTAGCTTCCGCCATCTTCGGCACGTACACCGCCGCCGTTTATCTCACACCAATCTTCGGCGGTTTCCTTGCCGATCGCGTTCTCGGCCGGCGCCGCACCGTTCTGCTCGGCGCGTTCACCATGGCCGCCGGCCATTTCCTGATGGCATTCGAGACTGCGTTTCTATTTGCGCTCCTTTGCCTCGTACTCGGATGCGGCATGTTCAAGGGCAACATCGCCAGCCAGGTCGGCTCGCTTTACAAACCCGAAGACCTCCGCCGCGCCGACGCCTTCCAGATTTTCTATCTCGGCATCAACGCCGGCGTCATCATCTCACCGCTTATTGTCGGCTCGTTAGGCGAAAAAGTCGGATGGCATTACGGCTTCGCCGCTGCCGGCGTCGGCATGCTTCTCGCCATCGGCATTTATTTGCGGGGACAAAAATATCTTCGCGCAAGCGACAACGACCCGAGCCTCGCCGTCGTCACGAGTGCGCCGCGCGCGAAGCTCACCGGGCGCGACTGGCGCGCCATCATCGCGCTCGTCCTTCTTATCCCCGTGCTTGCCGTCGCGATCGTGCCGAACAACCAGATCTTTAACGCCTACCTGGTTTGGGGCGACCAGCAGTTCGACCTCGTTTTCATGGGCAAAAAACTGCCGACCACCTGGCTCGTTACTCTCGACGCCATCGTCAGCGTCACCTTCCTAGCGCTTGTCGCGATTTTCTATCGTTGGTACGGGAAGCGTCGGCGCGAGCCCGACGAAGTCACGAAGCTCATCATCGGCTCCGTTTTTTCGATTGCCGGCACCCTCTGTCTTTTCATGGCCGCGGCCACGCAGACCGCCGGGCAGAAAATCGGACTCTTCTGGCCGGTCGCGTTCCACTTCATCAACAGCATCGCATTCGCGCATCTGTTGCCGATCAGTCTCGCGTTATTCGCGAAGTACGCGCCGAAAGCGATCAACGCCACCATCATCGGCCTGTATTATCTGGCCTTCTTCGCCGCCAATACCATGGTCGGCTGGGTTGGCGGCTTCCTCGAGAAATGGCCCACCACCAACTTCTGGCTCCTCCACGGCGCCTTCGCTCTCGGCTCAGGCCTCTGCTTCGTGATCTTCAAATTCGTCGCCAGCCATCAGCTCGAGGTCGGAGCGAAGGCCTAACGACGGCTTTTAAGTGAGTGCGCGTCTAGTCGTTAGGCGACCAGATCGGCCCTTGCGGCTCGGGCAATCAGGGATAAATTCAGACCACCCGTGGGGGATTCGAACCTAGCCATCCCCGCATCATCGGCTTCCCGTCGCCTATGCGGTGCTCTATCCAGTTGAGCTACACGGGTGTCTTTCGGATCCTGGCGCTCTCACGAGCGCCAGGATCGCGCGGCACGGCTGTCGCCGGCTGCGCTGTTCAGGTATCGCGCACTTCCAAATGCTACGCAACAACATTTTTCTCGAATTTACGCGTTGAACAAACCCTTAATCGACATAATGGCGATGTTCACTCATTTCCAGCCCTGCCCCCGCATGCCGTCGCGATTGGCCTGTTCTGGCGGTCGGTTCGATCGAAACAGATCTGCCATGGAAAACTCCGTCTATTGCCACGGCACCCGTTGCTCAAAAGTTGTCCTTTTCTCTTCGACAAACCGAACTGCTCGACTATTCCATCGTCACGAGCGCCAGGATCGCGCGGCACGACTGTCGCCGGCTACGCTGTTCAGGTATCGCGCACCTCATGATGCTACACAGTACAAGTTTTCTCGATATTTGGCGTTGACACCGACTATTAAGCGGACAAATGGAGATGTACATCCAATTAAAGCTCCACGATGTCGCGATTCCGCGATTATGACATCTCGGTGGCCATTGGATCGAAACGCATCCTCACAAAAACTCTGTCCGCCGAAACGGCACCCGTTGCTCAAAAGTCGCCCTTTTCTGTTCGAAAACCGAACTGCTCGACTATTCCATCGTCACGAGCGCCAGGATCGCGCGGCACGGCTGTCGCCGGCTATGCTGTTCAGGTTATGTTCACGGCTGCACTAGAATGGCGATAACGAGACGCGATATATCAAGATGACTGTCTATGTAGGCGCTTGGGGAGCGTATAAAAGGTGCGGTCGCGTTAATACTGTCGGGTCCTGGCGTCAAAATCTGGATAAACCGAAGATTAGTATTGGTCTCCTGGGTTAGACTGCGGTCAAGGAGATTAATGTTGCAATATTGTGAGGAAGGAGATAAGTCTATCGCCATGGAAGAAGACATTAAGAAGGAACGAAGTCCCAAATACCCACGGATCGCGCTCAATGAGGCTGTCGATCTTGTTCGAAAACTGCATGTGAAAGCAGGGCGAGCAAACATTCGGGCGGAGGTCGCATTGGGACCACTGGGATACTCGAGCCTCAACGGCGCCGCGCTTGGAACATTGGCCGCGTTGAAACATTATGGACTAGTCGATTCAGATCGAAACGGTCTCTCAGTGTCGCCTTTGGCCATTCGGCTCATTCATCCGCTCAATGATTCGCAGGAAGCTGAGGCGAAAAAGGAAGCTGCGCTCCGTCCGAAAATATTTTCTCAGATCTTTGAAGGGGGATATCACGATTGCTCTGAGGACGTGTTAGCCAATCATCTGGTTCAGATTGGGTTTACCCCAGAAGGTGCGCGACGCGCTTCCGCAGTGTACAAGTCGACCGTTGAATTCGCTAGAATTTATGCCAAAGGCGACGGTGCCGAGACGCAGCCTCTGCACTCGTCGCCTGCGAAGACCGCTTCGATAACTCATGTGCGGCCCGAACCGGATTCTTTTGATAGGACGACAAGCGCAGCGTTAACAACTCAACCGTCACATCCTGAAGTATCGGTTCCTTTAACCGGTCAGATGGTCGCGCGAATTCCGTATCCGATGTCGGAGGAGGACTTCGAATTGCTGATTGGAACGTTAAATCTCTGGAAGCGCAAACTTACAACCTCCGACTGACACTGCGCGTTGGAGTATCGTGCATTTCAACTGATTTTGCGATAGAGTCACCGCCATGAAGTTGCGCGTCATAGTGGAGTTTGATCGGCAAACAAAGCGATGGTCCGCTGTGTTTCCTGAATTGCCCGGGTGCGCGAGCGCAGGCGACACAGAGGAAGAAGCGGTTTCGAACGCGAAGGAGGCGCTGGCGCTTTGGTTTGAACCGGCGGACGTGCATCTTGCCGACGGGGCAAGGATTTTGGAAGTCGCGGTTCCGTGAGCCGACGATTTCCGGTTCGCACTGCGAGAGACGTCACCAAGATTCTACAACGCCACGGATTCGCGCTCGCAGGTCAGCGTGGCAGCCATCAGAAGTGGCGACATGCTAACGGTCGCCAGGTGGTCGTGGCGGTTCACGCCAGCAAGCCGATTCCTATCGGCACACTCAAGAGCATCATCGAAGGAAGCGGAATCGATATTGAAAAATTCCGCTAAACCCGTCGGTATTCGGACTCCGTTATTGAATAAACCGGATGGTCGATCGGGTAGCGGCAAACGGAAAGTAGAAGGTCGAAAGGCTAAAGGAGAAAGTTCGGAGGCCAGAGAGCAGGCCCGGAGGTCGGAAAACGTAGCAGGAACGTGATTTAACGGGAGAAGGGCTGCGCGTGGGAACGATTCCCGCGTGCGTGGGGATGATTGCTGCGAGCGTGGGAACCCTTGGTGCGCGCGTGGGAGTTATCGCGACATGCGTGGAGAACCTTGCCGTCGCGCTGGAATTGTCCGGGCGTGCGCTGGAACGGTTTCGTGCCGGTAAATACGCGGTTCCAGAGCACGCGCCGAGAGTCGCCACGCGCGTGGGAGCGTCGCCACACACGCCGGAAGAGTCGCCACGCGCGCGGGAATGAGGGCGACGCGCGGAAGAATCTTCCCTGCGCGGGTAAGTCTGCGGGTGGGACACCCGCCTCTACACCTTATTGGATGAACCGGATCGTCATGGGGTAGCGGTAGAATTTGCCGTCGCTGGCCTGGATGGCGGCGATGATGACGAAGATGGTGTTCAGGATCCAGAGGATGCCGAGGAAAGCGAAGCCGACCAGGACGAGGCAGAAGATCGCGGCAACGACGTTGTAGATCAGCATCGAGATCTGGAAGTTGACCGCTTCCTTGCCGTGGGCGTCGAGCTCGGGGGCGTCGTCGCGTTTGATTAGCCAGAGGATGAGCGGCGGGAGCAGGTGGCCAGGGAAATGGAGCAAGACGCCGAGCAGAGCGCTGGCGTGGATGAATGCGGACCAGGTGCGCACGTTCGCGACGGCAGTGACGTTGACGGGGGTTGGCGGCGGTTGTGGGTATGAGGTTTCCATGGCGTTCTCTAGAATGGACGGAGCAGGACGACGGTTTGGATTCAAGATTTTCGCGATTATCATCGCGCAATGAAACGGCAAGCTCCCGTGATCTGTCCGGTTTGTGGCGAGGATGTGCCGCGCGGCGCCCTAGCCTGCCCGGAATGCGGCGCGGACCATAATTCCGGTTGGCGCGAGGACGCGGAAAGCTATGACGGCGTCGATCTGCCTGAGGAATTCGATTACGATGAATTCACGCGGAGAGAATTCGGCCGCTCGCCGAAGCCGGCCGGGATCAGCCCGGTCTGGTGGATCACCGCAATCGTTCTTGTCCTACTGACGCTTCTCTATTTTTTGGCGGGTCGTTAGGCCGGCCGCATCATTCCGGCATCGTGGCGCCGGAACCGCCGATCTCGGCCGGGAAATCGCGCAACTTCGGGAGGCCGTCCTTCATTGGCAGGACGGTTTCCTCGTAGTTGAGGTGGGCGCCGGCCTTGAACGGCATCGTAGGAATGACACCGGCGAAAACATCCACCAAACCGAGGCCCGGATGCTCGGTCATAACGTTGCCGCCGCATTTCGTGCAGAAACGACGGACGCTCATTTCGGACGACTGGAAGCTGCCTAACGAGTCTTCGCCCTTGGTGATCTTCACGTTCTCCGGTTTCCAGAGCGTGAAGGCGTTGATGGGCGCGCCGATGTAGGAGCGGCACGCAGCGCAATGGCAATAGCCCATGCCTTCGGGCATGCCGGTGACTTCGATTTCAACTGCGCCACAAAAACATTTTCCAGGATACATGTCCGCCATAAGGGTCCGGATCGTAGAAGGGAGCGAGATCGTTGGCAATAAGATCAGCGGGGCGCGGGTCCCAGCTGCGCTTCGCGTTTGCGGATCACGTTCAGGGTGACGAACGCGGCGAGGGCACAGATCAATGCGCCGATTGCCATGGTGGCGGGCGTGCCAACCAGATCGGCCATCAGTCCCGCCTCCAAACTTCCCAGCGGAATCATGCCGCCGAAGATCAGCGCCCAGATGCCCATGACGCGGCCGCGCATTTCGTCGGGAACGATCGATTGCAGGACGGTGTTCGAGGTTGAGAAATACAGGACGATTCCGAACCCGACGATCGCGAGCAGGACGATGCCGACATACAAATTTTGGGTGTAAGCGAAGACGACGAGCGCAATTGAGAAAATCCAGACGCCGCCAAGCGCCATTGTGCGAGTGGGCCACATGTGCCCGGCGCTCGCAACGCTGAGGGCCGCGGCCAGCGCGCCGACTCCGCTTCCGGCCATGAGCAATCCGTAACCGTTCGCGCCGAGATGGAGAATGTCGTGGGCGAACGCAGGCAGCAGCACCGAATACGACCAGCCGAAAATTCCGACGACGGTGAAGAGCGCGAGAATGGTGAGCACGCGGCGGTGCGTCCAAACGTAGCGGAATCCATCGAGCGCCTGGGCGATTGCGCCGCCGCCGCTCGCGATCTGCGTCTCTTTTTTCGGCAACCGCATCAGGAGCAATCCAGCGATGACAGGAATGAAGCTCACGCCATCACAAAAAAAACAGAGCGCGATACCGATGTGCGCCATCAGAAATCCGGCGACGGACGGGCCGACGATCCGGGCGCAGTTGAACGCGGAGCTGTTGAGCGAGATCGCGTTCATCAAATCTTCGCGGCTGGTCATCTCGATGACGAACGATTGGCGCGCGGGCATGTCGAACGCCATCGTGATTCCACTGCACACAGCGAGCGCGATGATGTGCCATGGCTGAACGATTTTCGTGAAGACAAGCGCAGCCATGCTGAGTGAGATGGACATCGAACAAAGCTGGGTGACGACGATGACGGACCGTTTCGGATAACGATCGGCGATCCATCCGCCCCACGTGGAGAAGACGAGCATCGGCGCGGATGCCGCGGCGGCGACGATGCCGAGCAACGCCTTCGAACCAGTCAATTGGTAGACCAACCAGCCTTGCGCGGTCGTCGTCATCCAGGTCCCGGTAAACGAGATCAGCTGGCCGATGAAGAAGAGCCGGAAATTCCGGTGTTTGAGCGCGGAGAAAGTTTTGCGAAAAGAAATACCGCCGGTCGCGACTCGACGCGGACGACCGGTCTGATCTTCCGGCACGTTGGAGACGCCGGTAGCCGGAGGCCGGAGATCGGAAGTCAACAGGTCGGACATTGTCAGAGGTCGGAAAGTGGGAACATCGGTGGTCGGGGCGCGGCTTCAAACGGTCAAAATTTATTAGGTTGGCGCGGGAGCAGCTTTCTTCGGAAGCATGCGCTCGATTCCCGGCAGAATAACCGGCAGCAGATCGGCCATTTTTTGCTGCGCAATGGTGGCTGTCTTCACGTTGATGCCAAACGCGCACGCGCGCCGTCCCCGTCACAAACCGCCGACACCGTTTTCCGTGGTGCTTGAACCATTCAGGCTAACGCGTTCGGTCATTCACGCGGCGGCGGCTCCGATCGTTCATAACGCGCCACGAGTCCTGGCGGCGACAGCAGTGGCGCCGATCAAGTTGGCCTACTACGCGCCGCGGCGGTCGAAGCCGAGACAGCCGAGGGGGGCCGAAGATCTTTACGAAGCCGACGCGCTGGATGAATCGGAAGCGAAACCGATTCGAGTCGCCTACCAACCATCGAGCGGGACAAAAACGGCGGCGCCGCAGGCGGAGGAAAATGATCAGGATCAAGGTCAGGGTCAGCGCGAAGAAATTGGGCGCGTCGAGCAGCGCGGCGATCGACCGACGGTGTCGGGAAGCCGGGCGGTTTTGCGCGGCGGCATCGCGTATGCGCCATCACGTGCGCCGCAGAGCGTGAAGAACGCGATCTGGGCCGCGAATACATTGCGCCGCAAACCATATGTCTGGGGTGGCGGACACGGCACGTTTTACGATGGCGGTTATGATTGTTCCGGGACCGTTTCCTTCGCACTGCACGGCGCGGGCGTTTTGAATTCACCTCTGCCGTCGAGCGACCTGATGCGCTTTGGCGAACGCGGCCGCGGCCGATGGATGACAATTTATTCCAGGTCCGGGCACACGTTTGCCGTGATTGCCGGGTTGCGTCTCGATACGACCGATCTCGGAAGAGGCGGCGACGTCGGTCCGCGTTGGTACGACTACAGCCGCGACACGAGCGGCTACGTTGCGCGGCATCCGATGGGAATGTAAGACCGAGAAGTCGCTCGTCTCAGCGACGGGCAGTTACGCAGCAATCCGTTCGGCAGCGGCCGGCGTGGGAGTGGTCGGTAAGCGCGCTGATTTCGCCCGGCGATAACGCCAGATCGCAAATCCGACGAAGAGAAGATCGGCAATGACCCCGCCCACGACGTAGGTCTCGCCGCCGATGCCGAAACCGTAGCTATGCAGCCCTTTTCCAAGAACGAAGTTCACGCCGTACCAGGCCATCAGGACAGCAAGGAAACAAACGACGCTGGCGACAACCAATCCGAACTGGGTCCACCAGCCGGCGAGGCGTCCGTGCAAAGTGAGGATGTAACAAAGCAACGCGATGAGCGCCCAGGTTTCTTTCGGGTCCCAACCCCAGAACCGGCCCCAGGAATAATTCGCCCAGACACCGCCGAGAATTGTGCCGGCAGCGAGCAGGATTACGCCGAGCTGAAGAACGCGATACAACCAGAAATGCATCGGCTGGTCCGCGCGGGCCGCGACCGGATTACGCGCGTAACGCCACAGAAGGATGTGACCGAACCCCATCGCGAGCGCGAACGCGGCGTAGCTCAGGGTGATGGTGAGGACGTGGATCGTGAGCCAAAAGTTATCGCGGAGCACCGGAACGAGCGGGTCGATGCTCGACGGCATCGCGATCGGCATCTGATGGACGAGCAAGAGCGCGACGAGCGAGACCGGTAAAGCGGCCAGCAGGTAAACCGGAGTTCGATAACGCAGGAAAAAAATCATGCCGAAGAACGAGACCGCGAATGAGACCCAGATGATGGACTCATACATGTTGGTCACCGGCGGACGGCCCGCGATCAGGCAACGCATCACGATGCCGCTGGCGTGAAAGAGCAGCCCTGCGATCGCAATGGCGAGACCGGCTTGTTTGATCCAGCCACCCTTACCGCGCATCGAAGCGATCCCGAGCAGGAGAAGCGCCACGCCGTAGGACCACGCGGCGCGATAGAAACCGTCCCAGTGATTGTAGAAATATTCGAGGCGGAGCTGCGATTCCTCGGGATAAAGCTTCGGGCTCAGTTGCCGGAGGTTTTCGCGTAGCTGGTTCGCGGCGCGACTGAAAGCGAAGCCGTCGCCTTTCACGTAGGCGTTCGCCATCGTCTGCAACGGCGTCTGCACGGGCGCGAACTGCTGCTCACTGTAATATTGCGCGAAGGCCGGCGGGACCAGCCACGCGTCGGTTGCCTTCTCCGGCGCAGGCACGAGCAGAAACGCGGTCCCGTTCATGACGTTCGCAAAAAGGGCGAGTCGCTCGGTGACGCTCATCACTTCGTTTTGGAGGCGGTTGAGCGGCTTCTCGGCTTTGCGCAGCGCGTGGGCCTGGCTGGCGAGCGCGTTCAACTCCGGCAGCGTCGTCAGTTGGGTAAAGGAAAAGCGGCGTTGTTCGTTAGGTAATCCGAGCCGTTCTTTCAATTCGCCGAGCGAGACCAGGATCATCGGCTCGGTTTTCCAATCATGCGTGTCGAGCAGCATCGAGAGGAGAAAATCGCTGGCCTGCCAGGTCCGCGCGCCGGAAGCGTAAGTGGAGCGGCCGGTGATCTTGATGAGCGTCTCGCGCGCGAAAGTATCGACCGGTTTGCGCCGGCCGCCGTCCTGGATGGCGAGCAAGCCGAACTGTTTGAAATCGAGCGACGACGTATCGGCGGCGGGCATATCCGCCTGCTGGGCGAGGCAAAGGCTACTCAAAAGGAGGCTGAGCGCGGCAACAAGAAAGCGGGATCGCATAGGTGGGATTGGCCGAGTAATGCTATTCTTCATTCATGAAAACAGCAATCGCTGTCAGTGCACTTTTCCTGATTGGCACAATCGCGGTGCGGTCCGAGGCCCGCGCGGAAGCGATAAAAGTCGAAGGATTCACCTTCAACGTTCCGGAGGGCTGGCGCTCGGTCACGCCATCGTCGCCGATGCGCAAGGCGCAGCTTGAGATCGCGCGTGGACCGGAGAAAGCGGAAGTGACGTTCTTCCATTTTGGCGCGGACCAGGGCGGGAGCGCAGCGGATAATGTCGCGCGTTGGTACGCGCAATTTCCCGGGAGCGAAGACAAACGGATTACCGAAAACGTCCAGGTCGGTCCGGTGAAAATCACATTCGCGATGACGGAAGGAACGTTCAACAGCGGCATGCCCGGCGGGCCGACGACGCCGATGGAAGGTTACGCTCTGTGCGGCGCGATTCTCGAAACTCCGAATGGGAATCTCTTCGTAAAAATGACCGGCCCGACCGCAGTCGTGAAAGCATCGACGGACTCTTTCAAGAAAATGGTGACCGAAGGGGCGAAGCCGGCGGCGCCGAAGGCCTAGGCGCTGTCGCTATCGGACAAACGGATTCGTCTGGCGTTCCGCGCCGATCGTCGTTGCAGGCCCGTGACCCGGCAATACGACGACATCGTCACCGAGCGGATACAGCTTTTCTTTGATCCCGCGAAAGAGCAGATCGCCGTCGCCGCCGGGTAAATCCCAGCGGCCCACGCCGCTCGCGAACAAAACGTCGCCGTCGATCAGCAATTTATCTTTTCGGGAAAGGAAACAAAGGCTGCCCGGGCAGTGACCGGGCACTTCCAGGATCTCCATCTCGAGTCCGAGAAAATCGCGAGCCGGCGTCGCCTCGATGAGGAAATCCGGCTCGACCGGTTCGATTTCAAGTTGGAATCCGAAATCGCGAAAGAATTCCGGATCGGAGATCATCGGCGCGGTGTCCGCGTGACAACCGATGGGGCAATCGAATCGCTTCTTGATTTTCGCCACGTCAGGGATGTGATCGAAGTGACCGTGGGTCAACAGAAGCAGCTTCGGCGTTATGCCTTCAGCCACGAGCCAGTCGCAGGCGCCGTCCGGCGCGTCGAAAAGGATCGGGCCTTCAGGGGCTTCCAGGAGGTAACAGTTCGTCTCGAAGATCCCCCCGCAAAAGGTCTGGTAACGCATCGGAGCGAAAGCTAGCCGGGATCGACGATCCCGGCCACAAGGCCCGAAAGCTGCAGGCAAGGGCGCGGCGATCGGCCGTTCTTTGAATGTTGCGCCCAGCCGATTGTCTCACTACCAACGAATGAAGTTAGCCTGCGCGGTTTTCTTGCCTTCTGGGTGGATTCTGCGACTGTCCAAAACCTCTTTTTCCGAATGAAATCACTTCTCCGCTCAACTGTCGTCCTGCCCGCAGTAGTTTTAGCTCTGGCGCTTACAGCAGCGCCCGTCCTCGCTAGATCGGACATGGAGGACGTCGAGCAATCAGTAGGTCGGCTTCTCGAAGAAGGCCATTATGGGCATCACCCGCTCAACGATGAAATTTCCAAGAAATTCCTGACGACCTACCTAGAGCTGCTCGATTTCAGCCATCTTTTTTTCACTCAACAGGACGTTGACGCGTTGACGTCCAAATACGGCGTCTGGCTTGATGACGCCGTTTTGCTTAAAGACTTAAAGCCAGCGTTTGAGATTTACGCTCTCTACACGAGGCGAGTGGACGATCGGGTCGCGAAGATCAAGGCCCAGCTCAATCAGCCGACCGATTTCAAAAGTAACGCGACGATTGAATTGAGCCGGCAGAAAGCTTCATGGCCGAAGGACGAAGCGGATGCCGATCAAATCTGGCACGGCCGGATCGAGAGCGAGCTGCTCCAGGAACAGCTGAGCGAACATCCGATCGAGCCCGGCCCGAAACTCGTCGCGAAGCGTTACGACCGTCTCGCGCGCAACGTCCACGAGCAGGACAAAGACGAGCAGGTGAAACTTTTCCTCGACGCGCTCGCCCAGGCTTACGACCCGCATTCGGAATACCTGAGCAAAGCCGACCTGAAGAATTTCAGCATCAACATGGGCCTGTCGCTGGTCGGCATCGGCGCGATGCTCCGCACCGAAGACGGCTACGCGAAAATCGAGAGCCTGGTGCCCGGCGGTCCCGCACAGACGGATGGACGGTTAAAGGTCGGCGATCGAATCACAGCCGTGGCGCAGGGCAACGGCGAGTTCAACGACGTGCGCGACATGCGGCTGGATAAGGTCGTCGAACAAATTCGCGGCAAAAAAGGAACGAAAGTGCGATTGCTCGTGATCCCGGCCGATTCGCCCGATCCCTCAAAGCGCAAGACGGTCGATCTGGTGCGCGACGAGATTAAACTGAAAGACCAGGAAGCGCGCGCCGACATCATCATTAAGAAGAACGAAAACGGCGAGCCGGTGAAGCTCGGCTGGATCACCTTGCCGTCATTTTACGCCGACATGGACCGGCACCAGAAGAGCACCACCAGGGACGTCCTCCAGCTCCTGAAGCGGCTGAAGAAAGAAAACATTTCGGGGCTCATCGTCGATCTCCGGCGCAACGGCGGCGGCTCGCTCGAAGAAGCGATTGCGTTGACCGGCGTCTTTTTGAAATCGGGCCCGATCGTGCAGACGAAAAGTTCCAATGGGAACATTGTTGTTTCGAGCGATCCCGATCCGGGCATTGCCTACTCAGGGCCGATGATTGTGTTGACCAGTCGACAGAGCGCGTCAGCCAGCGAGATTTTTGCGGCTGCGCTTCAGGATTACGGACGCGCCTTGATCGTGGGCGACAAGAACACCTTCGGCAAAGGCACCGTGCAAACGATCCTCGAGATCGGCCGGTTCACTTCGTTGCTCGGCAGCCGTTCGCAGGAAGATGGCGCCCTCAAATTGACGATCCAGAAGTTCTATCGCGTGGCGGGCGGCTCGACGCAGCTCCACGGCGTGGCGTCGGATATTGTTCTGCCGACGTTGAGCGATCTGCCGGAATTTGGCGAAGGCGCGTTGAAGAATTGTTTGCCTTACGATGAAGTGCCGAAGGCGCGCTACTCGAAATGGTCCGAAGGCCGCGGCCTGTTTATCGATGAGTTGAAGCGCCGGTCGGAAGCACGCGTCCAGGGGAATCCGGAATTCCACTACGTCATGGAAGACATGGACCGGCTGCGGAAGCGGCTCGATGAAAACCGGATTTCACTGAACGAAGACACGCGCAAATCCGAATTGAACGAAGACAAGATTCGCAAGGAAACGCGCGCGAAGGAACGACTCGCTCGTCAGGGCGAGCAAATGCAGATGATCCGGCTCACGCTCGACAATGTCGACAAGCCGAATCTGCAGCCGATTCTTTTCCCGGGAAATCTGGCCGCGAACAAGAAGAACGGAGGCAACAAGGTCGCTCCCGAAGCGGCGGAGGATTCCGATTCCGAGTCCGATACGGCGGGCAATGACGATGGCACGAAAGAGCCTGCGATCGATCCCGAACGCGACGAGACGCTCAACATCCTCAAAGACCTCGTCGATCTGAATCGCGCTCCGACTACCGCGAGCACGACCGCTTCGCCCCCGCCGCCGCCGAATTGAGTCGCAACGAGAATCTGCGACGGCGGCCTGCGCGGCGGAATTTCAAAAGACTCAAGCCGGCAACCGGGCTTTGAACCACTTCACCTGGCCGTTGTGATTGGACTCGTGTTCGCACACGTGAAACCACTTGCAGTAATTATTAATCGGCGCTGACTCCGACTCGCGATCGACCTGCATCAGCCACGCGTCGTCACGCTTGCCAAGTTCGACCAGGGTGTGCTCCCTTACTTCCTTCAGAATATCAGGTAGTAGCCGAGCTGGTTTCCCTTGATCTCCTTCCGGGCGGCGTCCCCCAAAAGCGCGGCGGCGCCAAATCGCTTCTGGGTTGCGTCGTCGAAGTCGCCCCACTTTTTTCCGTCGAACGTATTGATCTGATAAAACCGCTCGATCGCTGCGAGGTGAAAGAGAAGCGCCCCGATCGTGTTGGCCTTTTCGTCGTGGAGATAATCGAGCTGCGCGACCGTGAGTCCCTGGACCGGGATCAGGATGGCCCTTCGCATCCAGTTCAGCATTGAAATTAACGTTCCCACGTGAGGCGAATAAGGCCGGCGCGGACCAATGATATTTGGAGCCGGTTCCGGCTCGCCGGATGCCGCACTCGCCGGCGTGGAACCGAGAGCGAGGAGAGAAGTTGCTCCCGTGAATCCACACGCGAGCTTACCCGACGTTTCTAGGAATCGTCTTCGGTCCATCGGGCCGCGCGTCAGCGGGCGATGCCGACGGCCGCGGTATTATTGTCTTCGTTGAATTCAGTCACCACTTTGCCCGAATCAACTTTCAGCACCAGTTGGGTTAACTTCGTGAAGTTGGCCTGAACGGTCGCCGTGAAAGTTCCGCTCTTGGACGCCTGCGGAGCGAGCTGCCCGAGAGGCGATGTGCCGAGAATCGTTCCTCCGGCGGGAATATCGCCCGTATTACCGAAGACGGTGTCTTTGGAGACGAATGCCTGGACGGACACATTGTCCGCGTTGTTTGCCGTCGGTCCGTCAAGGTTGGCGGGTGCGTTGCCGACATTGGTCACGGTCCACGAATATTGCACCCTGTTTGGCGCGATGAGCTTGGCGCTCAACGAAGAAATGACCAGGTCAGGCAGCTTCAGTGGTGGGGGCGGCGGACCGATTTGGGCGCCGCCACTGGAGCAAAGGCACAGCGCCAATCCGATTGTCAATAACGGGAATACGGTTCTTGGGTTCATAATGATTTGTCCTTGGGTTTGATGGGGATCCCCGGGGTGAATGGGGTCTGATCGAATTAAATCAGTTTCGGTTGCGACGGACGAGCGATTTCTTGGCGTCGGGCAGACATCCCTAAACCGCGATCGGTGCTTTGATCGCTGGATGCGGATCGTAGTCGCTAAGCGTGAAATCCTCGAAGCGAAAGTCCGCGATGTTTTTCACGGCCGGATTCAGTTGCATCCGCGGTAAAGGACGGAATTCCCGAGACAATTGTTCGCGCGCCTGTTCGAGATGGTTCCGGTAAAGATGCAAATCGCCGAAAGTATGGATGAATTCGGCCGGTCGTAGATCGCAGACCTGCGCGACCATCATTGTGAGCAATGCGTACGAAGCGATATTGAATGGCACGCCGAGAAACAGATCGGCGCTCCGCTGGTAAAGCTGACAGCTCAGCTCGCCGTCGTTGACGTAGAACTGGAAAAGGACGTGGCAGGGCGGCAACGCCATTTTCTCCAACTCGCCGGCGTTCCAGGCATTCACGATCAAACGCCGGCTTTGCGGATTTCGTTTTATATCTGCGATCACGCCATCGATTTGATTGATCGGGGCGCCATCCACGCTTCGCCAGCGGACCCATTGCGCGCCGTAGATCGGACCGAGATCGCCATTCTCATCGGCCCATTCGTCCCAGATCGTCACGCCCTTTTCGTTGAGCGACCGCACGTTTGTGTCCCCGCGCAAAAACCAGAGCAGCTCGTGAATGATCGATTTCAAATGCAGCTTCTTTGTCGTCAGGAGCGGGAATCTTTCCCGTAAATCGAAGCGCGCCTGCGCTCCGAAAACCGAGAGCGTCCCCGTCCCGGTCCGATCTTCGCGCGGCGCGCCGTGGTCGAGAACAAGCCGGAGAAGATCGTGGTACTCGCGCATGTCTCGTTGAGATAAACGGGAAAAGCCGCGCGGATTCAATTGTTGATTTTTCTTCGCGCACCCTGACATCAGGAAGGCCCGCGCAAACGATTCCAATGCGATGACTGTGATCATGAAGGATTCCGCCGCGCAGAAAACGAATGGATTCGGGAATGACCGGACCGACGCCACGCCGTTTTGAGGGGCCACTTCGGTTCCTTCGGGCGCGTCTCTCGCCGGAAGGTTATTTCGGACTGCATCTGACAATCGGCTTGCTCGTCATCATAGCGACCGGCTGGTGGTTTGCAGTCGTCGCCGAAGACATGTCGCGAAACGCCACAACGCGCGTTCTGGACGAAAACATCACCTCCTGGTTCACAGGTCACGCGACTCCGTTTCTGACCAGGATTTCGCGAACCATTACTTTTTTTGGCTCGGTTCTTTTCATAACTTCCGCCGCGGTTTTCCTGGGAGTGGTTCTGGCGATTCGCAAATCGTTCTATCGCCTGATCGCGCTGGCATCGGCCGTCGGCGGCGGCGCGTTGCTGAATCTTGCGCTCAAGCATCTTTTTCATCGGCAGCGCCCGGTGCTGGAGAATCCGCTCGTCACGCTTTCCAGCTACGGCTTTCCCAGCGGTCACACCATGGGCGCTACCATCTTTTACGGCGCGCTCGCGCTGATCGTAGCGTATTCGATCCAACGTTGGTCGCGGCGAATACTGGTCGGATGGATTGCGGCGTTAGCGATTGCACTGATCGGAGCCAGCCGCATTTATTTGGGCGCGCATTACTTTACCGACGTCATCGGAGCGATTGCCGTCGGTCTGGCCTGGCTGGCCTTTTGTTGGACCGGAGTAGAGACGTTGCGTCGCTGGCGCGGTCGTTCATTCACGACGCTGCCGAGGCCTATGTCGCGGAACATGTGGACACGCTCGGGACTCAATCGGTAATGCAAATGCTTTCCAGCTTTACAGACAGGATCCGCAGCGCCTTGCCTGATCAGGAGAAAACAAGGCTGCTCGCATTGCCGCCAAGATAATCGTAACGAGTCAGGACGCGAGGAGTTGATTGCTGTAGCGCGGATCGCCGGTGACATCGGCGCCCAGCCAATCCGGCGGCTCAAAATTCTTCGCCGCTGCTTCGTCGTCGAATTCCACTTCGGCTACGATCAAGCCTTCGTGACGGTCATGATAAACATCGATTTCGACGACGCGGTCGCCGAGCGGAATCTCATAGCGCGTTTTCACGAGCCGCTTCCCGGCTGTGGCGGGCCAGAGTGCATCGAATTGCGCGGTGGTCAGTTCCACTTCGCGCTCTTCCCGAACGTTTCCCGTACCGCGCTTGAACGTCAGGGAGTAACGCTCGCCGGTTTTTCGCAGCCGCACCTGCATCCCATCGTCCAGGCTCACCAAATAACCCTGCGAAATTTCGTTGCTCGGATAACTCGTTAGGTCAGCTGGCATTTTGCGGACGAGAAATTTGCGTTCGATCTCGTGAGATGAAGAAGGTGACATGTGACGGTTGACGGGTGACGAGAAAAGATCACATAGCGCCGCGCGAAGCCAACTCGTCACACGTCACATGTCACTCGTCACTTTCCTTACCCCTGTGGCAATGCCGTTTCGCATTCCTCCAGCTCCGTCGGTTTCGCTTTCCGAAAAATCATCCAGACGCCGGCGAGAATAAGCGCGCCGCCGCCGAGCGACCAGAGATTGAAGCTTTCGCCGCCCAAGAGCCAGCCGAAGAGCACCGCGCCCGGCGGCGTAATGAACGAGATGGTTTGCAAATTCGTGACCGACATTCGCGGCATCAGCCAATAGAGGAGCAGAAAGGCCAGCGCCGAGCCCGGGATCGCCAGGTAAAACAGACAGAACGTTGCGCGCGCCGTCCAATGAAAATGGAGCGGGTTTCCCTCGAACAAAAATCCGGCGATGAGCAACGGGACGAGGCCGAAGATCATTTGCCAGGCGGCGATCATCGCCGGCGCGAGGCGAATCGCGCGCGCCTTCAGCAGGACGTTGGAGAACGCCGCGCCCCCGGCGCCGAACACGATCCCAACGCCACCCCAGAACGCTAGGAGCCCACCAAAATCCAGGAGCCGCGAGCAAATCACCGCGACGCCACCAAGCGCGAGCACCGCCCCGGCGATGCGCGCGCCGCGGAGTGGTTCGTTCGGGATGATGAAGTGCGCGAAGACCATTCCGAAGATCGGAATCGTCGCTTGCAGGACCGCGGAGAGACCGGAAGAAACGTAAAGCTCCGCCCAGAACAGCAACGCGTAATTGACGCAGAACATCAAGACGCCCGTCCACGCAAGCAGCTTGAAATCGCCGCGGTCCGGCGGAACCAGGCGCACGCGGCCGATCGAAATAGCGAGCAGAACGACGACTGCGATTAAGAACCGGATCGCGACGAAAGAGATCGGGGGAAGATCACGCAGGCCGAACTTGATGGCCAGCCAGGTCGAGCTCCAGATGAGACAGAGCGCGGCGAATGCGGCGATGGCCGCGATTTTAGTTCGCGATTCTGGCATCGTGCTAATCGCGCGCCAGCGCCTGAATCGCGTCGGCCAGGGTTTCGAACGTCAAAAGGCGCACGTCGCGCCCATAATGGAACGGCGAGAGGATATTCAAGCCGATGTCGCGATGCGGGTCCGGCATTACTCGGACAACGGCGCTCACTTTCTGCGCCGCAAAGGCATCCATGATCTCGGCGACGAATGGCGCCGCGCCGGTCGCCATCGATTCGAGCCAGCGAAAATCAGCCAGGGCAACAAAACCGGGCGTCATGTCCTGCAATTTTTCTCGGACCCGCGCGACCGTTTCTCTCGCCTCGTCGACGGTGACCGTTCCCGCGACGCTCAGAACAAGAAGCTGCCTGGTGGTGTCGGCCTCGATGAAGAACATCAGGTGAGCGATGCCAGATCGATCACGAAGCGGTATTTCACGTCGCTCTTCAGCATCCGTTCATAAGCTTCGTTGATCTGGCTCATTTCAATTTTTTCGATGTCGCAAACGATGTCTCGTTCGGCGCAGTAATTGAGCATCTCCTGGGTCTCGGCGATGCCGCCGATGAGTGAGCCCGCGAGACTTCGGCGACGATGAATGACGCTGAAGGCATCGACAGCGAGCGGGTCCGGCGAAGCGCCGACCAACACTAGTGTGCCGTCGCGTTTCAGTAACGACAGGTAAGCGTCGATGTCGTGCGGCGCCGACACGGTATCGAGAATGAAATCGAAAGTTTTCTCGTGCTTCTCCATTTCGTCCTCGTTCTTCGAGAGAATCACTTCATGCGCGCCGAGTTTTTTCGCGTCCGCTGTTTTGTTAGGCGAAGTGGTGAAGAGCGCTACGTCCGCGCCGAACGCGTGCGCGAATTTCACTCCCATGTGGCCGAGTCCGCCGAGACCCACGACGCCGACCTTGTGGCCTTTGCCAATTTTCCAATGACGCAGCGGCGAATAGGTCGTGATCCCGGCGCACAAAAGCGGGGCGGTCGCGGCGAGATCGAGTTTGTCGGAAATGCGGAGGACGAAATCCTGGCCGACGACGATGCTCTTTGAGTAACCGCCATAGGTGGTGGCGCCGGTGTGTTTGTCGTCGCTGTTGTAAGTGAAGACCGGGCCGTTGTCGCAAAATTGCTCGAGATGGTCGCGGCAATTCTGGCAGGTCCGGCAGGAATCGACCATGCACCCGACCGCGGCGAGCTCGCCTTCGCGGAACTTTTTAACGTTGCGTCCGACTTTCACAACGCGGCCGACGATCTCGTGACCGGGGACGCAGGGATATTTTGTGCCACCCCATTCTCCGCGCGCCGTGTGGATATCGGAATGGCAAACGCCGCAGAAAAGGATGTCGATCTGAACGTCATTCGGTCCCGGATCGCGGCGATCGAAAGAGAAGGGCGCGAGCGGCGAAGTCTTGGAGCGGGCGGCGTAGCCTTTGGTCGAGGACATACTAGTTAATCGTCGACGTTAACTAGGACGGCTTTCACCGTTGCGCCAAGCGATTAGATTTTGCCATGCCGCACCTCTCGATTCTCGATCTCTCACCCATCATCGAAGGCGGCAATGCGGCGCTCGCCTTTCGCAACACGGTCGATCTCGCGCAGCACGCGGAGCAATGGGGTTATCATCGCTACTGGCTCGCGGAACATCACAACCTGCCGGGGATCGCGAGCGCGGCGACGTCGGTTGCGATTTGTCATGTCGCCGGGAAAACGAAAACGATCCGGGTCGGCGCGGGCGGGATCATGTTGCCGAACCACGCGCCGCTGGTGATCGCGGAGCAGTTCGGCACTCTCGAATCCCTTTTCCCGGGCCGGATCGATCTCGGGCTCGGCCGCGCGCCCGGAAGCGATCAGCGCACCGCGCGCGCGTTACGCCGGAATCTCGGGAGCGGCGGCGACACCTTTCCGCAGGACGTTCTCGAGCTGCAATCGTATTTCGGGGGCACGTCGGACGGAGTCCAGGCGATTCCAGGCGCCGGCCTCAACGTGCCGCTCTATCTTCTTGGCTCGAGCGATTTCAGCGCGCGGCTTGCCGCTGAGCTCGGCCTGCCGTTCGCCTTCGCGTCGCACTTCGCGCCGGAATATCTCGAAGTCGCGCTCCATCTTTATCGCCGCGATTTCCAGCCATCCCCGCAGCTCGACAAACCGTATGTCATCATCGGCGCCGGCGTTTTCGCTGCTGAAACCGACGCCGAAGCGCGCCGGTTTTTCACTTCGGCGCAATTACAATTCCTCACTCTGGTCCGCGGCCGTCCCGGGAAACTTCCGCCGCCCGTTGATTCGATCGACGCTCTTTGCACACCGCCAGAGCGGGCCGCGATCGATCAGCGGACGCGCTACGCTGCGGTCGGTTCACCCGAAACAATTCGCCGACGCTTCCAGGAATTTCTGGATCAGACCCACGCCGACGAAATCATCGCCACCGGCCAATTCTTCGATCACGCTGCTCGATTGCGTTCGTTCGAAATCGCGGCGGAAGTTTTTCGTGACCTTTGATGGTGACGGCGCGCTGCCGCGTCCCTGACATCAATCCGGCTTGGTAGTGAGGATCAGTTTATCGTCTTGGAGCGAAACGCTTTTGACGTGGTTCCAGAATTCGCTCGCGCGATTCTTTTCCAGGTCCTTCCGGAATTCTTCATTCGCGCTCTGGTTAAAAGAGGAGTTGAAGCTGGAGAGAAACTTGCTCGGGAATTGGTTGCCGTTCGCTTCGGCCGAAATGAGCTCGAACTGAAACGAGCCCGACATGTAGGTCATGCTGAAACGCACCGTGCCGTTGAACCAGCGCCCTTTCAGGCTCGGCCACGGGAGAGAATCGAGCGGCGCGCTCATCGCGACTGTCATGGTGGAATCGGCGATGTCGATCCGGGTGCGGCCACGGAGGAAATCCCAGTCGCTATTTCGCTGGAGCAGGTAATTCAGTTCCGGCCCGGTGAATTCGAGAGTCGTTTCCTGATTGCGCGCGATCGCTTCGTCGAGGCGCGCGGCGGAATCCTCCGCGGTCTTGACCTGGTCGGCGGTGGGTTTTTGCACCTGGACATCGGCCGGCGCGGTCGAGGTCAGGTTGTTAAGGGTCTTCTTATAAAAGAACCAGCCGCCGATGCCGACGATGGCGATGCAGAGAAACCCAGCGATGAGAACGGTGAGACAACCCTTGGCGAAACAGCCCATGCCCTGGCGCGGGGGCGGATAATAGACGGGGGCGGGCGGGCTCGGAGGAACTGGCGCCGCGGGCGGCGGCGGTGGCGGTGGCGGTGGCGGCTGACCATTCATGCGAAGCCAGAATTAGTGGGTTGCGCGAAGACGTTCAAGCTTCTAAAAGAGAAGGAACGAGACACCGGGGTCGCTCCGCCACGGGGGTCGCGTTTCGCCGCGTAAAGTGCGCCGCGATTTTGGAATCCATTTTTATGAAAAGAATTGTCGTCCTCATCGCCGGTTCGCTCGTAGCGGCCGGCCTTTATGCGCAGGGACCGGAGTCGATCAAGGTAAAGGAAACCGTCGACACGCTGGTCGCGAAAAACACCGAAGCAAAAGGCGGCGCTCAGGCGCTGGCCGCGGTGACGTCGTTGAAGCTCCAGGGAAAAATGGTGGTCAACGATGGGAAACTGGAACTGGGTTACATGCTCGTGAAGAAACGCCCGGGCGCGGTCCGCGAAGAAACGACGTTGCAAGGGATGACGCGGATCGATGCGTTTGACGGCACCCAAGGCTGGAAGATCTCGCCGTTCCAAGGGCGCAAAGATCCGGAAAAAATTTCGGCGGACGACTCGAAGGAATTGATCGAGGACGCCGAGATCGACGGGCCGCTCATCAATTGGAAAGAAAAAGGAAGCACGGTCGAGTATCTCGGAACGGAAGACGTGGACGGAACCATGGCGCACAAGCTGCGGGTCGTGCGCAAGAACGGCGACATCAATTACGTTTATCTCGATCCCGATCACTTCCTCGAAATTCGCGTCATCACTCAGCGGACTAAGAACGGCGCCCAAGTCGAGACCGAGACCGACATTGGCGATTACGAAAAGATCAACGGCGTCTTTTTCCCGTTCTCGATCGAGGGCGGTGAGAAAGGCTCGACCGATAAACAGAAAATCATTTTCGACAAAGCCGAGGCGAATTCGCCCATCGACGACACGATTTTCAAATTTCCCGCGACGACCGCTTCCAAATAAATCCCATGCGCTCTATTAAATATTCTCTCATTCTCGCAATTTGTTTCGCCGGCGCCGTTCTTGCGGCGGATCCAACTCCGGCCCCATTCAATTCCGGCACGATCTCAGGCTTGGGCGCGCGCAACATCGGCTCGGCTGCGATGAGCGGCCGCGTCGCGGCAATCGACGCGATCCGCGAGCCGAGCGGCAAAATGACGATCTTCATCGGCTCAGCCAGTGGCGGCGTCTGGAAATCCGAAGACAGCGGCACGCGTTTCAAGCCGGTGTTCGACGAGCAGCCGGTGCAATCGATCGGCGCGATCACGCTCGATCCCAAAAATCCGAAAAACATCTGGGTCGGCACCGGCGAAAGCTGGACGCGCAACAGCGTTTCGATCGGCAACGGCATTTACAAATCGAATGACGGTGGCGAGACCTGGACTTTTTCCGGACTCGAGAAATCGGAACGGATCGCGAAAATCCTGGTGAGCCCCGCGAGCAGCGACACCGTTTATGCGGCGGTGCCCGGCAATCTCTGGAGCGATTCGACCGACCGCGGTCTCTACAAAACGACGGATGGCGGCAAGACCTGGAACCTGGTTTTGAAAGGCGCGAATCCTTCGACGGGCGCGTCGTGGGTCGCGATGGACCCGAACGATCCGAACGTGCTCTTTGCCTGCATGTGGGATTTCCGGCGGAAAGGCTGGACCTTCCGTTCCGGCGGGGACGGTCCGGACAAACCGTCGGGCAGCGGACTGTTTCGCTCGGCGGATGGCGGCGCGACCTGGACCGAAGTGACGCCGGAAGCCAACAAAGGTTTCCCGAAGAAACCGTACGGCCGGCTCGCGGTGGCGATCGCGCCATCGAACCCGAAACGCGTCTATTGCGTCGTCGAATCGGCGGACAGCGCGCTCTTCGTTTCCGATGACGGCGGCGCGACCTGGGACAAGCGCGATAAAAGCAGCTGGATGGTCTGGCGTCCGTTTTATTTCGCGCAGTTAATCGTCGATCCGAAAAATCCGGATCGCGTTTTCAAGACGGACGGGCCGCTGATCATGAGTGAGGACGGTGGGAAGAGCTTCGCGGTCGTGGGCGGATTCGCGGGCGCGCACGGCGATCTCCACGCGATCTGGATCGATCCAACCAATACCCAGACCGTGATCTCGGGCGATGATGGCGGCGTTTATTATTCCTACAACGGCGGCGCGAAATGGTGGAAGGCGGAGAACCTCCCGATCTCGCAGTTCTATCACGTCAGTCTCGACGACGCCGATCCGTTCCGCGTTTACGGCGGCTTGCAGGACAACAGTTCGTGGGTCGGGCAGTCGCAATACCCGGGCGGTGTCGCTAATTCGCAGTGGGAAAATATGTACGGCGGCGACGGCTTCTGGATGTTCCCGGACCCGAGCGATCCCGATTATCTTTACGCGGAAGCACAGGGCGGATTCGTCGGGCGGGTGAATCGTTACACGCACGAGCGGCGCGATATTCAGCCGAAGGCGAACTACAAGGAAAAGCTGCGCTGGAATTGGAACACGCCGATCGCCCTTTCGCCCAACGAGAAGAGCACGATCTATATCGGCGCGCAGTTCCTATTTCGCTCGCGCGATCACGGCCAGACCTGGGACCGGATTTCGCCGGACTTGAGCACGAACGATCCGGAGAAACAGAAGCAGGAACAATCCGGCGGCGTGACGATCGACAATTCCGCCGCGGAAATGCACACGACGATTTATTCCATCAGCGAATCGCCCAAGGACAAAAACGTGATCTGGGTCGGGACCGATGACGGCAACGTCCAGGTGACGCGCGATGGCGCGAAGAACTGGACAAACGTTGTCGGCAACGTGCCGAACCTGCCCAAGAACTCGTGGGTGAGCTGGGTGCAGGCGGGGAACTTCGACGCCGGCACGGCTTACGCGGCGTTCGATCGCCATACCTTTGGCGACATGGCGCCGTACGTTTTCCGCACGACCGATTACGGCAAGACCTGGACGCCGTTGATCACCCCGCAGGATCCGAAAGGCGTCCGTGGTTACGCCCACGTCGTGAAAGACGATCTCGTGAACAAGGACCTCGTTTTCGTTGGCACCGAGTTCGGACTTTTCGTTTCGATCGACGGCGGAAAGAACTGGGCGCAATTCAAGGGCAATCACTTCCCAGCCGTCGCGGTGCGCGATCTCGCCGTGCATCCGCGCGATCACGATCTGGTGCTCGCTACCCACGGCCGCGGCATCTGGGTGATCGACGACATTTCTCCGTGGCGCGCGTTGACGCCGGAAGTGCTGAATTCGGAAGCGATGTTTGTTTCCGCGCGCCCGGTCCAGCAACGGATCGATGCGAACGGCGGCTGGGCCAGCGGCTCGGCTACATTCGTGGGCGATAATCCGCCGGATGCCGCGGTCATCACTTACTACCAGAAAACGCGGCATCTCTTCGGCAAATTGAAGATCGAAGTCCTCGATTCGACCGGGAAGGTCGTCGCCGATTTGCCCGCGAGTAAACGCGCGGGATTGAATCGCGTCATTTGGGGAATGCGCGAGAAACCGCCGCGGGTTCCGCCCGCGGTCCAGATCGCGGGAGCTGGCACGCAAGGGCCGCGCGCCCTGCCCGGCACCTACACCGTTCGGATGACCAAAGCCGGAAAAGTTTCTGAAACAAAACTCACCGTCGGCCTCGATCGGCGCGCGAAATTCAACGAAGCAGATCGCAAAGCGCAATACGATGCCGCGATGAAAGTGCACGCCCTCTTCGGCGAGGAAAGCGCCTTGATGGATCGCATCCTCTTCTTGCGCGGCGCAGTGGCGAAAAGCAAAAACGCGCTGCCTGAAACCGACGAGAGCCGCAAACTGCTGAGCGACTTCGACGGCAAAATCGACGCCGTCCGCAAACAGATCGTGGCCACGACCGAAGGCGGCGCGATCACCGGCGAAGAACGGTTACGCGAACATACCGACCACCTCTACGGCGCGATCCTCGCCTATGAAGGCAAACCCGGCGATTACCAGATCGCCCGGATCGACGCGTTACGGAAAGAACTCGGCGATGTCACGCGCGATTTTGAAAACGTCGTCACGAAAGATCTGCCCGCGTTGAACAACGCCTTGAAAACGAAAGGCAAGGAACCAATTCCCGCCCCGCCCGCGAAAGTCGCCGTCAATGAACAAACGTTCGGCGGCTGGAATGCAATGCCGGCAACTCTGGAACGCGATTAGCGAAGACCCGTCCAAATAACATTCGTGGCGTCGCCCCCAGGGCGACGGCTACAGAAAAGGCGGCTTATTCTTCTGTAGCCGCTTCGCTATGCGAAGCGTGAGAGTGGCCACGAATCTGGATTATCCGCCCGGCGGGGGTGGAACGATCACGATCTTTTTGTTGGGCAGGGAGAACATCCAGTTTCCATCGGCGGTGACGCCGATGAATTTAGCGCGGGTGCGGCCACGCGGGAGTTGCTGCATTTGCGGGGCTTGGCTTGGGATCGCTTCTTCGTCACCATTGGCCGGCTCGGCGCGTGGGATGGATTCTTCGTCGGGCGCGGGCTTCGGATTGCGAGCGCGTTCTTTCCTGACTTTCGTCGCGGGCTCGACTTTTTTCTCGGGCGCGGTGGCTACTTCTTCGGGACCTTCGGCCGGCGGCGCGGGCTCAGCGCGGCGGACTTCCGGTGAGATTCGACGGGCGGCTGCGACTTCAGGAGCGCGCTCGGTTTTTTCTTTGCGAACTTCCGTGCGCACGGGCTCTGTCGGTTCCGGCGCGCTGGATTTTTCTTCAACCGTTCGCTGTTCGTTCGCCGCGATCTTCGGAGGCTCGGGAGCGGAACCTTTTTCTTCGACAACCTTTGGTTCGTTGGCCGCAATCTTCGGCGGCTCAGAGGGCGCGGGCGCAACGGTCGGCGCCGATGATTGGTTGTTCGCGGCGATCACCGGCGCTTTTTCCGGACTCGGTGGCGGCGGCTGATTTTCTTGATCGGGATTCGGCGCGGCGGTTTGCTGCGGCGGTTGCGGAGCGGGAGCGACACTTGGCGCGCTCGCGATCACCGGCGGCGCGGAGGCAGCCTTTTCGGGTATGCCAATCGGGACGCCGATCGGTTCGGTGGCCTCACGAATGCGTTGATGCCGGAAATAATTCGCGAGCAAAACCGAACTCAACGTCACGAACGCGATGACGATCGCAGCCAGGGCGAGCGTTCTCGCCGAAAACCGCTGGCGCTTCGGCAGCGCAACAACATTCGAGCGCCCAATGAACGGGACCCCAAGTTTTCTTGCCATCGATTCGCGCCGATCAACCTGCGCGATGGAATCTTGGATCTGCCGGTAAAACGCGAGCGGATCCTGCGGGCGCGCGGCGGGATCGACGGACAACATTTGCGAGACCAAACGCCGGACGCGCTTCGGCATTCCTTTCAACTTGTCGACCGCGAGACCGATCGTCGTCGGCTGCATCGCGAGCGGGCCTTTCGGCGCCATCAACGGCGGCGCGCCGGTGAGCAAAAACCACATCGTCGCGCCGAGTGAATAAATCTCGGAGCGGAAATGGACGGCGCCGCCCTGCAATTGTTCCGGGCTCGCGTAGTGCGACGATTTGTCGAACGCGGCGACAGACATGTCGCCATTCATGAAGGTCGGAGCAACGCCGATGAAGTGCAGCACTTTGATGAGCGGCCAATCGCCCTCGGGCGTTTGTCCGGGAACGAGAATCAGGTTCGCCGGATTAATGGCGTGATGCGAAATCTTGTGGAACGAAGCCGCGCCCATCGCGCCGATGACCTGGAGCGCGATGCGCAACGCCGCGCCGGTGGGCATCGGGCCGTGCTGGTTCACCCATTCTTCGGCGCTCGTGCCGTCGAAGTATTCGGTGACGTAGATGAGCTGATCGTCTTCGATCCCGAAATCGTAGAGCGCGGGAATGTTGATGTGGTTGATCTGTTTCGCGGCCGTCGCTTCCGTTTCGAGTTTAGCGCGAATGGAAGGCTTGAAGGCGCCGGCGGGAATCACTTCTATGGTCACGGTCCGGCCGGAATCTGTATCTTCGCCGCGATAAATGCGCGCGGGCGCGATCTGTTCCGTCGCGGTGACCGCGACCGTCGCCGGTTCAGTGGCCGCGAGCGCGATTTCGTCCTGAGCGACGCGATATTTGCCGAGAAAAATTTTGTGTTCCATGGGCTACCCTTTCCCTGCACGTTGGAAGGCCAGCCGTCCCAGAGTCGCCAACCCTCTAATTGAATTCGAATGGCAACGGTAATTTGAGCGTTGAATCGCGGCAGATTTAATTATTTTTTCGGAAAATCGCGCTCGCTTTAACGGCGGACATTCTCCAAACTCGCCGGCCCGCAAAGGGTTTGATCTGTCATGCGTCGTCGCGGCCCCAAGATAATTCACGAAATGTTGCTGCTGCTCGGAGCGGCGTCGCTGTTTGCGATGCCTCGCCTGGCCGGAGCCTCCGACTATTACGTCGATCCGAGCGATGCGAATGCTTATCCGACCGTCCAGTCCGCGGTGGATGCCGTGTCCGGTCAAAGCGAATTGAACCGCGCGAACATTTTTATCGCGCCGGGCACTTACCACGAGCTCGTTACCATCAACAAGCCGTACCTCAGCTTCATCGGCACAGGTGCTTCAGCAGACGCGACGAAGATCAGTTTCGCACGGGCCTATGTCGCGGGCGGTTTTGATTACGGGGAGATCGTCGACATTCAAGATACGGCGCTGGCGTTCATGGCGCGCAACCTGACGTTCGAGAATTCGATGCCGGATAAAAATATTTCGCCGGGCCTGGCGGTCCGCTCCAGCGCCGACCGCGTCATTTTCGATAACGTCCGGGTCCTCGGTTACCAGGACACGCTTTTCCTCGATGAAAGGTCGCGCCAATATTTCCGGGACAGCTTTGTGACCGGCGACGCCGATTTTATTTTCGGGGACGCCACAGTGGTGTTCGACCATTGCACGATCGAGAGCACGGACTTCGGCTACATTACGGCCGCCGACACATCTCGAGCCACAGCCAACGGATTTGTTTTCCTTGATTGCGCGCTGGTGTCGGGCCGCGATCGCAACCCTTCCGTCGACGACAACACCACCGCGCAACCCGCGACGGTATTCCTCGGGCGTCCCTGGATGTGGTGGGACCCGCAGAAGATGCCGAGTGTCATCTTCATTCGCACAAAGATGGGTCCGCACATTACTTCCGCCGGATGGGACCCGTGGAACGACCCGGGCGTACCCGGAGCGAATTCCAATGCCGATCGCGATCCGCTCACGCGCTACTCGGAGTTCGGCAGCGTGGATTTGAACGGCAATCTCCTCGCGGACAGTAACGGCGATGGCACGCCAAACGGCCGGGTTTTGTGGACCGATCCGATGACCGCAGACCAGGTGGCGAACTACACGCTCGAACACATCTTCGGACCGGTTTCTTTTTGGGATTCAAGCACGCAGCCGCAGGCAAGCGGCGTTGTCTACGAAAGTCAGGGCGATCCTTGGAATCCACTCGCGCAGCTTGCGTTTCTTCCCACCCAGTCCGGCGCGCCGTCGCAAGCGCTCAATATTTCCACGCGTCTCAAAGCGCAGACCGGCGACAATGTTCTCATCGCCGGATTCATTTTGACGGGCAACGGTCCGCGCCAGGTGTTGCTGAGAGCGATCGGTCCTTCCTTGGAACAGGCTGATATCGATGGTGCGCTCCAGGATCCGGTTTTGGAATTGCGCGCCGCGGACGGAACCCGGCTCGCTTTCAACAACAGCTGGCGATATTCGCAGGAAGCCGCGATCATCGCGACCGGCATCCCGCCCGCTGACGATCGCGAAGCGGCGATCCTGGCGACGCTCGCACCGGGTTCCTACACGGCGATCGTCAGGGGCCGCAGCGCGACGAGCGGGATCGCGGTGGCCGAGGTTTACGATTTGAGCGAGGCCGGCTCCGGACAGCTGGCGAATATCAGCACGCGCGGTGTCATCGGTCGCGGGGAAGAAGTGATGATCGCCGGGTTTGTCTTGGCCGGCGGTAGCGGCAGCTCGAAAGTAATCGTGCGTGGCATCGGCCCCTCACTCGCGGCGGTCGGTATCGCGCAACCGCTGGATGATCCCACGCTCGAGTTGCACGACGGCAACGGCATCGCGATCGCGTTTAACGATAACTGGCGGGACTCGCAGCCAACTGAGATCGAAGCGACCACCCTCGCGCCGACGAACGATCGAGAATCCGCAATAGTCGCGACGCTTCCGCCGGGCCAATACACCGCGGTTCTTGCGGGCCGGGCAGACGGCAGCGGGATAGGCGTGGTCGAGGTTTACAAGATCGAACCCTGAGAGACATTTATCTCGATGATTGCCGCGATCTCCCTGACATCGATCATCCTCTGGGGAATTTGTTTGTTGCTGGCGGTCGGAGTGGCCTGGAGTCGCTACGAAAAAAAGCGGACGCGCGACAAGTTTCTGCGCGAGTTGATCGCGATGGATCCGGCCCGGCGCGAAAAAGTGCTGAGCCGTTTGCGGCCCGACATGGAGCTGCAGCTGCGCCAGGAGTTGATGGAACGCTACCGGATCAGCTCGATCCAGAGCGGACGCAGCTAAGCGCGTTACGGCTTGCCACGCGTTTTTATTTCCGCTCATAATCTCCGCCCTCAGGAGGAAATTATGAATACTGGAACTCGAATTCTTCTCGCCGGCCTTCTTGGCGCCATCGCCATGTTTGCCTGGACTGCAATCGCGCACATGGCGCTGCCCATCGGCGAAGCCGGCGTCCAAAACACGACAGACGATGCAGCGCTTCTCTCAGAGCTGAAATCGACCGTGAAAAACAAGGAAGGCCTCTACATTTATCCGACCATGGGTCTTCCGCCCGATGCGACGCACGCGCAACAGAGCGCAGCGATGGGAAAATACCCGGAAAAACTCGAGAAGCATCCGTCCGGGCTTATTCTCTATCATCCGGCTGGGTCGCGTCCGATGAACATGGGAAAATATCTGACCATCGAGTTCATCACCGAGCTGTGCGAGGCGCTCTTGGTCGTGTGGCTGCTGGCCCAAACCCGCCTGGTCAGCTTCGGCGGCCGGGTCGGTTTTGTCACCGCCGCGGGACTCATGACCGCGATCTCGACCAACGTCTCGTATTGGAACTGGTATGGCTTCCCGACGAACTACACCGCTGCCTATATGTTTATCCAGTTCGTCGGATTTTTCTTGGTGGGCGTCGTAGCCGCGATTATGTTCCGCCGGATAACGGCGTAGCGCGGCCCCGCGGCTCCGCAGTCCAAACAAACTAACGCAGTTGTCAGGCCGGCGGCCTCACGCCAGCTTGATCGCCACTTCTCTATTCCACTTATGCGTCCGACTTCACTTCTTCGCCTCGTAATCGCGCTCGTAATCGCGCTCGTGCTCGACCGCCCTGCTTCAGCCCAAAACTTACCAAACACCACGCGCCTTCTCCGTTTCCCGACCACGAACGGCTCGCAAATCGTCTTCTGTTACGCCGGCGAGCTTTACACCGTCGCGAAGGAGGGCGGCGTCGCCCGCCGCCTAACGAGTGGTCCGGGTTACACTTCGTTCCCGCACTTTTCGCCCGACGGAAAACAGATCGCGTTCACCTCGCAGTACGACGGCAACACGGAAGTCTACGTCATGCCCGGCGAAGGCGGCGCGCCGAAGCGGATCACGACGACAACGACAGTCGGCCGCGACGACATCTCGGACCGGATGGGCCCGAACAACATCGTGATGACCTGGGAGAACACGAAGCCGCTGGTGGTTTTCCGAAGTCGCATGCGGATGTTCAATTCCTTCATCGGCGAGCTTTACACCGCGAGCATGGACGGCGATCTGCCGCAGCAATTGCCGGTGCCGCGCGGCGGGTTCGCTTCGTTTTCGCCGGACGATTCGAAGATGGTTTATAACCGCGTCTTCCGCGAGTTCCGCACCTGGAAACATTATCGCGGCGGCATGGCCGACGACGTCTGGATGTTCGATTTCAAAACCGGCCAGACCACGAACCTGACGAACGATCCGTCGCAGGACATCTGCCCGATGTGGGGCCCGGATAACCGGATCTATTTCATTTCCGATCGCGACGGGCGGATGAATTTGTTCTCGGCCGATCTCACCGGCAAGGACACCAAGCAGCTCACGACTTTCAAGGATTACGACATCAAGTTCCCGTCGATCGGGAAAGACGCGGTCGTGTTCGAGCAGGCTGGTTACATCTGGCGCTACGATCTGGCGAGCGGGAAATCGGCCGTGGTGCCGATCGATATCAAGGAAGATTTCGCATCCGGTCGCTCGGCGATGGTGGATGCCTCGAAGCACATTGAATCCGTCACTTCGGCGCCGGATGGCCAGCGCGTGATCGTCGTCGCTCGCGGCGATTTGTATTCGGTCCCAGGAAAAGACGGGACCCCGCGGAATTTAACGAAGACCTCGAACGCGCATGAGCGCGATGCGGTTTGGTCGCCCGACGGGAAATGGATTGCCTATAACTCGGACGTGACGGGTGAGAACGAGTTGTACGTTCGTTCGCAGGATGGCAAAGGCGAGCCCACGCAATTAACCAGCAACGCCGACACCTACTACTACGGCGCGGCCTGGTCGCCTGATAGCAAGAAGCTCATGTGGAGCGATCGCTTGCAGCGGTTGCGTTACATCGATGTCGCGAGCAAGGCCATCACGCAGGTGGACCAAAGCAAGGAAGCCGAGATCGGCAGCTATGATTGGTCGCCGGACAGTAACTGGATCGCCTGGGTGCGGCAGGAAGAGAACGGCGGCGACCGCGTTCACCTCTTTTCGCTCGCGAACAAGAAGGAAACGCCGGTAACCGACGAATGGTATTCGGCGGATAGCGCGACGTTCAGCGATGACGGCAAATATCTCATGATGACCTCGAGCCGGGATTTCAAGCCCCTCTTCGATCAAACCGATTTCAACAACATCTATCGCGACCTGGAGCGGGTGTACCTGGTGACGTTATCGAAGGAGACGGAAAACCCACTCGGGCCGCGGAGCGATGAAGTAGGTAAGAAGAAGGAGAAGGAGAAAGACAAGCCGGACGACAAGGACAAGGGTAAGGAAGCTGACAAAGACAAAGCTAAGCCCGATAAGAAACCCGGCGAAGATACCAAGAAGGACGACAAAGATGGTAAGGACAAAGAGCCGGGTGCCAAGAAGCCAGTAACAGTGAAGGTGGACCTGGACGGCATTCACGACCGTCTTATCGCGCTGGACATTCCTTCTGCTAACTACCGGAATCTGCGACTGGTGAACGATCGCGTGTTCTACATGCGCCGCACCGTGGCGGACGACCGTGGCGATGACGACGATGATGGAGGCCCGGACAACCGTCGCTGGCATCTCTGCTCCTACAGCATTGACGACCGCAAGGAAACCGTCCTGGGCGATGTAAGTAACTACGAGATCACCTACGACGGGAAGAAGATGCTGGTAAAGATCGGCAAGGAATACGCAATGATCGACCTGCCGAAGGACAAGATCGAGATCAAGGACGATAAGGCCGGGAAAGATTTTCGGCTAAAGCTCTCCGGGCTCGACATGAAGCTCGATCGCCATGCGGAGTGGACCCAGATCTACAACGAATCGTGGCGGCATATGCGCGATTTCTTCTACGCGCCGAACATGAACGGCGTGGACTGGAAAGCGATGCGCGACAAGTATGGCGCGCTGGTTCCATTCGTGAATCATCGCAACGATCTTACCTATCTCGTCGGTGAGTTAATCGGCGAGTTGAACAACGGGCATGCTTACGTCGCCGGCGGCGAACGTCCCGAGACGCCGCGCATCAAGCTAGGACTACTTGGCGCGGAGCTATCGCGCGATCCGGCGAGTAAGGCTTACAAGATTGAGAAGATCCTGCCGGGCGAGAACTGGGACAAGCACGGGCGTTCGCCGCTTACCGCGGTCGGCGTGAATGTGAAAGCGGGCGATTACATTCTGGCGGTTAACGGCACGCCGGTTAGCACCCTGACCAATATCTACGACGCGCTTATCGGCACCGCCGACAAACAAGTCATTCTCCGGGTCAACTCGAAACCGGCGGACGATGGCGCGCGCGACATCACCGTCGTTCCCGTCTCGGACGAGTCGCCGCTTTACTATCGCGCCTGGGTCCAGAAGAACGTGGATGAAGTTACCAAGAAGACCAACGGCCAGGTTGGTTACATTCATATTCCCGACATGGGACAGCCGGGCTTAAACGAATTCACCAAGCAATACTTCCCGCAGATCCGCAAGAAAGGTCTGATCGTGGACGTGCGCGGCAACGGCGGCGGCTTCGTTTCACCGCTGGTGATCGATCGTCTCCGGCGCGCGCTCGTGATGGTGGAGATCGCGCGTAACGGTACGCCGCAAACGAATCCGCCACTGACGTTCGTGGGGCCAATGGTCGCGTTATGTGACGAGTTTTCGGCGTCGGATGGCGATATCTTCCCGTATCGCTTCAAGGCACTGGGACTTGGTAAATTGATAGGCAAACGGACCTGGGGCGGCGTGGTCGGAATTCGTAATCCGCTTCCGCTCACGGACGGCGGCCAGTTATTCCGGCCGGAGTTCGCTCCCTTTTCGAAGGACGGCAAGGAATGGGTCATTGAAGGTCACGGCGTCGATCCCGACATCGTCGTCGATAACGATCCGTCGAAGGAATTTCACGGCGAAGACCAGCAGCTCGATCGCGCGATCGAAGAAATCCAGAAGGACATGAAGACGAAGGGTTATTCGTTGCCGCCTGGGCCGCCGCCGTATCCGAACCGGAATCCGACTCCGCCGGCGAAATAATTTACAATTCACGCGTCATCGCGATCGCGCCGAGGTCTTCCCAGCCGTTACGGAGCCAGAAGTCGTGACCGCCGGGATTATTGCCGGCCACGAGAATGATAGCGCGCTTGAGACCGATGGCGCGCAAAGCATTCACGCACGAGTCGAGTAAGACGTTTCCGATTTTTTGCCGGCGATAGGTTGGCGCGACTGCGAGATGATAAATCCAGCCGCGCCGGCCATCGTGACCGCAGAGAGCAGCACCGACAATCTTGTCGTCGAGGAGTGCGACGTGGCTTAGTCCCGGATTCCGTTTCAAATATTCCGCGATCTCATCGCGGGAATCGCCTTCGCAAATCTCGACACCTTCGACGCCCTCCCACAATGCGATCACGTCATCGTAATCGCTGATCACGAATTCGCGCGTCGTGACGCGGCTGCTCATGATTCCGGCTGCCCGGCCAAACCCAACCGATCCGCGTCGGCTTGCAAAGCCGCGATCACTCCCGCGATCACTTCTTCCAACGGCATTCCCAGATCGGCCGCGCCGCGGATGATGTCCTCGCGATTCACCGCCCGCGCAAACGCCTTGTCTTTCATCTTCTTCTTCACCGACGCGACCTCGACTTCGTGAATGCTCTTCGACGGACGCACCCGCGCGACCGCCATGACAAAACCGCTCAGCTCATCCACGGCGTAGAGCGTTCGCTCGAGCGGCGTCTCGAGCGCGACATTCGCATAATCGGCGTGGGAAAGAATCGCGCGGCAAACTTCGTCACTCCAGCCTTGCTCGCGCAGCCATGCCACGCCGACAAACGGATGACCTTCAGTCGGACTTTGTTCCTGGTTCGGATGCCGCTCGTAATCCATGTCGTGCAACAACCCGACCGCTTCCCACAGATCGGCGTCCGCGCCGTTTTGTTGCGCGAAGTGTTTCATCGAATCCGCCACGGCATAACAATGCCGCCGCAAACTTTCGGACTGGACCCATTCGTGCAAAATGGCGAGCGCTCGTTCCGTCTGCATTAGGTTCCCCAGATTACAACGAAACGCTTCAGGTTCGGCAGCAAATCCGTCGCGGCGTGAATGAACATGACCGCCCAGAGATTCTTCGTGCGCGCCCAGACGATTCCGAAGAAAATTCCGCCCACCGACAAGATCACAATCGCGTAGGCGATCGCATCGGCTGGCGATGGATCCGGGCCGATCGCTTCTTCGAGCCCGGCATGCCGCAGAATAAATCCCGGCGCGTGCGTGAGGCCGAAAAGCAACGCCATGAGCGCGACGCCGGAGACCTCCGATTTGAACCAGGCGGCGCAACGTGTTTGGACCAGCCCACGAAAAAAGAATTCCTCGACCAGGCCGGTTTCGACGAACAGCCAGAGGAAACAAAGCGGGATGCCGACGGCGATTTGAGCAGCGTTCAATTCGCCACGGCGAATCGAGGCGGCGCCCTGTCCCAGGAAATATTGGAACAAGAGGATGGCCCCGCTGAGAATAACGACCACGGCCAGGTGGTTTCCTTTCAGGGCGCGCAGCCCTTCCCATTGCAATCCGAAATCGCGCCAGCGGTAACCGAAAAGAAATCGGAAGAGCACGAACGGGATCGCAACGAACACGATCAGTTTCCGCGCAAAGACGACGAAAAACTTTCCGCGCGGCGAGGCCAGCCAGTTTGCCGGAAGCAGCGCGTCCGTGAGAGCCGAGCCCCAAATTAAATAAGCGGCAACCAGCGCGAGACAAAAGCCGAGCAAAATCATTTCGCCGGCACTTCTTCGGACAAACAGCGTCAGCGGCCGAGCCCGAAGCGTTCCGAGCCAGGCCAGGACCGGAAACGCAAACCCGAAAAGGACCAGCTCCGAGATCGCGTCTTCGCGGCCGAATGTTTTGTTTCGCCAAAGGATCGCGAGACTCACTGCGTAAGCGGCAATCCCGAAAAGCGCCCACGGGTTCGTGAAAATATTCCGGAGCGTTTTCATTTCGGCTCTCGACGCCGAAACCATACCCGATGAAGCGGGACGAGAAGAGCCATCGAAAAATAAATCCAGCCACTCCACATGAAATGACTCGCTGGAAGAAACAACGCGAACAACAGTGCGATGATGCCGACGGCGGGCGGAATACACCACCCGGACAATTCCGCGCGGGTGAGAAACTGCTCGCGCGCGTTTAGCCGCAATGGCCCGCGCAATTTCCAGGCGCGCAGATAGAGAAGAAAAATTTCTGTGGTGACGGCGATAAAGCCGATCGCGTAAATCGCGAAAAGTTCGCGGACTTGCCCTTCTTCTCGAAGTCCAAGCGGGTGCCCAAGCCGCCCGTCGGTGATGAAGTAGAACATCGACCCGAAAATTCCTTTCAGCGGATAGATGTAAATCAGGATGGTAACGAGCAGCGCCCAGCTAATGAAGATGGAGACGCCGTCCTCCAAACCGTAACGCCGGCTCCATAACCAGTGGCCTCGCCAAAAAATGCCGAGGACCGCAACACTGGCAATGAATCCCGGCACATTTTTGAAAGCATCGAGAAGCGCCGTGATGTTGTCGGGCATTCGTTCCGCGCCGATCACCATCACGGTTACGGCAAACGCGAAGGCCGCGTCGATGAACGTCTCGAGGCGCGTCATCTCGATCCCGCGCAACCGGAAATCATCGAGCCGCGGTAATTCGTCGAGATTCGCCGGCAGAGCGGACGCTATTTCTTCGTCTCTCGTGGTTGTGCTCAATCGCGGTCGGAAGTCTGCCGAAGTTCAGAAAGAAGCGAAAGCTTGTTGTCACCGGCGACGCCTCCGCGCGGTCATCCTTGCGCAATTAACGCTCAACCCCCCGCGACTTTGGCGATGGCGCGGAGTTGTTAAATCTGAGAGACGGCGCGTTCGCGTTCTCTCTTTGGGTTTATGCTGATCTTATTCGAGGCAGTCGCGATTCTCGTTCTGGTCGCGGTCTCATTCATAGGATTCGCAGCCGCTCTCGCGTGGACGTTCGCGATCTGGTTCGGGAACAAAGGTTGAGCGCCCCTCACTTACCGCTTTTCGGTTTGGGTTCGGTCTTCATCCCGGCGGCCACATCCTGCTGCGTTCGCTGAATTTTCTCCATCACCGGTCCCATCAACTGTTGCATCTCGTCGATCGAGTTTTGCATTACCGCGGGCATTTTGCCGATCATCGCCTGGCCGGCCGGTGTTTTGTAAAACGCGATCATCCCATCGACCTCGGCCTGGGTGAAACTCTTCTGGTAAATGCGCACATAGATCGGCTCGAGTTTTTTCCAATCGAGCAACTCTTTCATGAGCGAATTCATTTCCCTTCGGCGCTGGTCGATATCGTTTTGGACCTTCTCCGGGACCGGTTGACCTTTGGTCGCCTGCGCGATCGCTTGCAACATCAGAATGTCCATCTGCTTCATCACGGAGTCGACGAGCTTATGGGCCTGGGCGACTTCGAGCAGTTGTTTAACGGAAGCTTCCGTGGGCGACGGGGGCGCGCTTGGCGACGGTGACGGCGACGGACTTCCCGCGCCACGAACCAGCGACGAACAAATCGTGAGAATGAGCAGGACTCGCAGAAACATGACGGTCGTGAGACTAGATCGCCGCTGGGCCGGTTAAAAGGCAAACGAACGTCGACGCCGGCCAGCCGGATGCAGTAGGTTCCGCACAATGATGAAGGCTGCCCCATTCGCGTACCGCCGGATGCCGCGACTCGTGTTTCTGATGCGACGGCTGAGCCGCGCGAATTACGAGCGCGAAATGGAGTTGCTCGATCTGCTCTGCGATCGCAACCGCCCGGGCATCGACGTCGGAGCCAAGGTCGGCATGTACACGTATCGGATCCGCGCTCATTCGTCCGAGGTGATCGCGTTCGAGCCAATCCCGATGTTCAACCGAATCCTGCGCACGGTGTTCTCCGGCAAGCGCGGGCGGGTCGAGCCGTATGCCATTTCGGATCAACGCGGGACTGCGAAATTGCGCCTGCCCTATGGCCACGATGGCACTCGCAAGTTCGGTCGCTCGACGATTGATCCTTCCAACCGCTTCGATCCCGAGGTGATTGCGCGTAACGACGAGATCGAAGTCGAGACCCGCCGGATCGACGATTACAATTTTCCGGACGTCGGATTCATCAAGATCGACGTCGAAGGCCACGAGCTCGCCGTCCTCGCCGGAGCGGAAGTCACCCTCGCGCGCCACACGCCAAATCTGTTGATCGAGTGCAACGACGAGCATCAGCCTGACGCCGTGAAGCGGCTCGGTGAATGGCTCGACGTTCACGGATATACGACGGTCTTTCTCGACGGTCGCGAGCTGCGCCCGATCAACGAATACGATCGCGATCTTCACTGGCTGAAGCGCCAGATCGAGAACTTCATCGCGATCCATCGGTCGCGGCAGGACGTGCTTAAGCGATTAACCGAGCGGATAACGAATCGCAACCCCGCGCGTTGAAAGGCAAACATGGACGCATTCACTCAGTTTGAGCACGAAGGCTGGGAACGCGTAGCCGACAAGTACGACTCGACTTGGGCCACCTCAACGCGGCAGTTTATCACGCCTCTTCTCGACGCTGCCGGCGTCGCGGCGGGAACGTCGATGCTCGATGTGGGTTGCGGCCCGGGCTATGTCTCGGCTGCCGCCGCCGAGCGCGGCGCAGTCCCTGTCGGCATCGATTTTTCGCGCGAGATGGTCGCGATTGCTCGTCGCATGTTTCCGCGGATCGAATTTCGCGAGGGGGACGCGCAACAGCTTGGGTTTACCGACGGAACGCTCGACCGGGTGGTGGCCAATTTTTCGTTGCTCCATCTGGCGAAGCCGGAACGCGCTTGTGCGGAAGCCTCCAGAGTTCTAAAGCCCGGCGGTTGGTTTGGGTTTACCACCTGGGCCCGCGTCGAAGAAAATCCATTCGTCAAACTCGTCGACGACGCCATTCAGGCGCACGCCGACCTGAATGTCGATCTGCCACCGGGCCCGCCGTATTATTTGTTCGAGAGCGAGGACGAATTTCGCGAAGCGCTGGAGCGCGCCGGATTCGAAGGCGTTTCGATGAACTTCAAGGTCCATCGTATCGAATGGAAAGTGCCGACGGCACAATTCATCTTCGAAGCGGAGCTGAACGCCGGAGTGCGCACCGCCGGTCTGCTCGCGCGCCAGACGCCGGCCGCGCTCGAAGCGATTCGGGCCGCGATCGAAAAAGCGGTCCAGCCTTATGCGCGCGGAAACGGATTCGCGATTCCGAAGGCGGCCTACGTGGTGGCGGTGCGGAAACCGGACTGATTGCTTTCTCCGCGCGCCCCTCCTATTTTGGCGGCGATGAACGCACCCAAGAATCTGCCTCGTTCGGAAGGCGCGGCCATGTCGGCTGAAGCTTTGATCGGTCTCGGAATCACGATCGCCGCGCTCGGTTTGCTGGGAGTGTTACTCGGGTGGGCGCAGCATATGAGATCGGTGCCAGACTCCGCGATGCTCTGGCTTGGGACTGGCGGCGCCTGCGTCGTAGTGGGCATAATCATCGCCGCGGCGGCACGGGCCAAAAAAGGCCGGTAACGATTTCGCAACAAACAAACCCGGCAGGGGTTTCCTCGGGAATTCGTCGCGATGAAAACGCCAAAGACTTTTCTAGTGATCGTCGCGTGGGTTTTTATCGGCGGTCCGGCGTTCGCCAAGGATCATAAAAAGGCGCCCGGCGTCCCCGTGAAATTGAAGGACGTTCCCGCGCCGGTCCAGGCGACTTTTCAGACGAACGCGAGCGGCGGCAAACTGAAGGAAGTCGAAAAGGAAACGGTCAACGGCCAGATCATTTATTTAGCCGAAGTAAAAGGGACCGACGGAAAATGGTCGAAGATTTACGTGAAGGAAGCCGGTGATCTGCTGAAGGTCGAACCGGATAACGCGCGAAATAAACGGAAACACAAACCGCTTTTCGGCGATTAGCCCCCGGCTATTTCATTGCCTTTGCGTCGAACCGCCGCGAGGACGATTTGTCGTCCGCGTTTTTCCCTGGAGTTGATTCGCGTGCGCAAACGCCTTGGCTGCGGCTTGTTTGTCGCCGGACAATCCTTCCTCGCGCGCCAACTGATACCACGCGCCCGGTGACGAAGGAGCGGCCGCCGTCGCCCGCCGGGCGTAATTCAGACTTTCCTGGCGCATTCCAAGTTTTTCGGCGCAGGCACTCGATCCGATCCAGCCGATATCGGCTTTCGGCGCGATTCGGGTGATTTGTTGAAAGTTCGAGAGCGCGACCCGGTAATGCCCTTGCGACGCTTCGGCCAGCGCGATGCCCAGATATGCCGCGGAAAAACCGGAACGAATGGCGAGCGCCTTGCGGTAAGCAGCCGAAGCTTCCGCGAATTGGCGCATTCCCAACGCGATCAATCCATGGATCGCCTGCGCACCGAAGCTTTTTGGATATTTGTTCGCCAGCCGGCGCGAGGCGTCGAGCGCCGTTCCAAGATTTTTCGCCTTCAGCGCTGCGAGCATTTGTTTCGCGAGCGGATCGTTCTGGGCGGGATCCACGAATTTTTCCGGCGCCGGAAGTTTGTTGAGCAAGCGATCGATCGACGGGTCCGCCGCGGAGGCGACGTTGGCGAGGAGTCCCGCCCAAATGATTACGGAAAGAAGCAGCGATTTCATTAAGGAAAGACCCAAAAGGATTTGGAGATCGAGAGCAAGAATTTGCGGTTGGTCGCTTGTCGTTAGGCCGGAGCGCGAGTAAGGCAACAGATGATCTTTACCAACCCCCTGCGGCGCCTTCTTTTCGTTTGCGCAACCATCGCCGGATGCGTCTGCCAGGTCGCGGATGCAGCTTCGTGCGTTTGGAAAGCAACTTCACCCAGTGGCGGCACGGTGTTTCTGGCCGGGTCGGTCCATGCCTTGCGGAGCAACGATTATCCGCTGCCGGCGCCGTATCAACGGGCGTTTGATTCTTCGTCGCGGCTGGTGTTCGAGACCGAACCGAAATCGATGGAGGCCGCCTCGAAAGGTCTTAGCAAGGCCGGCCAGTACGGAAAGAGCGACAGCCTGAAGAACCACGTCGACCCGCGGACCTACGCCTATTTGAAGCGTTACTTCGCGCTCCGCGGGGTGCCGGAACAAAAATTCAACACGTATCGTCCGTGGCTGATCGCCGCGATGCTCGAGGCGGCGCCGAAACAGAATTTCAATCTGGGGGTGGAGCGCTATCTCCAAAATAAAGCCGCGTCAGCTCACAAGCCGATCGAGAGCCTGGAATCGATCCAGGAACATATGTCGCCTTTTATTGACCTGACCGAGCGCGAAAGCGAAGCGCTGCTCTTGATTCACTTCATCAATCTCGGCCGGACCGATCTCGCTGCGGCCGATTTGATCGGCGCCTGGCGGCGCGGCGATGCCGACATGCTCGCGGGGATGATGCGCGACGCTTATCGCGAATTCCCGGCCTTCGGCGAGCGCCTCCTCGGCCAGCGCAACCATCGCTGGATTCCGAAGATCGATGGTTATGCGAAAAGCGGGCAGGTCTATTTCGTCGTGGCAGGCGCCGCCCACTTCGGTGGCAAAGACGGCGTGGTCGCGTTACTGCGCAGCCACGGTTACATCATCGATCAGTTGTAATTTTCGCAGCGCTTTTCCGGCGCCTGATAAATCGCCGCGCCGGAGCCTGACCGGGCGGATCAGTTGGCGAGCTGGGCGTCTCCGCACAACTCGCGCGCCAGGCCGCGGGCTTCGTCCTCGAGGGAGCCGAGACTGAAATTTCGCGCGCTGCTCCGCCGGTCCATCAGGTATTCGTTCACAAATTTTTCCAGGCCGCCACTCCGCTCGCATTGCGCGACGTGCACCAATTGATGGAGGAGGAGCTCGCGTTCCCGCCAGCTATCCGCGCGGATGATGATGCCGTGGCCAATCGCGACGCCGCGGGAAGCGTCCGTGATGATTTGGGCGTGGCGCGCGGCTTGCGCCAGCTCTTTGTCGTCGGGGAGCGGGATTCGGTGCACGACGAGGACACGGACGCGGGCGAGGTCCTTCACGCCGGCTTTCCTGGCGTCCGCGATTTGGTCCGCGGTGAGCGGGACGCCATGCTGAAGAATGTATTTTTCCTGGGTTTTCGCCCATTGCGCGGCGAGGGGCGCCAGGCGGTCGAACTCTTTTTGGTCAATCATAATCGGGGAGAGGTCGTTAGGTCTTTCTAAGCATGCCTCGTGCAAGGACGAGCCTTAGCCCGCATTTCTCGCGCTTTTCCGGGGACGGATCTGCGTTTGTTTGCAAGGGGCCGCCATTCTAGAATCGAGTCGATGCAAAAGGATGGGCGTGGCCCAATGAAGAATTTCCGACGGCTGTGGGCGGTGCTGTCCATACTCGTCGGCTGCCTCTTGGTCGCTGCTCCCGCATGGGCGGAAATCGCTGATTGGGAAGCGGCGGTGCGGCCGCTGGACGAAGGCGTGCCGCAAGTGGCCGTCATGCGATTGCGCAATATTCTCCAGAGCCCGCTCGCGCCCGCGGACAAGCAGACGGTTTTAGCAAAACTGGGCGAAGCGCTTCTCGCCTCGGGCGAACCGGGAGAAGCGCTCAAGGTCCTGGAGGACCCGGCGGTGCAGGATCTGCCGGCCACGTCGCTTTGGCGCGCGCAGGCACTCGCCGCGCTCGGCCGCTGGAACGAAGCGCTTCCGCTTTACCAAAAAATCGCCGCGCCAAATCCTTCGCCGTTCCGGAGCACGGCGGTGTTCGGAGCAGCGGAAGCATTGCGGGCGCTGCAACGTTTCGACGAAGCCTTGCAGTTGTTCGCGGGGCTCCTCGGCGATCCGCAGTGGAACGATCGCGCGCAGTTGCGTTCCATCGAACTGCTCCTGGATAAACGGGACAATGCCGGCGCCCGGCGCATTCTCGACAAAGCGCGGCCGGCCTCGCTCAGCGACAAAAAAGAAAAGCGTTATCTCCAGGGCCGCCTCGAGGCGCAGCTTAATCATCACGAGCGCGCGGTCGAACTTTACCAGACAATCCTGCGCCGTCCGGAAGCCGTGAGCCGCGCGGTGCTGATCGCCACCTTGTGCGCGATGGCGGAATCGCATTTGCAATTGCAAACGCCGGAAATCGGCGACGACGCGCTCGAGGATTTCATTGAACATCATCCGACCGATCCCGGGCTGCCGGTGATCTTTGAAAAGCTCGATGAGCTTTATCGGGCGGAACGCCAGGCCTCGAGCCAGGAGCTGAGCCGCTGGATGAACGATCCCACGCAGCCGCGGCGCGCTTTTGCTCAATGGTATTTCGCCCGGGCCGAATTGCGCGCCGGCCGCCGGGAAGCCGCGCGGAGTGCGTTTGGAAAATTGCGCGACGAACGCGCCCGGTTCCCCGCTCTCGCACCCGCCCTGTTTCAATTTGCGGAATTCGAAATGGAGGAGCACCGGTTCGATGAAGCGCTCGCGATCTTGAACGATGCCATGGCGCTTTCACCCGCGCCCGCCTGGTCGGACCGGATCAGGCTGCTCATCGCCCGCGCGCAATTTCAGGCGCGGCATTTCAACAAGGCGGCGGAGACGTTCGAACAAGTCGCGAACCATTCGCCGGCCTTGCGCCGCGATTCCCTTTTTAACGCGGCGCTCGCCTGGCTCCAGGAAAACGACAAGAGCCGTTTCCTCGCGGACACGAAGGAACTCGCGAACAGCGCGCCGAACGACGAGACGCGTGCCGATCTTCTTTTTGAAGAAGGGCTCACCCAGGCCGCGCAAGGAAACGGCAAAGCCGCGCAAACCATCGAAGACTTCATCCGCCAGTTCCCGCGCCACAAGCGGGTCGCCGAAGCGTGGGTGACGCTGGCCGAGCTCGCGTTTCATGCCGCGCCGCCACGGTTCGATGAGGCACGGAAAAATCTCGAGCGCGCCCGCGCGAGCGGACCCAACGCCGCGGCAACCGAGCACGCGGATTATCTGACCATCTGGCTGGAGGACGCCGCGCCCGATTCCGCTCCGGCCAAAATCATCGCGGCGGCGGAAAATTTTCTCCGGAAATATCCAGGCTCACCGTTCGTGTCCGATGTCCGAATGAAGCTGGCCGAGACGTATTATCGCCGGCAGGATTTCGCGAACGCCCAGACCCAATTCCAATTGCTGCCGCAGGAAAATCCGCGCGGGCCATTCACCGAACGCGCGCTTTTTTTCGCGGCCGAGCTGTCGAGCTCGGGCGCGCTCGCCTGCGCGAGCTGCCACGATCCGAAGCACGCGTTTGCCCCTGCGAACGATCTGGCGGTCCAGTCGGGTGGTCTGCGCGCCGTGCC
>JBHELY010000010.1:0-70938 GCA_046262815.1 Chthoniobacterales bacterium | reverse complement strand
CCCTCGTCCGCCGTCGCTCATCTTGTTCTCGTTAGACGGATGAGCACGCCTATCGACGCAATCTACCATCAATGGGGCAGTTCGTGGGTCGGCAGGAGTCGTTGGCTGTCCCACGAGACGGGTCCTCCTTTTGCAGCCCTCTACATTTATCGTGATGAGCTCGTGCTGCGGACGCCGTTCAATCGCAGGAGGTTTCCTTGAGAACATATTCGGCACATTCACAGATTCTGGAGGTGGCCATCAGTCGGTTTACAGATAGACCATGATGTTACTGATCAGCCGCGATTCATTATCTTTTGGCCTTCTGATATCGATGAGCTAGAGGAAGTCTTAGATGCAAACGCTTTTCCAGTTGCTACGTCCACCGTCTAACCATGCGATGGAACGAACGGCTGGCAGCTTTGGTTCCCGCCAGCCGTCGCTCATCTTATTCTCGTTAGATGGTAAAGCCGTCGCCCCAGTAAGCATGCCGCGGAACATCCAGATTACCGTCCGAATAGCCGGGATCGCGTTAGCGGCGTTTGCAGCTATTCACTTTTTCATCGATTCAGCGCGCTCTATGCAGACCGAGGAGCATGCTACGTCAGACCGATTCGTCATTCAGCATCGCATTGTGATTTCGCCCACTACGTCGACAGCCGCTCTCGCCGGCGCAGTTTTATTCGGCCTCAGCTTTATTCGCTTCCGTAAGCAGACATGAGAGCGCACCATCTAACCACGCGATGGAGCGAACGGCGGACCGCTGTACGCTCCACTTTTGACATGACTTCCACACTCCACATTCGTGCGACGCGCGGTCTCGTCCGCCGTCGCTCATCTTGTTCTCGTTAGATGCTAATGCCACGGCCACATTGGACCCGGCGGCAGCGGCGGCTCATAGTGGCTGCTGCCGTTTTCGGGCTCCTCCTATGCGGCGCGCCCATCTATGGTTACGAGCGCTATTACCGGGGGTCATCCGAATCGGCTTTTTTTGGTACGTGGGAGACCACGTTGGAGGACACAATTTTTTACTACGAGTTTAGGTCCGACCACACTTTTTTGGTCTTCAACTCGCCGGCGATGGATGACGAGTCATTTCTCGTCAGAGGCCGCTGGTACGCCGGGGGCCCGAACATGTATCTTCGCTACCAGGATGAGCATTGGGATGGGAGACGGCCTGACATCTGGCATCTTGTCGATTTAGAGTCTGACGTCTTTCGCATTCGCTATTTTCCAGACAGTGCGATTCATATCTACAAGAGAGTCCACCGTGTTGCCACGCGCGCATCTAACCAGACGATGGAGCGAACGGCGGACCGCTGTGCGTCCACATTTTGAGATGACTTCCACATTGCCACTCCGAGCGATGCGCGGTCTCGTCCGCCGTCGCTCATCTTATTCTCGTTAGATGCTATGCGCGCGTTCGCTTGTTTCATCCTGCTCGCCTTTGTGCTTCGAACCACCGCAGCGACTTCGGACGATGAGCGCGAGATTTTGCGCATTGAAGACGTGATCAAGAACGCCTGGCTTCGTCATGACACCGCTACGATTGCTTCTGTTGTTGCGGATGAGTTTGAGTCTTGGTCGTTTCACGGGCAGCGGCGCAGGAAGGCAGACTTATTGCGCGCTGTCGAGAAGAGCGATGAGAGCGACACAACCGTGGACGATCCTTTCGTACACGTTTACGGAGACACGGCTATTTACACCGCACGTCTTACCGACACTGGGAAGCACGCTGACGGGCAAACGTATCGCACGCGAAGTTGTCTCACGGCAGTCTTCATTCGACGGGCCGGCAAGTGGCAGCTCGTGAGCGAGCATCAGAGCATCATATCGGATGCCCCACACACCTAACCATGCGATGCAGCGAACCGCGAGATAGCGTAACATCGGTGCCTTTCGTATTTGCCATCCACCGTTCTCGTTTCATTGGACAGCTTTACAGGTCTCGCAGTCGCTGATCTAATTCTCGTTAGGTGCAAACATTCACTCCCATCCACTATGATTAACAGAATTGCAGCGTGTAGTTGTGGGCAACTTAACGCCACCGTAACGGAAGCCCCCATCCGCGTGTCTATTTGCCACTGCACTGACTGTCAGCGGCGAACGGGTAGCGTTTTCGCTACTCAAGCGCGCTTCCCAAAAGATGCCGTCAGGATCGCTGGATCATCGACGCAATATATTCGGCTAGACGATGAAGGTCGGAAGAAGGCGACCTTCCATTTCTGCCCTCACTGCAGCGCGATCCTTTATTGGCAGCTGGAAGCCGAGCAAGGAATGATTCTCATCCCAGTGGGTGCGTTCGCAGACCCAGGATTTCCGACACCTACGGTCTCAGTCTGGGAAGAGGACAAACATGCCTGGGTATCCCTGCCCGAGAACATTGAACATTGGTAATCAACAACTGAGACCTAACCATGCGATGGAGCGAACGGCGGACCGCCCTGGAAAGTAGGAATTAGGAGGCTTTGCGCAGGAATGCAACAGTGCAGCCCGATTTGCGTATTTGGAAATCGTGCCCTATGTGCGTACGTGGTTGACGGTATCAGGTCAGCTTTCACGGCTGCGTTACTTGGGTTCGGAGCCGTTGCAAGCGGTTGGGCGGCGCAGTCGCCCCGCCCGGAGGTGACGGTCCAAAACTGGGATAAGGGCGGGCCGCTGTCGCACTGGGCTTATATCCATCTCTCGGAAATCTTCCCCTCGGCCATCATTCGGCGTGGTGGGCCCGTATTGGATCTGCCGGTGGAGTTGCGGCCGGAGATCGGACAGTTAGTCGTGACTGGCCCTGGCGAGACCAAAGAGACACTGGATCAATTCGTCCATAACGGAGCGGTAGACGGCTGCATCGTCCTGCACAAAGGTAAGATCGCCTACGAGCAGTATCCGACGATTCATCCTAACGATCTGCACATCGTTATGTCGGTGACCAAGGCAATGGTGCTGACCAGCCTCGCCATTCTGGAAGACCAGGGGAGAATCGATTTGGAGAAGCCCGTGGAAAGTTATCTGGCAGAACTAAAGGGGAGTGACTGGGCGGGGACGAAGCTACGCGATTTGGTCGATATGCGCTCCGGGATGGAAGGGAGCGAATCCGGCAACGACGCCTATCGGGATCCGAAGCACAAGCAATTTCAACTTGAAGCGACGCTGGGCTGGCAGCCGCGGACCGCGCCCGAGCTGCCGGAAGCGGCGCGGACCGGTGATCTGCTGGGCTTTTTCCGGACAATCAAACGCGAACGGCCGGCGGGCGAGAAATGGGCTTACACCAGCAGCAACACAGCGGTAATCGGTGAGATAGTCTCGCGAGCCAATGGAAAGAGTCTGGCGGACACGATCAGCGACCTCATCTGGAGTAACATCGGCGCGGAGCACGATGCTACTCTGGCAATAAACGAGCGTGGATTCCCGGTCTCGCATGCCGGCATGGCCGCGACTTTGCGCGATATCGCACGCTTCGGCTTATTGTTCACGAAGAATCCCCCCGCCGGTCAGGGCAAGGTCATTACCGACACGATCGTGAGACGAGTCTTCAGTGAACGCAACGGTAAGGCCGATGACCACGGCATATTACCACCGGTCTACGAGTGGGACCTGGTAAGTGCGGGCGGCGAGCTGGCCAAAGGCGGCTGGGCGGGACAGCTCGTATACATCAACCGGGAGAAGGATGTAGTAGTTTGCTATTCTGGGACGAATCTCACAGCTGAGCCGAAGTTGGAACCGCTGCCCTCACGGTTGATCGCAAAGTTTTTTTAAGCCACGTCGGCGATCCTGAAGCGACTATCGGCGTAGCTGCGAAACCGTTCGAGGCTGATCTTATGTCTCGTTCAGGGTTTGCGTGCCGTGCTATAGTCGCCGGATGATCAGAATTGATCGCCTCCGCGGTTTATCGATTGGGCTTTTGCTCGGGGCAGTTGTCCTCCTAATTCTTGAGTTCACGCGCAAGGCATCATTCAATGATTCCTCTCCATTCGCGGTTGCGTTCCTCCTTATCCTTGTGGCGGCTCTTGAGAAGATTCGCTTGGAATTGCGTGACCTGAGGGAAGAAATCGACAAGCTCCGGAAGTGACCGAGCCATGCAGTTATCGCAACTCGCTACGTTTGCAGGTCTGATAGTCGTTGCACTAATGAGCGGCGGCTGCGATCGCGCGGTTCGGCGTGACTCGCAAGAGGCGGCATTCCGAAGCGTCGCCACGGACACTGGATTCCAAGCGCCCGATGCGGTGCCCATCGGATTACGGCACATCGTATATGAGAATCACGGTTCTGAGATTCACGAGGCAATGCTCGTAAAGCTGCCAACCGGAATGAGTGCGGCCAATTTTCAGGCGCAGGTGAGGCGCGGAATACTTTTTCCCAAGGGAGCGCTGGATTATTCCGGTCCCGGGCTGATGTCCCCTGGTGAGACAGTGGAGATGTGGCTCAAAGTTGATCCGGGCGAGTATGTTCTTATCTGCTGGAACCATCTGCGATCGGAGCCGGTCCATGTCTTTTCCGTGCGAGATCCGATAGTGGAGGATTCACCACCACGCCCGGATGTTGTGCTAAGACTCATGGATTATCGCTTTGAATTTGAAGGTAAGTTGCACAAGGGGGAGCAGGTTATTCGAGTAGAAACGAGGGGGCCCTCTATGCACGAAGCAGACCTCTTTCGTCTGCATGCTGGCAAGACGGTGGCTGATATAAGGCGGTGGCGGAAAGAAAATCTTCCGGTCGCACCGGTAGATGCCTTGAGAGGACCGCTGGACAGTCACGATATCGGCCGCGTTGTATGGCTGCGCAAGAACTTCACCGCTGGCCGCTATGTCCTTCATTGCGCAGTACCAATTACGACCACCCCAGAAACCACCGGTCAGGAGACCACTCATGCTGATCTCGGGATGATACAGGAATTCGAGATTGCTGAATAAGGCTGAAAGGCAGAGCAACGCAATAATGTCTTCTTAGATACCGGGACGCGATCTATGAACAAACAAACGAAATCCAAAAGGCTTCCACCAGAACGACGTGAAGAGCTACTCGGCGTGCTGGAAGCTCGTTTTAAGAAAAATATGAACCGTCACAAAGGGCTGGAATGGACGAAAGTGCAGTTACGACTGGATGCCAACGCCGAGAAACTCTGGTCGCTTAACGAAATGGAGAACACCGGCGGGGAGCCCGATGTAGTGGGTCACGATAACAAGACAGGCGAATACATCTTCTTTGACTGTTCGCCGCAAAGCCCAGTCGGTCGCGTGAGTCTTTGTTATGATCGCGAGGCGCTGGATTCCAGGAAAGAACATAAGCCGAAAAGTAGCGCGGTGGATATGGCAGCGGCCATGGGGGTCGAGCTTTTGACGGAGGAACAATATCTGGCGCTGCAAAAGCTGGGAGAGTTCGACACGAAATCATCGAGCTGGGTGAAGACACCTGCTGAGATGAGAAAACTTGGCGGCGCCCTATATTATGATCGCCGCTACGACCGCGTTTTCCCTGGCCACAATGGCGCGCAGTCCTACTATAGCGGAAGAGGATTCCGCGCCTCGCTTAGAGTCTAAGGAATCATCAAGAATATTGCCAAGATCCGTTTTAAAGCGAAACTCTTGCGGCCGGGGGAGACAAAGAGGGCCGATTGGACCTTTCTGGCTGTAGAATAGTTGAAGTAAGTCTCGACTTATGGGTCTGGAACAACGCGCTCAGGAACGGATCGCAAGAGAGTATTCTGAGACTGACCAGTCGGCTGTCGTGGAACTCCTGGAGAGCTACACCGGTCCGGAGCCTGGCCGAGTCGTCTGGGACATCCTGGAACTGAGTAATGGAAGTACCGAAAAGCTCCTCCAGTATCTCGACGTCGCGCGAACTGATTACCGAGACATCCTTTACTGGGCGGAATATTATCACACTGACCCGATGTTGCAGGGCCGTGATCCGAAACAATTGGCGGACGATATTCTTGCGAAATGGGGGAAGAAAGAATAGTCGACTGCTGCCGGTGATGGGACAATTCTGAAATCGACCACCAAGTTCACAATCGAGGACCGATAAATATGGACACAGAGATGCTCACGAAATTCAAGCAAGCCCAAAGGGAAGGTTGGTCGAACTTTGTTCCGGTCGAGACTTTCACTACGCCCTCGGCGGCGCGGCTGGTTTCGTTCGCGGGGATTCGGAGCGGTCAGACAGTGCTCGACGTCGGATGCGGCACGGGCGTAGTAGCTGTGACCGCCGCCCAACGCGGCGCGAAAGTTTCTGGTGCTGATCTGACGCCGGAGTTACTCGAACGCGCTCGAGAGAATTCACAAATCGCCGAAGTCGAGATCGACTTGCGCGAGGCGGACGTGGAAGCATTGCCGTTCGCAAACGACCAGTTTGATGTTGTCCTAAGTCAGTTCGGCCACATGTTTGCGCCGAGACCGGATGTAGCGATTGCGGAAATGCTGCGGGTTCTAAAACCAGGTGGAACGATCGCGTTTGCGACCTGGCCGCCGGAATTACTCGTAGGCAGCAGCTTTAGCCTGGTTGGGAAATACATGCCGCCGCCGCCGCCTGGTGTTTCACCGCCGCCCCAGTGGGGCGACATTTCCATTGTGCAAGAGCGGCTCGGCACAAGAGTTAAAGACATCCAATTCGATCGCGATCGGATGTTTGTTCCAGCGTTGAGTTTGAAGCATTACATTGCATTTCTCGAACGGACCGTCGGACCGATGATCAAGCTGGTTCAGTCGCTCGGCCCGACCGATCCAGTCCGGCTCGCTGAATTTCGACGCGAATACGAGGAGCTACTCCGGCCCTACTTCGACAACAATCTGCTTCGCCAGGATTATCTTCTCACACGCGCCACGAAAGTTTAAGCTGTAGTTCCATGGGCGGACACCGTCGGCGGTCATCCGCCTTCGCGCAGCTACGGCTTGACAGGGAGACGGCCGCTACAGAAGAAAGACCAAGTGAAGCGATACATGGTGATTGAGACTTTCGCACCGAACGCGAAGGACAAGGTTTACGAGCGGTTCCGTGAAAAAGGTCGACTGCTTCCCGATGGCTTGATTTACATTGATAGCTGGCTGGAGAAGGACGGTGGTCGCTGCTTTCAGTTAATGGAAACAAACGACCGGTCACTCTTTGACCGGTGGATGGATAGCTGGAAGGACCTGGTAAAGTTCGAAATCATTGAGCTTGGGAAAAAGACGCAGGTAAGTTAAGGACTACGCGCCATGAGACAAATCATTCTACTAACCATTGCAGCTTTGTCACTAACGGTTCCTGGACGGGTGACCGGCGAGGAACCGATACGCGGCAAAGGACTGAACGACCCACTGCTCGACAAGCTGGTGGGCGATTGGAATGTGGAACGGAAGTTTCCGAGCGGACGCATAGCGAAGAACGTTGTCCATATCGAGTGGGTCTTGCAGCACCAGTTCGTTGAGCTGCATTACCGAGATGTCGCTACTCCGCCAGCCTACGAAGCTATTGTGCTGATCGGCTACGACAGCGTTAACAAGAGTTACGTGTGTCATTGGACGGACAATTTCGGCGCGGATAATTCGGCTGAGGGATTGGCCCCGCGCGACGAAGGCTCGAACGCGATCGAGTTCAAATTCACCTTTCACGATGGGGGCGAGCTGACAAACCGCTTCGCGTTCGATCCCAGGAACCGCGGCTGGATTTCAACGATCCGGCAAACCGAGAAGGGCGAATGGAAACTTTTTTGTGAGGACACTTTCACCCGGGCGAACGCGAGGTAATCGTCACCGGCTGACACGGCGAAAACGCTTGTCGCGACGCCGCCTCCTTTCGTATCCAAAGGCGTGAATTACGCCGTCGCTACCATATTCTTTTGTTTAACTTTCGTCATTTCGCCATTCGCCTTCGGTGAGGTGGCGAATGAGGCGGAGCGCCTCGAACGGCTCGAGCGAGCGGTCGACCTACTCCAGAAGCGCAATGCCGAGCTAGAAGCTGAAGTCCGAAGCCTGAAGAAGGAGAAATCGACAACGCCGAAATCACCGGCTCCTTTGGCTGAGGAGAGGCGCTCGCATTTCACACCCGACAGCAAGGCGGCCTTCGTTGAGAAGACCGAAGTGACGGAGGAGAAGAAACCGATCTACGTCGTTCCCGGCGCATCGGAGATCAAGCTTACGCTCGCGGGGTTGTTTCAAGTGCAATGGGAAGGCGGCGACGTCCTCGCGTTCGAAGGGCGGTTTGGCTCGGCCTCGATCGCCGACCGGTTTCGGTTGCGCCGCGCGCGCATTCAGGTGACCGGCGAGTTCGCCGAGAAGTTCGACTTCAAGCTGGAAGGCGAATTCGCCCAGAGCGACGAGGCATTGACAATTCGCGACGCGATGGGACGCACGCTGGGTTCGAACGCCACGCGGACGGCGTTCGGCGGCCTCGATCTCTTTGCAAACTGGCACCAGTATCCGGAGTTCCAAGTCAAGGTCGGTCAATACAAGGCGCCGTTTGGTCTCGAGCAGATCAGCCCGGACCCGAAATTGTTTACCGCCGAACGAAGCGAGGTAACGAGTGCGTTGACGCCGGAACGGCAGGTAGGCATTCAAGTCTGGGGTAAGCCATTCACGAACGCGCTCCCGGAACAAAGGGACCTTCTGACTTACTGGGTGGGAATCTTTAACGGCAACGGACGCAACGTTACCGTGAACGACAACGACGAATATATGTCCGCCGGGCGCCTCGAGCTTCAGCCGTGGAATGGTAAGCTGGCAGGCCAGGATGCCTGGGTGAAGTTTGGCGGCGACGCGTTGCATAGCCGGGACGCAAGCGGGACGGTGCTTTCGCCCGCCGGAACGTTACGCGTAAACAGCGACGGCTCGCTCAGCACCTTCACCGCGCCGACCGCCGCGGAACGAGAAGGCTATGGGTTCGATGCGACCTTTCACTGGGGCTCGTTCGACCTGATCGCGGAATACCTGAGTGAGAGCTACGAAGGCCGGACGGTGAACGGGATTGCGCCGACCTTCCGGGATTTCCGCGCGGAAGGTTACTATGTCCAGCCCAGCTTCTACATTGTGCCAAAGAAGCTTCAGGTCGTCGCCAAGTATGAGCACTTCAATCCGGGCCAGGTCATTGATGACAACCTGGACTCGATCACGGGGGGCGTGAATTACTACATCCACGACGACGACATCAAATTGGTGGCAGATTACATTCATACCTGGTCGAAATTCCGCGAAGCGCGGCCCGCCCTTGGCACATCTGATTTCGATGAGATAATTCTGCGGCTTCAGATTGTTTTCTAGAATCGAATGACTGAGAACCGTTTCGCGCGCACCTTGCGGGAGCACGGCTTGCCCCTTCGCCACACGCGAACGGAAGTCCTGCAGATCAACGTCGGCAAGTTGTGCAACCTTACATGCATTCATTGCCACGTGAATGCGGGACCGAAGCGGAAAGAGATCATGACCCGCGCGACGATGGATCAGGTCATCGGTTGGCTAACGAAGACGAACATTCCAACAATCGATATTACCGGCGGGGCGCCCGAGATGGTTCCGGATTTTAAATACCTGGTAGGACGACTAAGAGCTTTGACTCCGCCGCGCCATATTATCGATCGATGCAATCTTACTATCCTTCTCGAGCCGGGCTACGAGGACTACGCCCAGTATTTGGCGAAGCATGAGATCGAGATCATAGCGTCGATGCCGTGCTATTCCGCTAAGAACGTGAACGAACAGCGCGGCGAAGGAGTCTTTGATGCCAGCATCAAGGCGTTGCAGCTTTTGAACTCGTTAGGCTATGGCATCCGGCCGGAGCTGCCGCTGCATCTGGTTTACAATCCTAACGGCGCCTTCCTCCCGGGCCCGCAGAAAGAATTGGAAGCAGATTACAAGCGCGAGCTGAAAGAGCATTTCGGCATTGTCTTTAGCACGCTTTACACAATCACGAACCTGCCCATCGCACGCTTTGCTTCTTATCTGAAGAACAACAATCTGCTCGGCGATTACATGGCCTTACTGAACGACGCCTTTAATCCGGCAACTATAAACGGCTTGATGTGCCGGAACACGATAAGCGTGAGCTGGCAGGGCGAAGTCTTCGACTGCGACTTCAACCAGATGCTCAAGATGCGGTGGGGCGATAACGACCAAGCTTTCCATTTATGGGACGTCGATCCGGCGCAGGTCGAGAACCGCGAGATTCTGACCGGCGATCACTGCTTTGGTTGCACCGCCGGCGCCGGTTCCAGTTGCGGCGGTGCGCTGGTTTAACTATTTCGCCAACTTCTTCGGCGCTTTGTCCTGCCACGCAGACTTCAGCGCCGATTTCATCGTAGTCTGGTCTACGGCCGCAAGGAGAACGGCAGTGCACCCTCGTTTTCCCCATTGGCCTTTCGCCGCTAAAAACGCTTTCGGATGGTCCCGCAAAAGCCGCGCCTGTTCTGCCGGAGCCACAACGACTACGCCGTAGTTCTTGTCCGGATAACCAAGCGTCGCGAAAATTTTGCCGCCGACGCGGAAGTCAGGGTGACTCATGTGCGAGCTTTCGATAACTCCGGGAAAGCTCAGGGCAAGGCGGCGAAATTGGGCAGGCGTCATGGCGTGTAGGTCATTATAACGACGTCGTGGCTGAGATAGGAAGTCCGTTCCATCAAAGTCCATCCAAGCGCTGCGTAGAACCGCTCGCTATGGACGGTGTAAAGATACAGGAGCGGGACTTTCAGTTTGCCGGCTTCTGCCATGATGCGTCTCACCAACTCCGCGCCGATGCCACGGCGTCGGCATTGTTCGGCCACAAACACGCTTGCGAGCCACGGGGTCAACTCCATCCGCGTCTTCATGTCGTGAGCGATGAGGCTGGCCGAGCCGAGAAGTTCTCCGGCCTCGAGCGCAACGACGGTGAGCGGAATTTTATCGCGATTCAACGAACCAGCGAACCGCTTCCGCCGTTGGTCCAGAGTCTCCCCGCCGCGAACACGACCCCACTCCTGGTGCAGCCATTGAACGAGCGTGTCGAGCGTTTCCGGATGATCGGCCAGATATTCGATGGTCATCCAAGTCGATCCTATCAAGTGTGATTGACCGCGGCTGTTCTTTCTTTCACTCTCACCCGCCATGAAATCATTGATCCTGCTTTTCCTGCTCGGTCTTTCTCTTCTCGCCGCGGCCCCGACCTTCGCCCAACCGCCTTCGCCCGATTCGACTCCCTACCCTACCCCATCCATTGCTGCCGGCACCGATCCCGCGACAGCCACCCGCGCGTGGCTCGATACGGTGCCGGCCGATAAGCGCGCCAGATCGGACGCTTATTTCGAAGGCGGCTATTGGCTGATCCTCTGGAATTTTCTCCTCTCGACCGCGATCTCGATTTTCCTCCTGGCCTCGCGCATCTCCGCGCGCCTCCGTGATTTCGCCGAACGCAGGAGCCGCTTCAAGTTCCTTCAGGTCACTCTTTACGCGATCCCATTCCTTCTTCTTGTCTACGTGCTGGGATTCCCGCTGCACGTTTACGAAAACTTCTTCCGCGAGCACGCCTACGGAATGGCCACCCAGAATTTCGGCCAATGGATTGTCGAGCAGATGAAATTCATCGCGGTGAACCTGATCGTAACGAGTCTGCTTCTAATCGGTCTCTACGCCGTTTTTCGTCGGGCGCCCCGAACGTGGTGGGTCTGGGGCACGATCGTCGCGATTATTTTCACGATCCTCGGAATCATGTTATCGCCGGTTTATGTCGAGCCGCTTTTTAACACCTATAAGCCGCTCAACGATCCGGCGATTAGCGAACCGATCCTGGCCATGGCGCGAGCGAACGAAATTCCGGTCACCCAGGTCTTCGAGGTCGACGCTTCCCGGCAAACGAAGCGCGTCAGCGCAAACGTCGCCGGATTCATGGGCACGACGCGGATTGCGCTGAACGACAACCTCCTCAAGCGCTGCACCCTGCCCGAGATTCGCGAAGTGATGGCGCACGAGATGGGCCACTACATCCTCAATCACAGCTTCAAGCTGGTAACGTATTTCAGCTTCTTCTTTCTGCTCGGGTTTCTGGCGCTGCGCACCTTTTTCCAGGGCGCCGTCAACCGCTGGGGCGAACGCTGGGGAGTTAGTGGAATCGCCGACCCGGCCGGGCTGCCCTTGCTTTCGTTGATTTTCTCGACCGTTTTCTTTCTTCTTACCCCGGTCATCAATACGACGGTCCGCGTTCACGAACGCGAAGCCGACGCGTTTAGTGTCAACACGGCGCGCGAACCGGACGCCTTCGCGATGGTCGCACTCAAACTCGGTGAGTATCGTAAGCTTGATCCAAGTCCACTAGAGGAAATGATCTTCTTCGATCATCCGAGCGGCCGCGCGCGGATTCGCATGGCGATGGATTGGAAGGCGGCGCACCTGCCTTGTGGCAAAACTGAGTAGCAGCAACCTGGTTCGGATGAGAAAACTGTTTTGCCTGGGCGCTCTCCTCGCCGGGTTGACGAGCCAACTTCCGGCGGCCGATGACAACGCTGCGATTATCGAGGCGACGAAGAGTTACGTCGCTGCGAATTCTGCGATTGCGAAGGTTAACGTTACCGTCGAGCAGATCGCGGACGATTTTGCCCGCGTGAAAGTAACGCCGGAGAATGCGAACGCGGCCGATCCGGCCTGGGTGTTTCTGAAGAAGAAGGACGGGAAATGGACCGGGCTCGCGCTGGGAACTTCATTCACGACCGAGGATTACCAGCAGATGGGCATTCCCAACGCGTTACGAATTCCTTAATTGCCGAAGGCGGCATGGCAAAGCGCGACGGCGGTCATAGACCGCCGCTACAGGTCAGTTTGCAGATCACGCGGAAGCGTCTTATCGGTTTCGCTCTATGAAACGCTGCTTGTCGATCTTCGCTCTTCTCTCCTTCATCGGGCTGCTTCTGGCGGCGGATAAACCGTTCAATTATCCGCAGCCGCCGAAGAGCGATCAGACCGACGACTATTTCGGCACGAAGGTCGCAGACCCGTATCGCGACCTGGAAAATGTCGACTCAGATGCGACCAAGAAATGGATCGAGGCGGAGAACAAACTGACCTTCGATTACCTGGCGACGATTCCGGAGCGGAAGAAGATCAACGAAAAGATGAGCGCGCTCTGGAACTACGAAAGGTTCACAGTGCCGTTCCACGACGGTGGCCGTTATTTCTTTTCCAAGAACACCGGGCTCCAGAACCAAAACGTCGTTTTCACGACCGACAAACTGCCGGCCGAAGGAAAGGTTCTCATCGATCCGAATACGCTCTCGAAAGACGGCACAGTCGCGCTGAGCGGGATTCAGGTGACCGATGACGGCAAGCTGCTGGCCTACGGTCTGGCCGTGGCCGGTTCGGATTGGCAGGAGTGGAAAGTTCGCGACATCGAGACGGGCAAAGATCTAAGCGACGACGTGCAATGGGTGAAATTCTCGGGCGCGTCGTGGGAGAAGGACGGCAGCGGGTTTTTCTACAGCCGCTACGATGCCCCCGCTTCAGCCGAGCAGCTCAAGCAGGCGAACTATTTTCACAAACTTTATTTTCATAAGCTCGGCACGCCGCAGTCGGAAGACCCACTGGTTTACGAGCGAAAAGACCACAAGGATTGGAATTTCAACGGCCAGGTAAGCGAAGACGGTCGCTTCCTCATCATCAACGTCTCGCAAGGGACCGACCCGAAGAACCGGATCTTCTACAAGGACCTCCAAAAACCGGACGCAACCGTCGTCGAGTTACTGAACAAACAGGATGCCGCTTACAGTTTCCTCGGGTGCGACGGAAACATTTTCTGGTTCCGGACGGACCTGGCTGCACCGCGCGGCAGAATCGTCGCGATCGATATTACCAAACCGGAAGAGATCAAGACGGTAGTGCCGGAAGCCGCGGACAAATTGGAGAACGTGGAATTAGTCGGCGACCGTTTCATCGCCAGTTATCTGAAGGATGCGCACTCGGCCGTCCGGCTCTTCGAACTTTCGGGAAAGGACGCCGGCGAAATCAAATTGCCGGGCCTTGGGACCGCCAGCGGTTTCAATGGCAAACGTAAGGATACCGAGACGTTCTATTCCTACGTCAGCTTTACGGAACCGTCGACGATCTATCGCTATGACCTCAAGAGCGGCCAGAGCAGCCTCCTTTTCCGCCCGAAAGTCGATTTCAAATCCGACGACTTCGTGACGGAGCAGGTTTTCTATTCGAGCAAGGACGGCACGAAAGTTCCGATGTTCCTAACCTACAAGAAAGGGCTCGAGAAAAACGGGAGCAATCCCACGATGCTTTACGGCTACGGCGGATTCGACATCTCCATAACCCCGTCATTTTCACCCGCCGTTGCGACGTGGCTGCAAATGGGCGGCGTCTATGCCGTGGCGAATTTGCGCGGCGGGGGCGAGTACGGCGAGGAATGGCATTTGGCCGGAACGAAATTGCGGAAGCAAAACGTGTTCGACGATTTTATCGCCGCCGGCGAATGGTTGATCGCGAATAAATACAGTTCTACGCCGAAGCTGGCGATCAGCGGTCGGAGCAACGGCGGTCTGCTCATCGGAGCTGTGGAAAATCAGCGGCCGGACTTGTGGGGCGCGACGCTGCCGGGCGTCGGCGTAATGGATATGCTGCGGTTCCAGAAGTTCACCATCGGTTGGGCCTGGGCTTCGGATTACGGATCGTCGGACAACAAGGATGAATTCGAAGCGATCTACAAATATTCCCCGCTCCACAACGTCAAACCGGGAACAAAATATCCGCCCACCTTCGTCGTCACAGCCGACCACGACGACCGCGTTTTTCCCGGCCACAGCTTTAAGTACACGGCGGCGATGCAAGCCGCCCAGGCCGGCCCCGCGCCAATTCTAATCCGAATTGAAACCCGCGCCGGACACGGCGCCGGAAAACCAACAAGCAAAATCATCGAGGAAACTACCGACCAGTGGGCCTTCCTCGCGAAGAGCCTCGGAATGAAGCTGCCGTTTTAGTTCAGCGAAAAAACGAGGCGAGTAGACCGATCACGCCGCCGGCGAGAACTACCGCGATCACGCTCACGTTCCAGCGGATCAGCGCGACGAGGGCCGCGATGCCAAGCACAATGGCAAACCAATCGAAGCTGTGGTCAGGATGAATGACGTGGAGCGCGAACCAGACGGCGAGATTTAGGATTACACCGACGACGGCGGCGGTAACGGCGGAAAGCGTCATCGCGATTTTGCGGTTGTCGCGCAGTTGCTCGATGTGCGGGCCCCCGAGAAAAACCCAGAGAAAACAGGGTGTGAACGTGACCCACGTCGTGATCAACGCGCCGAGGGTTGCGGCCAGGAGCGGAGGCAAATTTCCGCCCTGGTTCCACCCGCCCATGAAGCCCACGAATTGCAGCACCATGATAAGCGGGCCGGGCGTTGTTTCCGCGAGACCGAGTCCGTCCATCATCTGACCGGGCTTGAGCCAATGAAAATATTCCACAGCGCGTTGCGCGACGTAGGGCAGCACCGCATACGCACCTCCGAAAGTTACGACCGCCGCTTTACTAAAAAAAATCCCTTCCGAAAAAACGGTGTGGTTAGTCCCAAGGAGAACGGCTGCGAGGACGACCGGTATCCACCAGATCAGCAGCCATGTGATCGTAACTCGAATGGCTCGCGGGAATGAAGGCCGGGTATGCTCGGGCGGAGCGTGTTGGTCATCGATCACCGATTGTTCGGCGCCGCCGTGATGGGAAGAAATGACGTCAAACTTCGCCGGCCAAATTTTTCCACCGGCGAAACCAATTAGCCCTGCCCCGATGATGATCGCTGGGTAAGGCGCGTGGAAAAAATAGATCGCGACGAAAGCGAGGACAGCAATCGCCCAGAGGACTTCACTCTTTAATGCCTTTCGACCTATGCGGATCACCGCGGCGATCACGATTGCGACCACGACAGGCTTGAGTCCATAAAAGATCGCCGCGATCCACGGGACACTTCCATAGGCGGCGTAGATGAAGCTCAAGGTCCAGAGCACGAAGATCGACGGGATAACAAAGAACGCGCCGGCAACGATTCCCCCAGCGGTCTTGTGCAGAAGCCAGCCGACGTAAATGGCGAGCTGAGTCGCTTCCGGGCCCGGCAACAGCATGCAGTAATTCAAAGCGTGCAGAAATCGCGACTGACTGATCCAGCGTTTCCGTTCCACCAGCTCGGTCTGCATGATCGCGATCTGGCCGCTCGGTCCACCGAACGAGATGAACCCAAGCTTGAGCCAGAAACGGAACGCTTCGCCGAAGCTGGGCGCCGATGTTGGCAAGGTCATCGGCGTTGCAGAAAGGCGTAGAGCGCGTCGAAGCATTCGAAGCCGCGCCGCAGAATCTCGTCGTCCGGCAGTCCTTCTTTTCCCCAGCCTTTGAGGACGCGATCGATTCCAATGCCTTCCGGCCGCTGAAATTTTTCGTCCTCGACGTCGGCATCATGAATCATCTCCGCGATTTTCCGGACCGCCTTGTCGCGGATCGCGAAGCGCTTCGTGAGCGTCTCGAAAGTGCAATCGTCGCCGACGTGGGAGAACACGGCGTCAAGCATGTCGAAGGAAACGGCGTCAGATCGCGGCGGAATTTTGCCGGCAAACGCGAAGCGCGCCTTCAGATCGATGAACTTCCGAACCAGCCAGGCAGAGCCAACTCGATCGATCTCCGGCCGCGGCCGGGTGACCCAGGTTCGGCCGCGGTAATCAGCTGGATCAATCCTGACCATCTCGCCCCGGGCGGCGCGGTTGCGTTCGAGTTTTTGCAACTGCATCTCGATCTCCTGGCCGCGCTGACTGTTGAAAAAATCGATCGCGCGAAGATCGCGAAACTGGCGGGTGACCCGGATTAGTTCATCGCCGATATCAGCGCGCGGCTTGCGTTCGCGCCTTAGACTATGCAGGACCTTGCTGACGGCCGCGTATTCCCGGTCGCGCGCTTCGTTGAAGAGACCAACCAGTTTTTCATTGGGCATTCCCTCGATCTCGCGGACGCGCACCAGCGTCGCTTCCCCGCCCGAATCATGAATCAGCTTCGTGAGCCATTGAAAATGTTCGTAGTGACCGGGCTGATCAGGCAGGAGGTAGGTCGACGTCGTCAGTTGAAGAGCGCCGATTTTTTTAAAGCGTCGCCAGACCGCGACCCGCTGGGTGTTGCGATGGGCCGGCAGACTATAGAGAAGCAGGAGCCAGGGAATCTGATCCATGTGGTGATGATGCAACACGTATTTCAATCAGGATTTACGCTTACATCCAGCGAATTCGGCGCTCCAAGCGAAGGCCTGGAGCCTAGCCCGTTCACTCCCTTTTTGTCATTTGCAGCTGATTTCCAGCCGAAATGGTAGCCGAAAACCATGATTTTTCCTGGGACGAACCCGGTTCAACACCTTTTTGACACTGCGCCACACGCATGTTGGAACTTGGCTCCTTAAACTTCGAGAAGACGTCTCGCTTGGACTCCAGCAAACTTAGCGAAAAACCGCTCTTCACTATTCATGGCCCAGGCAACTATCAGTCCTCGGCCGGAGTCTCAAGAGTTTCTGTAACGAAATTGCGAACCGGTCAAAATTTGAACGCGAAAAATACCGCAGCACAGATAAGACCGTAAGAAACGCAGAAGTTCCATTTCAGAGGAGTACGGAACAAAACAAAAGCCACCACCGTGAAAACCACCAGCGTAATGCCTTCCTGCAAAATTTTTAACTGAGGAACGCTCCATTCATTCGATCCGATGCGATTAGCTGGCACTTGAAATAAGTATTCGAAAAACGCGAGGCCCCAACTCAGCAATACGACTAGCCAAAGGGGTTCGCTTCTCCACTTCAAATGGCCGTACCACGCGAGGTTCATGAAAGTGTTCGAAATCACAAGCAGGATAACTGTTTTCATCGGTTCACGGAGATGCTGACGTCAAACGCCTGCCTCGCGGCAAGCGTTTGACGGATTTTGCGTTAGCCTGGCATCGCCGGCGACACTCCGAGTGCCTGCAGCGTTTGTCGTGTCAGCGTGCCGGTAACGACGATCTTATGGTCGCCCTGGTAATGGGCGACGGCATCGCGAGTGGCGCGGCCGTAAATGCCGTCGATGGTCCCACGATAGTAACCGAGCTTTTCTAGGTCCTGCTGGACGGCGGTAACTGTAGGATCAGGCGCCGGCATGGTATCCTTGACGCCGTCCGTATTGTAGTAAGGCTCAACATCGGTGTAGTAACCGGGGTAGTAGTCGTACGGGTAGTAATCGTAGGCGTAGTATGGGAAGTAATCCCAGGGATAATAGCCTGCCTCGAGCCCGATCCAGGCGCCGCCGTCCCAGGCCCACCAATGGCCATTCAAGCAGTGCGCGCTGCGACGGTCCCAATCACCATGCCAGGTCGAATCGTGCCGGGCATAGGTGTGTTTGCTCGCGCTCAGCGTCGGCCGATTCACGGTGTTAGCGGTGAATGAGCGCGTCGTCGTCGCGCGATTGTTTGTCACCGGGGCGGCACTCGGTTGTCGTGCCACTCGGGAAGGGCCTGTTGCTGGTCTGGCAACGGTGTTCTGCGGCCTGACGTAAACGGGTCGGCCGTGCGTAGGCCGGGCGCCGAAAGAATATCGAACGCCACCGTGAAACGCAGGCGCAGCATGAAAGCCTCCGCCACGACTGGCCGCCTGGACCGCGGGACTGGCAAGAGCAAACAGGATTAGCCCAACTAGACTGAATATTGATTTCGTTTTCATGCTTTATTCGACAGCGATCCGCCTCGGCGCGCCATTGCGCGTCCGGCAGATTTCGAAGTCCTACGTAAGAGTCGTTATCGGCTCTCTCTTTGGAAGGACTGCAAAATCTCCTGGACGCGGCGTGGCAACGGTTCCTCGCCAAAGCGAACCTCCGCTCCATGAACACACAATTGTCGCAGACGAACTCCGAGGTGGCGCGGCAGCCGCATCAGATCCGGTCTTACTCCGAATTACAGGATCAACTGCACCGCGATCTGCGCATTCAACATCCAGAATGGATTGATGCCGATGGTAACAGCCCGGTATGCGACTGGTACGATCTGCGTTTGGCTGAGTTGATTCAGTTTTTCCAGGGGGTCGCTGAGCACAAACCGACCGTGCAGCATGTCTAATCGTTCCCATTTCAATTGGCGACAGCACCAGGCGCTTTTTCATGCTGCGCGCAACGCGACGGCGGCAACAGTTGCGGTGTTGGTAGCGCGATTGATCGGATTTGCGGAGACCTATTGGGCGGCGATGACCATTCTGATTGTCATGCAATCGGATGCGCGGACGACTTTCAGTGTCTCAGTTCGCCGATTGGCTGGGACAGCGTTGGGAGCGACCTTCGGCGCCGCGTTGGCCAGCTGCTTCGGGCCCACTGCGGTCGCATTCGGCGCAGGAATTTTCCTGCTCGGCCTGTTTTGCGAAGCCCTGAGCGAAGGCAACGATTACCTGTCAGAATATTTCGATCGAACAACATATCGCTACGGGAACGTCACTCTTGCGGTCGTGATGTTGATCGCCCATTACAACTCCGCCTGGATAATGGCGCTGCATCGGTTCTTTGAAGCTGCGATTGGGATCGCAGTCGGCCTGCTGATGTCAATCTTCTGGCCGGAACCGGACGTGGACGGTGTTCAGAGTTGAATCAACCCCCGCCTCGTTGCGTTCGCGACGGCTTCAGTGCGGCTAACGACGTCGAGTTTGCTGAAGATGCTTTTAACGTGCGTCTTCACGGTGCCCTCACTGATGAAGAGCTCGGCGCCGATTTCCTTGTTGCTCTTTCCGGCGGCAATGCGTTGCAAAACCTCGATCTCGCGCGGGCTCAAAGCGTCGCCGCTGACGCGCTCGGCCAGCTTGGCCGCGAGCGCGGGCGGCAGGCAGGTTTCGCCGGCGTGGACTTTGCGAATGCATTCCATCAACGCGTCGCGCGCAGTGTCTTTGAGCAGGTAACCTTTCGCGCCGGCTTTGATGGCGCGATAGATGTCTTCGTCGCCGTCGAACGTCGTCAGTACGATGATGTGGGCACTGGAATCGATTCCACGGATTTCCTTGATCGCGCCGACGCCATCGAGCTCGGGCATGCGCAAATCGAGCAGGGTGATATCGGGACGATGTTTCTTCCAAAGATCGACAGCCTCGCGGCCATTGCTCGACTCGCCCACGACGCTCATATCGTTTTTGCGTTTGATGAGCGAGACAAGCCCCTCGCGCACGACCGTGTGATCGTCGGCGATCAAAATCCTGATGTTGGGTTTTTTGCTGTCTTTGGATTTCATCGGGCTTGTTGGTAGGGGGCGACGGTCGCGATGCGCGTGCCGGCGCCAGGTTCACTGGAAACCGTGAGGGTGCCGCCGATTTGCGCGGCGCGTTCTTTCATGCCGATCAATCCAATGCCGGCGCCGTTTCCAGATTGGACAACGAACCCGTCGCCGTTGTCGCGCAGCTCAAGACGCACGGCGGCGGCCTCAAAGGCAAGCCGGACCTGAAACTTCGTCGCCCGCGCGTGCCTGATCGCATTCGTCAGAGCTTCCTGCCCGATATGGAGCAGATGTTCCTCAACCGCGGGCCCGAGCTCGCGCGGCTCACCATCGATGCGAAACTCTGTCCGGAGCGTGGTGCCGGCCGTGGTATTGTTAATTATCGCCCTCAGCGCATCCGCGAATCCCGCTTTCTCGAGCGCCTGCGGCCGCAGGGCGTGCACCGATCGGCGCGCTTCATTCAATCCTTCGCGCGCGAGTTCGCGGGCACGGCGCACGTGGCGAACAGCCTGCTCGGGGTCTTCTTCGAGCAACGCTTCGTCCGCCGCTTCCATCTGGATAACTACGCCGGTGAAACCCTGAGCCAGGGTGTCGTGAATGTCGCGAGCCAGGCGGGCGCGCTCCTTTAGAATCGCGGCCTGGCGTTGCTGTTCTCCGAGTTCGTCTCCGTGCACCGCCATCATGACGTGATGGGCGAGCGCCTGCGCCAGTTCGGTTTCATTGGCATCATAGACGGCCGGCGCGTCGTGCTGAATTCCGATGAATCCGCGCAGGTCGCCCAGGACAAACATTGGAATGATGAGGAATCGCTTGCAGCCTTTGCGCAATAGATAATGGCGATGCTCCGGCGTGAGACGGGAATCGTTTTCGATGTCTTCGCAGACGATCGGCGCTTTGGTAAAGGCCATCTCTTGGACGAGCGGGTTGCTTTTCCAGGAAACCGGATCCGCCAGCCATGGATGACCGGGCTCGGGCTCGACCTGGCGATCGTCTTCGATCGTTAGGCGCAAGTGGAGCGAATCGTCGCGGGGATCGACCGCCCAGAGCAGGACGCGGCGGGCGCGCAGTTGCCGCCCGATCGTGCGCAGCATTTCGCCGATGAACTTCTCCGGTCTGGCTTCAGTCGCGAGCACATCGAGGCTGCGCATCATTATTTCGACGTGGCTCTGGGCCAGTTGCGCTGATTTCGCGGCCGCTTCTTCGGCGCGTTTGTGCTGCGTGACGTCGTTGTTCGTCTCGAGGATGGCAACGGGACTGCCGCGCTCGTCGCGTTGCAACGACCAGCGGCTGGCCACCACTACTCGAGTGCCGTCGCGTTTGGCGTGGACCAATTCGCCTTCCCATCGGTTGGCGCGAATTAACTGCGCGTTGATCTCCGGCAGCGGCGCGGGAAATATCGTTTGGGTCAATTCGTGCGATACCTGCCCGACCGCCTCCTTCTTTGTCCAGCCATACAATTCTTCCGCGCCGCGGTTCCAATAGGTAATCACGTCCTGCATGTCGCGCACGAACACCGTGTCGTGCGTCAGGTCGAGAAGCCTCGCCCGCTCCCGCAACACCTCTTCCCCTCTTCCGCGGACCGCACTAAACCAGCCAACGACCAAGCCGAAGAGAACGAAAAGCACGTAATGCGGCAGACTGTTCGCGTTTACCGCAAAACTGTAGAGCGGTTCGGCGAAGAAGTAGGCGTAAACCACGCTTGCCGAAACGACCGCAAGAATCGCGGCTCTGGTTCGCCCGTACCAGGCACTGAGTGCAATCGCGAAAAGAAATACCGTGAACTGCACGTGATGAATGTCATAGCGCCGGGCGAGGAGCCCGAACCCGAGTGCGAGCGCGACGGAAGAAACCGCGAGACCGGAACCGAAGACCTTTCGCTTCATCCAGGGCGGCGCGGCCGCCGCTCTTATTTCCCGAGGGAAGATATTGTCCGCGGAAGGCATGGGATGAGGAAGTATCAGGCAGCCGCGTGAGGTTGTCAGTCCGTTTCCCATCCCTCGAAAGAGGGGGAGCCTGTTCCCTCGCGGGATCGATATCAAAATCTGCCTACTGCTCCGTCGCGTTCTCTTCGCTCCATCTCGATCTTGGGAGCATGACAACGAATCGCTCAATCACCCGCGCTCCCAGACTGCCGCGGCGCTCTCGCACCGCGCACGACCGCTGGCTCGTTCTCAACCTGCTGCGCTTCAATTTCGCCGGCGGCTGGAGCCAGCTGATCGCGCGCCAACAAACCCAGCCCTTCACCCGATGAACACAACCGAACCTGAACCGTCTTGCCTTACGAAACCGCGGATCCCGATCGACGTGAACGCGGACTGTCAGTCCATTTTCGTCAACGCGCGTGCGCCGGAGGTCTACCGCCGCCTGCTGCGCTTCGAAGATCTTCCGCGCTTTCTCACCTCGATCCTGAACATCACCAACATCACCACGAACGGCTTCTCCTGTACTTCGCTCATCAATGGTGAAAAGATTCAAAGCGACGTCCTGATCATGATGCGCGTCCCGGATCGGCGCATCGCCTGGCAAGCCCTCTCCGATCAATTCAGGGTCGGCGTCGTTTTTCTCGACCCGCTTCTCGGTGGCGGCACGAAAGTCACGGTCAAAGTCCGCTCGATCCTCGAGCCGCTGCAACTCACCGGCGCCCTCCGCCATTATCTCCGGAACTTCAAACGCCTCATCGAGGAGGATCTCAAATGAAAACATCTGTTCTGACCCCAATCGTTATCCCGATTCTGTTTCTCGCCACCGGCTGCGCAAAAAAGACTGCGACGGCGCCGCCGCCCCCGCCGCAGGTTGCTGTCGCGCAGGTCGTGACGCGCGACGTTCCCGTTTATCTGGATGAGATTGGAAACTGCACCGCTAACGCGACCGTGCAGGTGCAGGCGCAGGTGAGCGGGCAAATCAGTGGCCGCCACTTTCAAGACGGCGCCAACGTGAAGAAGGGCGATCTATTATTCAGCATCGATGCGCGGCCATATCAGGCCGTGCTCGACCAGGCTCAGGGACAACTCGCGCAGGCGCGATCGCAGCAGGCTCTCGACGAAGCCAACCTGAACCGCGCTCAGGGCCTGTTTACCCAGGGCGCAATCGCGCGGCAGGACTTCGAAACGGCGCAGGCGACGGCCAAAAATGACGAAGCGAAAACGAAGAGCGCGGAGGCCGCCGTCACAGCCGCACAGATCAGCCTGGACTTCTGCGAAATCCATTCGCCGATTGATGGGCGCGCCGGTCAACGATTGGTTGACGTGGGCAATGTCGTCTCCGGTGGCAATGCCGGCACCGGCGGCGCGGTACTGCTTACCATCGAAGCGCTAGATCCGATCTACACCAACTTCGCCGTCGCGCAGTCTGACCTGCCGAAACTGCGGCCGTTTTTGGAGAAGAACAATCTGCAGGTCCAGACGGCAGCGCCCGGAGATCCGAGCGCGGCGCGCGTAGGTCGGGTCGATTTTGTCGATAACACGATTCAACCCGGCGCAGGCACGTTGAAGATGCGCGCCAGCACTCCGAATCAGGATGGCATTTTCTGGCCGGTCCAGTTTGTCCGGGCGCGTCTGATCCTGGACACGCTCAAGGATGCGAAGCTCGTGCCGCAACAGGCGATCCAGATCAGCCAGCGCGGATCCTACGTTTTCGTTCTCCATCCAGATAATTCCGTCGAGATGCGACTCGTTAGGCCAGGTCAATCCCAGGATGGCGGCCTGGTCGTGATCGAAGACGGGTTGCAAGCGGACGAAGCGGTGGTGGTGACCGGGCAGCTCGCACTTGCTCCCGGCACGAAAGTCGTGCCCAGGCCGTTCCAGAATCTACCGGCGCCGCAGTTGGCTGACGCGAAAGGATAACAAAGATGGCCACTCCAAACGCACCGTCTGACAAGCTCATTGCGGTGAAGGGCTCCGGGTTATCCGGACCATTCATTCGCAATCCGGTGATGACGATCCTGCTGACTGTTAGCGTCGTCGTCGCCGGGATTGCGACCTACGGGAAACTCGCCGTCAACGACCTCCCAGCGGTCGACTACCCCATCATCAACGTGACCTGTTCCTATCCCGGCGCAGATCCAACCACGATGGCTAACACCATCGCCACGCCCCTTGAGAAGCAATTCCTCCAAATCCCGGGGCTCGATCTGGTCACCAGCACAAGCACGCAGTCAAACACTTCGCTCACGCTTCAGTTCAATCTGAGCAAGAGCATCACCGACGCGGCCACGGACGTGCAGGCGGCAATCCAGCGCGCCACCGGGAAATTGCCCTCCGACCTGCCGAGCCCACCCACTTTCACAAAGACCAATCCAAACGACCAGGCCGTATATCTCCTCGGCTTGCTCTCGGACACGATGACCGATGGCGATCTCTATAAGTATGCGAACACGGCGGTGGCGCAGCGGATCGCGATTTTGCCGGGTGTCTCCCAGGTGAACGTTTACGGCGTGCAGGGCGCGATCCGGATCAAAGCGGATCCGGCCGCCCTCGCGGCGCGTGGCCTGACGATGGATGATCTCGCGAACGCGATTAAATCCGGCACGGTTTACACGGGTGCGGGACAGGTCGACGGCGCCAATCGCACTTTCATCATTCAGCCAAACGCACAGCTCGACCAGGCGGAAGGCTACCGGCAGTTGATCGTCGCCCGCAACAAGGATGGTTCGCCGGTGACGCTCGGCGATGTCGCGGACGTTGTGCAAAGCGTGCAGGACGAGCGGATGTCGCGCACGTTCTGGTTGCGCGGCTCTAATTCGCCCGGCTCGGTCATCGTGCTCGCCGTGTCGCGCCAGGCGGGAGCGAACGCCGTCGAGGTCGCAAATTCCGTCAAAGCGATGCTGCCGCAGCTCAGCCAGACTCTCCCCGGCTCGATCAAGATCGTCCCGGTCTTCGATCGCTCGCAAAACATCGTCAATTCCGTGCAGGACGTGCAGATGACGCTCATGATCGCGTTCGTCCTCGTCGTCGCGGTAATCTACGCGTTTCTTGGCCGGGCCAGCGACACCCTCATCCCGGTGGTGGCGCTGCCGCTCTCTCTTCTTCTCACGGTCGCGGCCATGTACGCGCTCAACTTTTCCATCAACAACCTGACCCTCATGGCGATGACGCTCGCCATCGGGTTCCTCGTCGATGACGCGATCGTCTTTCTTGAGAACGTCGTCCGGCGCGCCGAGCACGGAGAAAGTATTCTGAAGGCGGCCTTCAACAGCGCGGGAGAAATCTCCTTCACAATCCTGTCGATGACACTCTCCCTGGCGGCTGTTTTTATTCCGCTGGTCTTCCTGCCCGGTTTGTTAGGCCGAATCTTCCGCGAGTTTTCAATCTCCATCATCATTGCGATTGTCGCTTCGGGTCTCGTCTCGATCACGCTCACGCCGCTGATGTGCGCGCGGATGCTCGGAGGGCGCGGCCCTGGTTCGAAGAAGACGCGGATCGAGCGCTGGATGAATGAGAAGATCCGGCGCGTGATCGTGGCCTACGGCCGCTGGCTCGATGCTTTTCTCGATCGTGCCTGGCTGACTTTGCCAATTCTGACCGCGTGTGTCGTCGGGATGTGGTTCTTCTTCACGCACCTGCCGTTTACGTTGTTGCCTCTGGGTGACAGCGGGTTCGTTCAAGGCGTCTTCATTGCGCAGGAAGGCACGTCACCCGCGCAAATGCACGATTACCAGCAGCTCGTGAATCAGAAACTCCAGGACGACTCAAACGTGAACCAGTACTTCACCCTGGCCGGCTTCGCTTCGCGGGGCGCGTCATCGCAAGGTACCATCCTCGCGTTCCTCAAACCGGCCAACCAGCGCCCGGACATCCAGCACTGCATCCTGCAGCTCCAGAAATCGATCAACACGATCCCCGGCATTACCTCTATCCTGCGGGCCAATCCCGTCCTCCAAATTAATGTCGGCGCGACCAACCAGAATCAGGGGCAATACGCCTACACGTTTAGCGGCCTTGATCCCGATCAGGTTTATGCCGCCTCCGATGCGCTCGTGCAAAAGCTTCGCCAGTTCCAAGGCTTCGCGACGGTGCGCTCGGATCATTACAACAACACCCCGAATCTGACGGTGGAGATCGACCGCGAACGCGCCTCGAACCTCGGCGTTTCGACTACCGCCATCGCCAGCCTGCTCCGCACCGCCTATTCCCAGAACTACGTCTACTTGATGAAGGAGCCGGACGATCAGTATCAGGTCATCCTCGAAGCGGTGGACAATCAACGCTCCCAACCTGCCGATCTCAATAACCTCTACCTCCACCGCACGGCGCCGACCGGCGCGACGAACACAATCACCGGCACCGTCGACGACCTCGTGCCACTGCGCGAAGTCACGACCCAGAAACAGGTCGTCGGCCCGCAAGCAGTGAATCATTTCAATCAATTCACGAGCGTGACAATTAACTTCAATCTTATGCCGGGCGTCGCGATCGGTGACGCGACCGCATTCATTAACCAGGCCGCCGCGCAAGTCCAACAGCAGTATCCCGGATTACAGGGAACATTTCAGGGCGAGGCCCTCGTCTTCAGCCAGCTCCTCGCATCCCTGCCGTTGCTGCTCATCAGCGCGCTTTTCGTTATGTATGTGATCCTGGGAATTCTCTACGGCAGCTACATCCATCCGATCACAGTTTTGTTACCCGCGGTCGTGCCCGCCGTGGTCGGCGGACTCGCGACGCTCTGGATCTTCGGCGCGTCGCTCTCGCTCTACAGCGTCATCGGCCTGTTCCTGCTCCTTGGCATCGTAAAGAAGAACGGCATCCTGATCGTCGACTTCGCTCTGCAACGGATCGACGAAGGCCTCGACCTGCGCGCCGCGATTCACGAAGCCAGCATCGAACGCTTCCGCCCCATCATGATGACCACACTCGCCGCGTTGATGGGCGCCGTTCCGATCGCGCTCGGTTTCGGCGCCGATGGTTCCTCCCGCCAGCCGTTAGGCCTCGTCATCGTCGGCGGCCTGATCTTCTCGCAATTGATCACCCTATTCGTCACGCCCGTCATTTATCTCTGGATGGAATGGTTCCAGAAACACGTGCTGGATCGGGTTTCGATCCTGCGCAGAACCCACCCGCAACCGCAAGTTGCCAGCGGCGATCTAGTAAAAGCCACCGCAGCCGCGCACTAACGGCGCTTCGTAACTGTTGATTTCTTCGATGACTTTCGTGAAGCCGACGTGCTTGGTGAGGTGCGCGAGAAAATCGCTTTCGGCGCTGCGACGGATTGTCTGCGAACATTGTGTCTGGTAGATTTCTACCCTTGGGCTGCGGGCCCTGAGCCCTGCCTGTCCCGCACCAAAGCTACTGCATCCAGATTTCGCTTTCGCAATTTGACTAACGAACATCTTTTCTGTGAGATCGTTAGGCTGTTAAATGTAACAATAAACCGATCTGTTTTAGTCGGATTACGATCAGGAGCCGGAGCACGATTCCCGTGACCCCCCGGAGTCTACAGGGCTCGAACCTCCACCGCTCACTGATTAGAAAGTCACCGTGGAGCCTAGGGGATTCGAACCCCTGACCTCCTCAATGCCATTGAGGCGCTCTACCAACTGAGCTAAGACCCCGAAGAATTTTCGATTTTCGATTGTCGATCGCCGATTTGCAACGGGAAGTTGCAACCGTGGATTGCAAACCTAACGTCAATGACATGCGTAATCTACTTGGGATTGTGGTTATCGCGTGCTTTACGAGCGGATTGCCATCGCTTTTCGCCGCGGAAAAAGCGACGGCAATTTGGGCCGATGGCCACAGCTCAGCGGTGAGCGATGAAGAGCTGGTCGGGAACACGACAGCCGCCCCTGGCGCCGCCTATCCCGAAGAAGCGCAGAAGGCGAAAACCACCGGGAGCGGCGTTTACGAGCTGCGGATCGACAAGGCAGGGAAGATCAGCGCGGTCGCGATCGTGAAGAGTAGCGGCAGCGCCGTGCTCGACAAAGCGGCGACAACGGCATTCAAGAAATGGCGATTCAAACCGGGCGTATTTCAATCGGTGCGAATCCCGGTCAGTTGGTCGGTGAACCGGGTGCGGTAATCGGAAACGTCAGCGGGCGACGATCGAAATATTGGCGCGATTCGCCTCCTCGATAACCGCCTCTTTTTCGAGCAATAACGTCCGGCCCGCTTCCACGGCGATCACCCGGACGTGCGCTTCGGCGGCCACGGCGATGGTGGCGACGCCTATGACGGGAACATCAAAACGCATGTCCTGAGTCGGCTTGGCGACTTTTACCATCACGGCGTCTTTGCGAGCGAGAGCGCCGCCGCGCTTGATGGCTTCGTTCGTGCCTTCGAAACCTTCCACCGCCAACACCGTCCCATTTTTCACAATCACGGTCTGACCGATATCGAGCCGGCTGACTTCTCGCGCGATTTCAAAACCAAACGCGACGTCTTCTTCCTGGCGGTGAGTCAATTTGCGTCCCGCGATCAATCCGTTGGGCGCCAGGCAATCTTCGAGAAACGATGTGGCCGATAAAAGAGTGACGCCGGCCCGCGCGAGTTCGTCGCCGATGGCGGCGAAGATCGATTCGGCGTTGCGGCGCTTGAGCCGCGCCAGGAGCAGAAGCATCTTCCAGTCAGGGCGCAGATCGAAAAGATTTTTCGGGGCGATCTGACCGGCCATGATTGCGTTGGCGACGCCGGCGTTTCGAAAACACGCGATCAGTTTTCCCAGCTGACCGACGCGCATCCATTCAATTCCATCGACCATCCCGGCGAGACGATCGTCGGTTTCATCGGTGAACGCGGCGGCAATGATCCGCTTTACTCCGGCGCGACGAGCGGCCTGAGCGAGAAGCCGCGGATAGACGCCGTTGCCGGCAATGATGCCAAGTGTATCCAGAGCAACCACGCTAGTGGTGCCGCCGGCGCTTGACGTGCAATTGGGCGAGCGATTTTTGGAGCGACGCCTGGACGGACGCCACTTCTTCTTTCCCGAGATCCTCTTTCATCGCGGCCCGGGCGCGGGCAACGGCAGTTTCGGCCGCGGCCTCGTCGATCGCGGTCGCTTCGAGAGCCATGTCCGTCAGGACGGAGACCGTTGAGCCAGTGATTTCGACGAAGCCTTCACCAATGGCGAGGAAAGTTTCCCGTCCACCCTTCAACACCCGCAGCTCTCCCGGATGGATTGTGGTCAGAAGCGGAACGTGATTCGGATAGACGCCGAGTTCCCCTTCCGACCCAGGAAGGGTGACCATCTCCACGTCCTCCGAGTACGCCGTTTTTTCCGGCGTCACGATCTGAAGCTTGAGGGTTGCGGCCATGAGTCGTTAGGCGTTCTTCTCTTCCTTGATCATATCGATTCCGCCCTTCATGTAGAAGTTTTGTTCCGGAACGTCGTCATGTTTGCCGTCGAGGATTTCTTTAAATCCCCGGACGGTTTCGGCGATCGACACGTATTCGCCCTTGGTGCCGGTGAAAACTTCGGCGACGGCGAAAGGCTGGCTGAGAAAACGCTGGATTTTCCGCGCGCGGAAAACGGTTAGTTTGTCATCGGGACTGAGCTCGTCCATGCCGAGGATCGCGATGATGTCCTGGAGATCTTTGTAACGTTGCAGTACTTTCTGCACGCCGCGCGCGACGGCGTAGTGTTCCTCGCCCACGATTTCCGGCGCGAGCGACTTCGAAGTGGAAGCGAGCGGATCGACGGCCGGATAAATTCCAAGCTCGGCGATCGAGCGCTCGAGCACGATGGTCGAATCGAGGTGCGCGAATGTGTTGGCCGGGGCCGGATCGGTCAGGTCGTCCGCCGGAACGTAAACCGCCTGGAACGAAGTGATCGATCCCTTGTTGGTCGACGTGATCCGCTCCTGCAGATCGCCCATCTCCGCTGCCAGCGTCGGCTGATAACCAACGGCGCTCGGCGTGCGGCCGAGGAGCGCCGAAACTTCCGAGCCCGCCTGCGAGAAACGAAAGATGTTGTCGATGAACAAAAGCACGTCCTGATTTTTTTCGTCGCGGAAATATTCCGTCATCGCCAGGGCCGACAGCGCCACGCGCAAACGCGCGCCCGGAGGCTCGTTCATCTGTCCATAAACCAGCGCCACCTTGGATTTGCTGAGGTCCTTCTGGTTGATGACGCCGGCCTCGCTCATTTCTTTGTAAAGATCGTTGCCTTCGCGCGTGCGTTCGCCCACCCCCGCGAAAACAGAAAAGCCGCCGTGGCCCTTGGCGATGTTGTTGATCAATTCCATGATCACGACCGTTTTGCCGACGCCGGCTCCGCCGAATGCGCCGACCTTGCCGCCTTTCGAGAACGGGCAGATGAGATCGATGACCTTGATGCCGGTCTCGAGAATCTGCGTCTTGGTGTCCTGCTCGATTAACGTCGGCGCCGCGCGATGAATCGGATAACGCTTGGTGAATGAAACCGGCCCGCGATCATCGACCGGATCGCCGGTGACATTGAAAACGCGTCCGAGTGTCCCCTCGCCCACCGGTACGGTAATCGGACTGCCGGTGTCCGTGACCGGCATGCCGCGCTTCAATCCCTCCGTCGACGACATGGCAACCGAGCGCACCCAGTTTTCGCCGAGATGCTGCTGCACTTCGAGGGTCAGCTTGGTCGGGTTGCCATTCACTTCGTACTCGATTTCGAGCGCGTTGTAGATCCGCGGCAATTTCGCTTCGCCAGAAAATTCCACGTCCACCACGGGACCGATGACCTGAACGATGTTTCCTTTGTTCATAATTCTTTTTTAACCGCCGACCGCCATCTGAGCCGTCGAGATTTCGAGCAGCTCGGTGGTGATGCTGGCCTGGCGCATCTTGTTATATTCGAGAGTGAGGTCCTTGATGAATTGCTTCGCGTTGTCGGTCGCGTTTTTCATCGCCACCATTCGCGAGCTGTGCTCGGACGCGCGGGCGTCGAGGACCATCTGGTAAATCTCATAGTGGAGATAATAGGGAAGCATGATGTCGAGCACCGCCTCGGGCGTGGGCTCGAACTCGTAGCCAAGCATCGGATCGTCGTTCCCGTCGGGAGAAGCATTCGCGACCGAAGCCCGCGGAAGGTCGAAGCGCTCGATCGGGAGCAGCGTTTGCACGACCGGCTTCTGATTAATCGTGTTGATGAAATGGGTGAAGAGGACGGAAACCTTGTCTACTTCGCCCTTCAGGAATTTCTCGACGCAGAATCTCGAGATCTCTTTTGTCTCGGTAAACGCCGGCGCATCTTTGAGCGGAAAATCAGCCAGGAGTTCGCGACGGGTGCGGACGATGAATTGCCGCGCCTTTGCGCCTGAGGTGACATAGATCGTTTTGTCAGCCTCGAACTTGACCGCTTCGCGGAACAGGTTCGTGTTCAGCGCGCCCGCCAAGCCTTTGTCGGTGCTGAGAATAACCACGAGTTCCCTTTTCACGTCGCGTACCTGCAGAAGCGGGTGCAACTTTGAGTCGGTCCGCTGTTGCAGCGAGACGAGGACTCGATTCATCAAATTGGAATATGGCCGGCCAGCCAGCGCCGCCATCTGCGCCTTGCGCATCTTCGACGCGGCCACCATCTGGAGTGCCTTGGTGATTTGCGAAGTGTTCCGGATCGATTTGATCCGCCGCCGTATGTCTTGCGTGTTCGCCATTACAATCTCTTTCTTGTTCGGTAATGCGCCGCACGCTCGCGGACGTGAAATCCAATCTCGCGCTTCGGTTTAAGCTCTGGCTCAAGCATTTTCTTCAGGACCGCGAATAACTCGACGATAGCTCCGTCGTGAGAATCCAGTCGTCGCTCCAAGTCTTTCAATCGCGCGGCGAGGTCAGAATTCGCCGCCACCATTTCACGAAGGCGAACAAACGCCCGCACCACTCGGACACTTGCTTGGATCGCTACTTTGCTGCTAAGAACGGTCGCCAGCATAATGGCGCCGTGTTCGGTGAATACCCAGGGCAGTTTTCGGCGCCCGCCCCGACCCTTTTTTGATGTCGCAATCCGCGACATCAAACGTTTGAACTCCGGGTCAGTAAGTTGAAACGCAAAATCGTGCGGAAATCGATCGCGATTGCGACGGAGTCGCTCGTTCAGGCGTCTCGTGCTTGTCCCGTAAATTGCCGCGAGATCCGAATCGAGCATGACGCGCTGAGCACGGACGAGATAAATCGCGCTCTCGACGTCGACTTTGCGGAGGGAAACAGCGCGTGAGGGCATATCTAAACAAATCATTGCCAGGTGGACTTGAATTCATCGAGCGCGGCTTTCAGGTCCGTCTCCAGATCTTTATCGATCGCTTTCTTGGCGATGATCGTCGTGAGCACGCTTTCCTTCCGCGTCCGCAGATAATCCTGAAGCTTCGTTTGGAATTCCTTCACTTTGTCGACGGGCACGGCGTCGAGATAACCGTTTTGCATCGCCCAAAGAACGGCGACCTGTTCTTCGACGGGGATCGGATTGTATTGCCCCTGTTTGAAAAGCTCGACGATGCGCTGACCGCGTTCGAGACGTGCTTTCGTCGCCGCGTCGAGATCTGAGCCGAACTGCGCGAAGGCCGCCAGCTCGCGGAACTGCGCCAGGTCGAGTTTGATTTTGCCCGCCACCTGTTTCATGCCCTTGATCTGCGCAGCGGAACCGACGCGGCTCACCGAGAGACCGACGGAAATCGCCGGACGCACGCCTTGATAAAACAAATCCGTCTCGAGATAAATCTGGCCGTCTGTGATCGAGATTACGTTCGTCGGGATATAGGCCGAGACATCGCCGGCTTGCGTTTCAATGATCGGCAATGCCGTGAGCGAACCGCCGCCGGCTTCGTCGGTCACGCGCGCGCTGCGTTCCAGCAACCGCGAGTGGAGATAGAACACGTCGCCCGGATACGCTTCGCGGCCCGACGGGCGCTTGAGCACGAGCGACACCTGCCGGTACGCGACCGCGTGCTTGGAAAGATCGTCGTAAATAATCAGCGCGTCCATGCCATTATCCATGAACCACTCGCCCATCGCGGCGCCGGCGAACGGCGCCAGGTACTGGTTCGTCGCCGTGTCCGAAGCGGGCGCGGAAATGATCGTCGTGTAAGGCATGGCGCCTTCCTTTTCGAGAACAGCGAGGGCGCGAGCGACGTTTGAATTCTTCTGGCCGATCGCGACGTAGATGCAATACAGCGGCCGATGGTCTTTGAGCCGGCCTTGTTCGGCCGCCTTGTTCAAGCGCGCCTGGCTGATGATCGTATCGAGCGCGATCACGGTCTTGCCCGTGGCTCGATCGCCGATGATCAACTCGCGCTGGCCGCGACCGATCGGGATCATCGCGTCGATCGCCATGATACCGGTCTGAACCGGCTGGCTGACGCTTTTCCGCTTGATAACGCCAGGCGCAATTTTTTCGAGCGGATATGCCTGCTCGGATTTCACCGGCCCCTTGCCATCGAGCGGCTGGCCGAGCGTGTTCACGACGCGGCCGAGCAATCCCTTTCCAACTGGAACCTGGAGCAGCTTCCCAGTCGTCTTCGCTTCATCGCCCTCCATTACCTTGGTCGTGTCGCCGAGAAGGATCGCGCCCACTTCCGTCTCTTCGAGGTTGAGCGCCAGACCGAACACGCCGCCCGAAAACTCGATCATCTCGTTCAACATCACGTCGCTGAGCCCTTCGATGCGGGCGACACCGTCACCGGTTTCGCGGACAATGCCGACGTTGGTTTTGCTCGTCGTGGTCTTGAGACCCGCGATCTGCGTTTCGATTTCTTCGAGGATGCTGCTCATAATAAGTAAGGGTTAAAGTTGTTGCTGGAGGCGCTGAAGCCGGTTGCGAACGCTGCTATCCCAGACATCGCTGCCCACTCGGATCCGCATTCCGCCGAGCAACTCCGGGTTCACGACGAAACGCGCCGTGAGGTCGCTGCCGTACTTGCGTTTCAGATTTTCGATGATCTGCTGCTGCGCGTCCGACGGAAGCTCCGTCGCGGTCTCGATAGTCGCCGTGCGCTTCTCCACCTCGAGGCGGAGCAGGCGCTGGTAAGCTTCGAGGATCTGGATGTAATGGCGCGGTTTCTTTTCAATCAACCATTTGACGAGGGACGAAACGCGCCCGCTCTCGAGCTTGCCGTCCACATAGCTGGCGCGAAGGAGTTCCTTCGCCAGCCGCCGCGTCTCTTTGTTGATCTTCATCTCGAATGATTACGACGCGATTTGACGCGACGCTTCTTCCTGCAACCGCCGCTGATCGTCCGCCGTCAGAACTTTGCCGGTGACTTTCGCCGTCGTGTCCACGACCAGCCGGCCCAATTCGCGCTTGAGCTCGGCCATCGTTTTCTCGTGCTCGATCACCGAGGCTTCACGCGCTTTGGCGATGATTTGTTCCGCCGCCGCGATCGCTTCCTGCTCCTTGCGCTCCGCCACATGACCCGCGCTCTCGCGCGCTTCGTCGATCATTTTCTGCGCTTGCGCGTTCGCCTTGGCGAGAATTTCAGCGTGACGCTGTTCCGCTTCGGCAAGCTGCTGCTTGATCTTGTCCGCGTTCAAAAGCCCTTCCGCGATTCGTTGCCGGCGCTCTTCGAGCACGGCCAGGATCGGCTTGTAAGCGAACCGCTTCAGGACCAGCGCGACGATGATGAAGCTGATGACTTGGGACAGGAACAGTTTCGGTTCCCATCCAAATTGCTCAGCGGTTTCGCGCGCCTGGTCGAGTATGCCTGCGGCTAAAAACATGGCCGTCATTGGCGATTCTTATTTCGGCGCGAGGTAGAGCGCGTAAAACACAATCGCTTCCGCGAACGCGATCGCAAGAATCGCCTGCACTAGGATCGGAGTAGCCGCGCCCGGATTGCGACCGACCGCAGACGCCGCGCCCATCCCGATCAAACCCACGCCGATGGCCGCGCCGAGCGCCGCCAGGCCGATGTGAATGCTTCCACCCATTTCAGCTAACATTGGTAACAACATATTTTGTCTTTCTTCTTTTGTGTTTCTCGGCGACCTCCGCGGGAACCACGGTCATAGCCGCCAAATCCTTAGTGGTGAGCCTCGTGCCCCGGCTCGTGTTGCGCGATCAACAAGGTGAAGACCGCGGTCAAAAGCATGAACACCATCGCCTGCACCAGGCCGACGAGGAGTTCCATGAAATAAAACGGAATTGGGAGGAGCCATGACAACGACGGCACCATGTGCGACATCGATTCGAGAATCGTCTCGCCCGCGTAAACGTTGCCGAACAGCCGGAAGCTCAGCGAAATCGGCCGGAACAGGATCGACACAATTTCCAATAATCCGACCGCGAAGAAAATTCCGACCATGGCAATTTTCATCAGCCCTTTGCTGTCACCTTTCGGACCAAAAATGTGGAGCAGAAATCCACCGACGCCGTTGGCTTGAATCGCCCACACGATCCAGCAAAGGAAAAAGATCATCGCCATTGCGGTCGTCATGTTGAGGTCGGCGTTACCACCGCGCAGCAGAGGGCGACTGAGATGGAACTCGCCATTTGCGGCGTGTTCGCCCCAGCCAATTGTGCCGACGCCGGGAATCAGCCCGAACCAGTTCACGAACAGGATGAAAATGAAGATGGTGGCGAAGAACCAAAAGGTCTTCTTCACCAGAGCACTCCCAATCATTCCTTCGAGAAAGTTGTGCAGGCTTTCCACGAGCCACTCCCAGAAATTCTGCGAACCGCCGGGAACGGGTTTGATCGTTCGCGTGGCGACGCGAGCGCAAATCAGGATCCCGGCAGCCACGATCCAGGTCACGAACATCGAATTGGTGACGGCGAGATAACCGATCCTGGCGGTTTCTGGATGCTTGGGATCGGTCGGAGGATGGCCGCCGATTCCATAATTGAGCACCACGGGATGCAGCGACAGATGATGCTCTTCCTCGTTCGCCGGCGCCGATTCCGCGCCGCGAGCCGTCGCGGCGAATCCGTTCCACGCAAGGAGCGTGGCGATGAGCAGCAACGGCAGTAAATGGAAACGGCGCATCAAAACTAAAGGGTTAGAGGCAGCGCCCAATTACTTCCCGCAGGTTGCGACACCGCGGAAGCGGGGCACACAGGAGCGCTTGCGTCGGCGCATACCAAAGCGCGTTTTATTGCGATGACAAGAGTGAAATCGCGAAAACTATTTCGCGATCGTGATGCCGCTCAACCGACTCGGTTCCACCGAGCCATTGCGCGTCCCGTTTTCCGTTTTTGCCCCGATCCGCTCGGAAACGCGGCGCGTCATCATCTCTATCTCAGGCGCGACGATTCGCTCCTCCGCTCCGACCAAGCCAATCGCTTCGTCGTAATGCGATTCGAGCTGTCGAATTTGTTCGCGCTGCTCGAAATTCGCCGCGACCGATTCGCTCGCGAGCGCACCCATCTCGCGAAAAGCAAACGGCGAGCGCACCAGATTTTTCATCGCTGTCGCGAGCGCCTCGAAATCGCGTTCCTCGACCAACAAGCCACTGCGGGCTTCTTCGACGGCTTCAGGGATTCCACCATGCCTCGTCGCGAGGATCGGAAGTCCCGTCGACATCGCTTCGAGGATCGAATTCGGAATTCCTTCCTGGTTCTGGTCCGGCGGCGTCTCGCTCGGGTGGAGAAAACAATGCGAGCTGCTGTAAAGATCGAGCAATTCCTTCTGCGAAAGAAAACCGCGGAAATGAACTTTGCGCACGACGCCGAGTTCTTCGGCGAGCTCTTCCAGGTGCGGTTGAAGCGGTCCCTTGCCTGCGATGATCAACTCGGCGTTGGGAAATTCTTTTTGGAAAATGGCAAACGCGCACAAAGAAGTCGCGACGCCCTTTTTTGGAATCAAGCGGCACGCTTGCATGAAACGCCAGCGGCCGTCGGTGGGGGCATCGCGCCGGATGAACGGAAATTCGTGGAGCGGAACGCCGGTGCGATTGATCCGCAAACGTTCTGGCGGACAACCAAGCGTGAGGAGCCTTTCCGCCAGCGACTTCGATCGCGCGAGGACCAGCGGCACCGCATTGAACAGTTCTTTCAGCTTCGGGCCGTAATCGCGGATATCTTTTTTCTCGGCCACGTCCGCGCCGTGAAACGAGACGACACACGGCTTGTGCCAGCGCTCGATGAACGGCAGCAGATGCACGCCGGTATGCCCAAAATAAATGTGCATCACGTCGGCGCCACGACGTTCCAGCAGTTTCGATAGCATCTGGTATTCGCCGCGATACACGATGGCGGGTTTCTGTTTCACCCATTTCAGCCAGCCGTGCCGGAATGGATTGCTGCGCGGTTTCGGAATCAGTTCGACATCGCGAAATGGAAAGAGCTCCAGGTTCTGAACGGCCTTGGTCATGACAAAGGTGTCGTATTCGTGGAGCGAGCGCACCTGCCGGTAGATGTGGAGCATCTCCGGTTTGAGGAAGGTGGTGCAGTAACTGGCTACGACTCTCTTTGCCATGGGAACGAGCGGCGATTGTCAGTGAGTTTGCGTAAGTTGTCCACTTGTTATTCGAAAGCGGCGGGTTCCGCAGCCGCAGTCTTTGGTTTCGCTTCCGTGGCGCCGTGTTCGACGAAAAGCCATTCTTTCACGCGTTTTTTCAATTCAACCAGTCCTTCGGATTTCGCGGCTGAAATGGCCACCACCTCGATGTCCGGAAAACGTTTTCGCAATGCGTCGAGATTTTCTGCGGCACCGGCCAGGTCCATTTTGTTGGCGATGATTCGCCACGGGCGCCGTGAGAGACGGGGATCGTAGAGATCGATTTCGCGCCGGAGATTTTGCAGGTCCTCAATTGGATGCCGGCCTTCGCTCCCGGCGATGTCGAGCACGAAGAGCAGCACGCGGCAACGCGTGATGTGGCGGAGAAAATCGTGGCCGAGTCCGACGTTGCGATGCGCTCCCTCGATCAGCCCCGGCACGTCGGCGATCGAGGCGCGGCGGTAACCGTCGAATTCGATAACGCCGACGATTGGATGAAGGGTGGTGAACGGATACGGCGCGACTTTCGGATGGGCCGCGGAGATTTTCCCGAGCAACGTCGATTTGCCGGCATTGGGATAACCGACCAGCGCCGCGTCCGCCATCGTGCGCAGCTCGAACAGAAAATGTCCCTGTTCGCCTTCTTCGCCTTCGGTGTACTGAAGCGGGGCGCGGTTCCGGGAGCTTTTGAAATGCACGTTGCCCTTGCCGCCGCGGCCACCCTGGCAGAGAACGAACTCTTGTCCCTCGTGGGTGAGATCGGCGATCGCCGTGGATACATGGGACTCATTGCACTTATCGGCCTCGTTGCGATAAACCACCGTCCCTATCGGTACCTTCACCACTTTCGGCACCGCGCCGCGCCCATGCATTTTTTTCCCCTGCCCATGTCCGCCGTTTCTCGCCTTGATGATCGGCTCGTAGAAGAGGTTTGAGAGATTATCGACGTGAACGTCGGCGCGAAGAATGACATCGCCGCCGCGGCCACCGTCGCCGCCGTCCGGTCCGCCTTTCGGCACGAATTTTTCCCGACGAAAACTCACGCAACCGCGGCCGCCGCTGCCAGCCTGCCCAAGAACTTTGATCCGATCGACGAACATAAGCTCAACGCTTTCGCAGCAACGTTTCGTAGAGCGCCTTCGTCTGCTCCGCGATCGCCGGCCATCCGAACTTTTCTTCCGCGCGTTTGCGCCCGGCGTTGCCGAACCTTTCGCAGAGCGCCGGGTCGGCCATCAATTGATTGATCCGCACCGCCAGGTCTCGAGAGAATTTCTCCGCGTCGTTCGGCTCGAACGGGCTCTCGGTCATCTGATCGATCGGCACCAGGAATCCGGTTTCACCATCCACGACGACTTCCTTGATTCCGCCGACAGCAGTCGCGACGACGGCCGTCTCGCACGCCATCGCCTCCAGATTGATGATCCCGAACGGCTCATAGATTGACGGGCAACAAAAAACTGAGGCGTTGGAATACAATTCGCGCACCATCTCTTTGTCGACCATCTCGTCGATCCAGATCACGCCGCCGTGTTCCGCCTGCACCTTCGCCACGGCCTCTTTCATTTCCTGCCCAATCTCCGGCGTATCGGGCGCGCCGGCGCAAAGGACGATCTGAAATCCTTCATCCATATGCTGAATGGCGCGGACCAGATGGATGATCCCCTTCTGTCGCGTGATCCGCCCAACGAAAAGCACGAACGGTTTCTTGATTCCGTATTTGACCAGCGCCGCGGTCGAATTCGTTTTCCGGTACTCTTCGAGATCGATCCCGTTATAAATGACGTGGAGCCGTTCCGGTTTCACGTCGAAGAGCCGTTCGATGTCCGCTTTCGTTTGTCCCGAAACAGCGATCACCGCGTCCGCCATTTCGAGCGCGGTCTTCTCGACCCAGACCGAAAAATCGTAACCGCCGGCGAGCTGCTCGCGTTTCCACGGGCGCAGCGGCTCGAGGGAATGCGTCGTGATCACGAGCGGCACGCCGTAATTCATCTTCGCGAGAATGCCGCCGAAATGGCTGTACCACGTGTGACAATGAACGAGGTCCGCGTCGATCTTCGTCGTGTTGAAATCGGTGCACCGACGCACCGCGCCGAAGACGGAGCGCAAGGGTTTTGGACAGGTGAATCCTTCGGCGTCCAATTCGAACCCGCGCACCGACAAGTTGCCCTTCTCCCATTTCTGGTCGCCGAAACACCGCACCTCGATCGGCATCGTCTTCGCCAGCTCGCGCGACAGATAATCGACGTGCACCCCGGCGCCGCCGTAAACATTGGGCGGATATTCGTTGGTGAGGAAGAGCGCCTTCACTTTAATTCCTTAACGCAGTTTCGTCAGCTTTGGTAGGGCGAGACTCCGTCGAGCCGTCCGCGTTCGAGGTTCGCGGCTCGACGGAGTCTCGCCCTACCAATCGCACCGACGACTTTCAATAGCGCACGAGGCGCACCTCATTTTTGGACCTTCAACAGCAACACCGGCACATCCACCTGGTGTCGCACCTTGTCCGCGGTGCTGCCGTGAAGGAGATCGGCGACGAGGCGGTGGCCGTGGGTCGTCATCGCGATCAGATCGATCGGTTCCGCTTTCGCGAGCTTGATGATCTCGGTCGCAGGATCGCCCATCGCGAGGACGGCGTTAACTTCGTAACCCTCGGCGCGCAATTCCTCGGAGAGCGCCGCCAGGTATTCGCGGTCCTGTTTCATCTCCTCGCTTTCCTGGAGCTTGAAACGCTCGTAGTTCCGCGCCGCCCAACCGTCGGCCACGTGCACCAGGGTCAGCTTTGCGTTCGTCAATTTCGCCAGGGCACGGATGTGACGCAGGATCGTCTGGTCGGTCTCGCGATTTTCAACAGGGACGAGGATCGTGTTGTACATCGTCGGATCAGGCGCTGAACCAGCCGCGGAAAGTTTGCATCAGCAGCCAGGCATTTAGCAACCCAATGACGCTGGCCACAATCCAGGAGAGCCATTTCACCAGCGGACCGTTTACGAATTCGCCCATCTTCAGCTTGTCGCTCGTGAACATGACCAGCGGGAAAACGGCGAAGCTCAGTTGCAAACTCAGGATCACCTGGCTGAGCACGAGCAGGTTCGTCGTCCCTTTTTCGCCCGAGATGACTGTGACAACGACCGCGGGAATGATCGCGATCAGGCGTGTGATCAACCGGCGCAGCCATGGACGGAGCCGAATATTTAAGAACCCTTCCATCACGATCTGACCGGCAAGCGTTCCGGTGAGCGTGGAATTCTGGCCTGAAGCAAGCAGCGCAATCGCGAAAAGCGCGCTCGCCCCGGTCACGCCGAGGAGCGGCGTCAGCAGTTTATAGGCGTCCTGGATTTCCGCGACGTCGTTACGCCCGCGAGTGTAAAAGGTCGCTGCAGCTACGATCAGGATCGCCGCATTAATAAAGAGCGCGAACATGAGCGCGACCGTGGAATCGATCGTGGCAAACTTGATCGCCTCGCGTTTTCCGGCGGAGTTCAACTCGTACCGGCGCGTCTGCACGATCGAGGAATGGAGATAGAGATTATGCGGCATGACGGTCGCGCCGAGGATGCCGATCGCGATGTAAAGCATGCCCGGGTCGGCCACGATTCGCGGCGAGGGCACGAAACCTTTCGCAATCCCGAGCAGGTCCGGCCGGGACGCGACGATCTCCCACGCGAAACAGCCGCCGATAATAATGATGAGCGTGATCACGAGCGCCTCGATGTAACGAAAGCCTTTGTTCTGAAGAAACAGAACGAACAAAACATCCAGCGACGTTATGCAGACCCCGGCCAGCAGCGGCAGACCGAAGAGCAAATTGAGCGCGATGGCCGAGCCGATGACTTCCGCCAGGTCGCAGGCCGCAATCGCGATCTCGCAGATCACCCAGAGAAAAAATGAGGCCGGCTTGCTGAAATGATCGCGGCAAGCCTGGGCCAGATCGCGACCGGTGGCGATGCCGAGCTTGAGCGAAAGGGATTGGAGCAGGATCGCCACCAGGTTCGAGAGCATGATGACGGAAAGGAGCGAGTAATTGTATTTCGAGCCGCCGGCGAGATCTGTCGCCCAATTGCCCGGATCCATGTAGCCGACGGCGACCAGAAATCCGGGGCCGGCGAAGGCGAGCAGCTTGCGGAAAAAACTGGCGGAAGGCGGCACCACGAGGCTGCGATGAACTTCGGAAAGGCTTGGCCGCTGCGGCGCGCTCCGCCATCCAACGGTGGAATGCGCAATCTCGGACTCGCCAATATTAGCCACGACTAACTTATCTTCCGTTAACTAAATATTTGTCAATGCCCAAATACTTTTATTTTGACCTGCCTCGAAAGGCCGTTAATCTTGCGCTGCCGTGCCCGCCACCAGGAAAAATTCCAAACGCAACTCCTCCGCGGTCGAGGATTACCTCGAGCGGATTCTTGAGCTGATCGATTCCAAGGGTTACGCGCGCGTCGTCGATATCGCGACCGGCCTCAGGATTTCGCAGGCTAGCGTGACTAATATGGTCCAGCGCCTCGATGCCGATGGCCTCCTCAAATACGAAAAATATCGCGGCCTGGTCCTGACTCCCGCGGGCGAAACTCTCGCTCGCAATATCACCCGACGGCATCAGCTCCTCACCGATTTCCTGACCTTGCTCCGCCTGGATAAGCAGGTCGTTCACCACGACGTCGAAGGAATGGAACACCACATCAGTCCCCCTACCCTGCGCGCGATCGAGGCGTTGACCGCGCAACTGAAGCGGCGTCCGGCGTTATTGGCGCAGCTGCGCTAACGTGCGCGTCCTCGCCATCGATATCGGCAGCTCCTCGACCCGCACCGCCCTCTTCAATCAGCGAGGTCGCGTCGTTCCTGAAACCGCCGCGCAACGCAAATACTCGTTGCGCTACACAGCCGACGGCGGCGCCGAGCTTTCGCCGATCGAGTTACAACGCGCGGTCCGCGCCTGCCTCCGCGAAACGTTGCGAAGTTCGCGGGCGAAACGGCAGATCGCCGCGCTCGGCGGAAGCGCGTTCTGGCACGGACTCCTCGGACTTGATCGAAAAGCTCGACCGCTCACGCCGATTTTTACCTGGGCCGATGCACGATCTGGGGCGGATGCGGCGCGGCTTCGCCAAGAATTCGACGAACGGAAAATCCGTGCTGAGACCGGCTGCATGCTGCGCGGTTCCTATTGGCCGGCGAAGCTGCGTTGGCTGCGCCGAACGGATCGCGCCTCGTTCCGCAATGTTCATCGCTGGGTTTCCCCGGCCGATTGGATCTTCGCGCAAATCTTCGGCACAACCGGCACCAGCTATTCGATGGCGAGCGCGACCGGCCTTTACGATCTGCGAACGAAAACCTGGCACGAGAGACTTTGCGAAGAGTGCGGAGTCAATCCGAAGCAACTCGACGTTATCGGCGAAACTCCAAACCGAAGCACCACTCGCGAATTCCGAGACGTTTATATCTTCAACGCGATCGGGGACGGCGCGGCCGGCAATCTCGGCTCTGGGGCCGACGACGCCGGCCGGGTCGCGATCAACATCGGCACAAGCGCGGCGGTGCGAACGCTGGACCGGAGCGGGAAAGCGGTGCCCTTCGGTTTGTTCCGATATGTCGTCGATCGCCGGCGATTCGTTATCGGTGGCGCGGTGAGTAACGCGGGGAATTTGCACGAATGGTGTCTGCGACGTTTGCGCCTCCGCATAACCGAAGCAAAAGCGCTCTCCCGTAGCGCGGCCGCGAATGATGATCTGATCATCCTTCCGTTTTGGGTGAGCGAACGCGCACCAACGTGGCCGGAGAATTTGCGGGGAACGATCCTCAACCTGACACAATCAACTGACGCCGCCGCAATTTCCCGCGCGGTCACCTGCGCGACGTTTTACCGGCTCACGGACATTCTGGAATTGCTCGAACGAAAAAGCGGACGCGCGAAACAGATCATCGTCTCCGGCGGCATCCTGCATTCGAAAGCGGCGCTTCCACTATTGGCCGACGCGCTTGGCCGGGACATCTGCGTCTCCGCCGAAGCCGAAGCATCGTTGCGCGGTGCCGCGGTCTACGTTCTGGAAAAGCTCGGCACGAAGCCGATGCCGTTACCCAAACCGAAACTTATTCGGCACGATCGCGCCTTTGCAGCGAAGCATCGGATTCGCCGCGAGCGCCAGCGCCGTCTTGAAATCGAGTTGTCATCCTTCCTCTTCTAAGACGCTTTCGATTTCGCCTGGCCGGCAACGGATCGTCAGTGCAATTGGCCGGCAGCAGACGGTGCAATCTTCGATCAGCGATTGCTCGCGCTCCGAAGTATCGATCTGAAGCGGGAACGATTCGCCGCAATGCGGACACGCGATTTCAGTTTCGATCGTAAGCTCCACTGTCAAAAAAGTTGCGAACTGGCAGACTCGGGTTGACCACGACCCATCAATCTATCTAGTATGCAGCTTCCCTCAGATTCTGCAGACAAAGATGGAATCGAGTTACGACGTGTTCGCTTCGGCCGATGTCGCAATCTGGCCGGGATTTTTCGCCTCGCGAAAACAGAAAGCTCCGAAGCAGGTTGAAGTCACCGGCACCCAGGCGGGCGAAGACGGCAAGCGCTGCATCCTCGTCGTCGAAGATCACGACGATACATTGCGCTCGATGAGGATGCTCTTGACGCGTCTCGGCTACGAAGTTCTCGCCGCTGAGAACATGACCGACGCGCTTCGCATTTCCGAGGAACAACACTTCGACATTTTGCTCAGCGACATTGGCCTGCCCGACGGAACGGGACTCGAGCTGTTGCGGCGTCTCCGCACGAAGCGCAACATCAAGGCGCTGGCCTTGAGCGGATTTGGGATGGACGAAGACGTCGAGCGCAGTTACGAAGCCGGTTTCGCCGATCATCTTACCAAACCGGTAAGCATCGATCGCCTGCAGGAAGCGATCTCGCAGCTCGACGTGGAAAGCGATTAGCGTTCGAGAACCGGTTCCGGCGAATCGGCCCCTTCCGGTTTTTCTTTCCGGAAATGTAACAGGCCCACCCGGCGCCCGTCCGTTTGCGAAATCGTCACAACGTAATCTCCGATTCGCACCTGTTCGCCTTGCTTCGGCAAATGCCCGAGCAAGTGCGTGACGTAACCGCCGATCGTGCTGACATCGGCGCTCTCCAATTCCAAACCGGCCAGGTCCCGCAGCTCGTAGAGCCCGAGCGAACCGGCCACCGTGAATTCCTCCTCGTTGATTTTGCGGAACTCGGCTTTCTCAGTGTCGAATTCGTCCTGAATATCGCCCACGATTTCCTCGAGCACGTTCTCGAGCGTCACCATGCCGACGGTGCCGCCGTATTCGTCGACCACCAGCGCAAGGTGCGCGTGCTTGGTCAGGAAAAGGTTCAGCAATTTCTCCAGCGACATCATTTCGGGCACCGGAATCATTTCGCGCTTGATCCGCATCAGGTCGGGATGTGGATCGCGCATCATCGGCATCAATTCTTTGATGTGAATGAGGCCGACCGCGTTATCGAGATGGCCGCGGCAGAGTGGAAAGCGAGTGTGGCGCGATTCGATCGCGCGTTTGACGTTGGTCTCGAAGCTTTCCTCGAGATCGAGAAACACGACTTCACCGCGCGGCGTCATGATATCGCGGACGACGCGCTGCCGCAGATCGAGCGCGTTCACGAGCAGATCGCGGCCAAGCTCGGAGACTTCATCGGACTTCTCGCTCTCGTCGAGAATGAGCCGCAACTCTTCCTCGCTGTGCGCCAGCTCCGAGCCCGCCACCGGTTTGATCCGCAGTAATTTGTTCAGGAAAAAATTCGAGGACTTGTTCAGGATCCAGATCGCCGGCTTAAACAGGATGTAGAAACCGCCGAGCGGCCGGGCCAGGGCGAGCGAGACCGAAAGGGGATTTCCAATCGCGATGTATTTTGGCGCCAGCTCGCCAAACACGATGTGGAGAAACGTGATCCCGATAAACGCGAGCGTGATTGAAATCGTCGAGACCAGCGTGTGCGAATGCACGCCCACGATCGCAAACGCCGGCTGCAGAATGCGCGTCAGGAATTCTTCGCCGATCCAGCCCAGGGCCAGGCTCGCGAGAGTGACGCCGAGTTGCGTCGCGGAAAGGTAGGCGTCGAGATGCGCTCGAACGTGCTTGGCAAAGGTCGCCTTGGTATTCCCCTCATCTTCGAGCGCGTCGAGCTGGCTGCCGCGCACCTTCACAATGGCGAACTCGCACGCGACGAAAAACGCGTTCAAGACGACGAGCCCAAGGATGATCGCGATCTTGCCCAGTAACACCACTGGCGAATCCCAATGATCGGCGATTGCTTCGGCCAACGGCGCGGCCGCGAAAAAAGGAGAAAACAAAAAGTTCATGGAACGGATGCGCGCTGCACACCCGAGAGATCGCGAGCCGGCGTCCTACCAGCTCGACTTCGTCACACCCGGGATGAACCCGCCCGAGGCGAGTTCTCGGAAGGTCAGGCGCGAAATCTTGAACCGGCGAATGAACGCACGGCGGCGGCCGCTGACTTCGCAACGATTGACCACCCGGGTGGGGCTGGCATCGCGCGGCAGTTGCGACAGGCCCATATAATCTTTCTTCGCTTTGAGCTCAGCACGCAGCGCCGCGTATTTCTTCACGGTCGCGCGCTTGCGTTCGTTGCGATTGATCCAGGACATTTTCGCCATAAAGGAACGCGGAACGTAGCGGGAATGTCCGGAAATGCAAACGGTTTTCTCCCGGTGCGCCTTGCCCGCTCTGCTGCCGCGGATAAAGGTCTGCTCCCATGTTTCCGCTCAACACCGATACGTTTCCCGCTACCACGGCCGATCTTGCGCAGCATCTGAACGATAGCCTCCGCGAGCTTTTCAATCTCAGCGGCGACCCGGTCGAGCTGTGTGGGAAATCGTATCCGCACCTGGAATCCTTGATCGTATCTCTCGATGGCGCGGTGCTTCCCGACCGGCCACCTGAAAGGCCGTCAGTCGCCAGTTCCCCGGAGCCGGCTCTCACCATCGACTCATTCGGCGTCAGCGCGTCGCCTCTTTGCGTTGGTCCCGCATTGGTCGAATTCAAATTGGCCGCGCGGAACGTCGCCCTCCATCGCGCCCTCGATCGCAGCGGACATCTCCTCCTGCTTTTGCATAACGCCGCGAATGGTCGCGTGGAGATTTCCGCGGCCGTATCCGATCTCGAAGCGCTCATTGCCGAAGTCGCCAAAGCAGAAGCCGGCCGGCATGGAGTGAATATCGACGGCGTCCAGCTGTCGCTTCGCTCTCGCAGTCCGCGATCGCTTGCTGCTGAGGTGCGTCTGCGCGCGAAAAAATTGTTCGTCAGCGCGTCGCTCCGCATCACCGGACAACTCGACCTCGATGAAGAGCTCAACGCACGAATCGACGGCCTCGATTGCATTGGCGACGGCGCCATCGCCAGCGTTGCCTGCGGCATTCTCAAACCGCATCTGCAAAAACTCGATGGCCGCGAATTCTCACTCATGTCGCTCCCCCTCGGCGAAGTGCGGCTTCGCGATGTGCGGATTGCGCTCGGCGAAAAGCTATCTGTTAGTGCGGAGTTCGGCTCAGCCGCCTAGAGTGATCACGCATGATCGTCAAGATCGGTTTCGACATTCAATTCGAGCTGACGGCGCCGACGCCAATGATCCTGATGCTTTATGTCCATCCATCGCGCCAGGCCGATCTGCGCGCGGCAGAAAAGATTGTCGTCGAACCCAATATTCCCCTCATCGATTTCACTGATCTTTACGGGAACCGTTGCGCGCGGCTCCTCGCCCCGGCCGGCGACGTTCGGTTCTCCCTCGAGACGTTTATCGAGGACTCCGGGAAGCCCGATGAACAAGAGCCGGATGCGATTCAGCAGGCGATCGAGGATTTGCCTAACGACACGTTGCCCTTCCTCCTGACCAGCCGCTATTGCGAAGTCGACAAGCTTTCCGATATCGCGTGGCAGCTCTTCGGCAACACCACGCCCGGATGGTCGCGGGCGCAGGCAATCTGCACCTGGGTCCACAATCACATCACGTTTGGTTATCAGTTCGCTGATCACACCAAATCCGCGTTTGATGTCTACAACGATCCGCACGGCGTCTGCCGCGACTTCAGCCATCTCGCGGTGGCGTTTTGCCGATGCATGAACATTCCCGCGCGTTACGTCACCGGTTACATGGGCGACATCGGCGTGCCGCTTGTGTTACCGATGGATTTCAGCGGCTGGTACGAAGTCTATCTCGGGGGCCGCTGGTACACGTTCGATGCCCGCCACAATGTCGCCCGCATCGGCCGCATCGTCATGGCCCGCGGACGCGACGCCGCCGACGTGGCGCTAACGACAAATTTCGGCGCCGCCAAGCTCAAGAAATTCTTCATCATCAGCGACGAGATGCCGGAGAACGCGTAGCTACAGCCTGCTTCCGACCTATTGCCGGCTTAGACGCCGAAAGAGCCACCAGCCCAGGCCAAGGAACAAAATGTTCGGCAACCAGACGAGAAGCTCGGGGTGCAGCTTCGCGTTCGCGCGAAGGGTGTCGGCGATGATGATGAACAGGAAATAAAAGACGCCGATCACCAGACTCGCGGCGAAACCGAAAGAAGTTTCCCGGCGATGCGCGGTGATGCCGAGCGGTACACCGACCAGCGCGAAAACAAGACACGCGATAGGGAACGAGAAGCGTTTGTTGATCTCGGTCCGGCTGGAGCTGCGCATCTTCGGGTCTTCGGCCTTGAGCTGATCGAGAAGCTGCTCGAGCGAAAGCATCGAGCGGCTGGCCCGTCGCTTTTCCTTTTCGTAAAGATCTTCGAGACTGATCGGCAGCGTTCCCTCCTCCACGCTGATCCCGTCCCGCATCCGTCGCAGATCGAACGGATCGACTTCGTCCCGCTGCGAGTAACGCGCATTATAAAGATGCATCAGGATCCGACGGTTCGGCAGGTCGGCCTCGAGGCTGCCTTCGCGCGCGTGGGTCACTTTCATCGGCATCGATTCCTCGTTCGTTTCGAACACGAGAATGTTTTCCAGCCTGTTCCCTTCTTTTTTGCCGACGTAAATCTTGCGGCCGGGAAATTGATCGATCACCTGGTCGCTGCCGAAGAGCGCCATCGGATTGCGCGTCGCGAGATTGAAAACCGTGCTCCGCATTTCCTCCTGCGCGGCGGGCGCGACCTGGATGTTGAGCCAAAGGGAGACGAGCGTACAGACCAGCGAGATACCGACGAGCGGAATGCAAATGCGCCCGATGCTGACACCGTTGGAACGCAGCGCCGTCAGCTCATTATCCGCGGAGAGCCGGCCGAAGACGAGGAGGACCGCGGTGAGCAATCCCCACGGGATCGTGAAGATGAGCGAGAAAGGGAGGACGTAAGCGACGAAGCCAATCAGGTAATCGACGGGCAGATCGTGATTGACGAGGAGCGGCAGGAGTTTGCGAAAGATGTTGCCGATGACGAGGACGAAACTCAGAACGACGATCGCAAAGAGCAGGCTTACGATGAGCTGCCGGCTAATGTAGCGATCGATGATTTTCATCGCAGGGCTTGTTAGTGCGGGTCGCGATTTCTCGCAAGTCGGCAGCGTCGCTCTCCAGCAGCTACTGATTCCAGCCCGGAATTGTCGGGCGCGAGCTTAGCGCGTTCACGCGCGAGTTGGCAACCGCGCCCGGGATGCTTAGATGGTGAGCATGCGAATCGTCACCCTGGCTCTGTTTGTCTTATCTTCGCCGGTGATGATCGCCGCGAACGATCCGCTGCCACGAACGCACCAATGCGTGGTGGTGGTTTCCCGCGATTGGAATGCGAAGACCGGCGTGCTGCGGGCTTTCGAGCGGAAAAGTTCGCGGAGCGCGTGGCAAATGCATGGACCGGCGATTCCGGTGGTGTTGGGAAAGAAAGGTCTCGCCTGGGGACACGGCCTCGCCGATTTCAACGCCGCTGTTCGCAAAGTCGAAGGCGACAACAAGGCTCCGGCTGGAATCTTCCGGCTCGGTCCGGCGTTCGGTTACGCGCCAAAATCGGCGGCGCGTTGGATCAAACTTTCCTACGTTCCCCTCACGGCGCAAACGGAAGGAATCGACGATCCGCGCTCACGCTATTATAATCAGTTCGTCGATCGTTCGAAGGTCGCGAAAGTCGATTGGCACAGCTCCGAGCAGATGCTGCGCGCCGACAATCTCTACAAATGGGGCGTGGTGGTTGCGCATAATCCCGGCGCCAAACGCGGTGCTGGTTCCTGCATCTTCCTCCACATCTGGAAAGATTCCCGGTCCGCCACCGCCGGCTGCACGGCGATGCCCGAACCGGATCTGGTGAATCTGTTGCGCTGGCTCAATCCCGCGCCGCGGCCCGTTCTCGTTCAGATGCCGCGGCAGGAATATGAAGCTGCGCGCGATAAGTTTCGTCTCCCAGCTGTGCGCTAGTCTTTGGCTTCGCCGCGAACTTTGCTACGTTGCACCGAATGAGCGGCGACCCTTTTGATGTAGCGGTTATCGGCGGTGGACCGGCCGGCAGCGTGGCCGCCGCGCTTCTCGCGCGCGCCGGGCGTCGTGTTATCGTGCTCGAGCGCGACAAGTTTCCGCGCTTCCACATTGGCGAATCGCTTCTCCCCTTCAGCATGCAGGCTTTCACTCGCCTCGGTCTCCACGAGAAATTCGCTCGGGCCGGGTTCCTGGAAAAATTCGGCGGCGAAATGTACGGCGCCTGCGGCGACGACGGCGTGAAATTTTATTTCGAGGACGGCTTTCGCTCGCAGACCGATCGCTCGTATCAGGTCACGCGCGCCGATTTCGACAAAGTCTTGCTCGATCATGCCGCGGAAAGCGGCGCGGAAGTTCGCGAAGAAATCGGCGTCGATAAAGTCGAGTTCTCCGACGACGGCGCGACCCTCGTCATCTCACGAAAGGAAAACGGCGGCCCGGAGGAAATCCGCGCCCGTTACGTAATCGACGCCAGCGGACGGAACTCGATCCTTTGCGCAAAGTTCAAGCTGAAGAAAAACTACGACCACCTCCAGAAGGTTTCCGTGTTCGCGCATTACGATGGGATGATCCGGGCCGAGGGGCGCGACGGAACCCTGACCCGAATGGTCCGCGCGATCGATCGTTGGTTCTGGGTCATTCCGCTCAGCCCAACCCGCACCAGCGTCGGCGTGGTCCTCGATGGCGCCGTCTTTAAGAAGTCTGGATTAACGGCCGACGAATTTTTGCAGCAGGCGATCGAGGAGCAACCGGTCCTGATGCAGCAAATGCGCCACGCCGAACGGGTGACGCCTGTCCGCACCGCCGCCGATTTTTCCTACCGCAGCACCCAGCTGACCGGCGATCGCTGGATGCTGGCCGGTGACGCCGCGGGATTCATCGATCCCGTCTTTAGCAGCGGCGTTTTTCTGGCCGTGCTCGCCGGCGAACAAGCAGCCGACGTCCTCCATGAAGTGCTCGATCATCCGGCAAAACGGCGGCGCTTGTTTGCGCGTTACGGGCGCAACATCAACAAGGCAATGGACGTTTATCTGCGCTTCGTCGACGCGTGGTACTCGAAGGAATTCATCGAGGTTTTCCTCCATCCGCAGGATCTGTTTCAGATTCCCCCGGCGGTGAACGCGGTCCTCGGCGGCAATATCGGCGATAGCTTCGCGATTAGATGGCGGATGTGGGTTTTCTATCTACTCGTTAGGTTGCAGCGCTGGATCCCGCTCTGTCCGCGGCGAACGCTTGTGCCGAAGAAAGAAGACGCGCATGAGAACGCGGAAGCATTGGAGGCCGTTTCGTGAGAGACCTTCGTTTCGTCGCTCTGCTCGTCCTGACTGGAATGCTCTCGAGTTGCGGTACCATTCATCAATTCATCGGTCCATCGCCGGACTGGCAGGCGCGAAACGGCCAGCTTTTGTATCACGGCAAACGGACAACGCTGATCGGCGAAGTGCTCGTTAGGTTTTCGAAAGCGGGAGACTTCGAGCTGACTTTTACGAAAGGGCCGGGCGTAACGCTGGTCGAGATTCGGCAGGACGCGACGAACTTCAATGTGCGAGGCCCGCTCGTCGGCCCCGGCTGGTCCGGAAGCACTGCCCATGCGCCGGCGCATTTGCGCGGCTGGCTCGAGCTGCGCGAAAAACTGATGGCGCTCGGCGACAAAACATCGCTGACTCATTCCTACCGCGGCGAAAAGTTCGCGTTCCGGTTTTGACTTGAAACGCGGCCGTCGCCGCGGTTCGCAAATTTCTAATGGCCATTCACTCCACCATCGCTCAACTCGTCACGCGACGACGCGGCGTGGTCTGGGCCGTCGTCGCGCTGATCTGCGCGGCTTCGATCGCCGTTCTGGTTCTGCGGATGAAATTGGACACGGAAGTCCTGAATCTGCTTCCGGGCGGATTCGAATCGGTCGAGGGACTGAAAGTTTACAACCGGGATTTCGTCCAGGTGCGCGACCTGACCTTCGCGCTCGTCTGCCAGCCTGCCGACGTCGATAAGCTGGAAGAATTTGCGCCGCAATTCGCCGAGCGGCTGCGCAAACAACCGTGGTGCCGACGCGTTCTCGCCGGCGTGCCGATGGAAACGCCGGAAGGGGTCCGCGATCTGCAATCGATCGCCGTGCCGCTTCTGCTGAATCTCGAGCCGGCGGCATTCGATGCAACGTTGATGCTCCTCCAACCGCCGAAGATTCAGGAGCGCCTGCATCGTTTGCACGAGGAAATCGAAGCGGGCTCGCCACGGCCGCAGATCGAGCTGGGACTCGATCCTCTCGGCATGGTTGCGCCGGCGCTGAAGCCGTTCGCCGGCAACGCGTCGATCGAGGAAGATCAGCCGCTCACTTCGTCCGACCGGACGATGCGCGTTTTTCTCACGGTCACGAACCAGCCGGGCATCGGCGCGTTCGATTGCCAGAAGTTGATGCGCAAAGTGAAAGCGTTTCAGCAGAGCGCGCACGAAGGCTGGGATGGCGGCCCGCTGCAGATCCTCGTGACGGGACGTTCGGCTTACGTCGCGGAAATTTCGCTCAGCATGCGGCACGACATCGTTATCACGTTGCTCGGCTCGATTCTTCTCGTCAGCGGAGTGTTCTACGCGGGCTTTCGCCGCTGGCTGCCGTTGCTCGGAATGGGGATCTCGCTGCTTCTTTGTTGCCTCGTCGCGCTGGCTGCCGGACTCCTGATTTTTGGCGAGCTCAACATGGTGACCGTCGGCTTTTGCGCGATCCTGATCGGGCTCGGAGTCGATTTCGCGATCCTTGTTTTCGGTCGCTACCAGCAGGCGCGCGATGACGGCGAAGATCATCCAGCCGCGGTGGGCGATGCCGTCCAGGGACTGGGCAAAGCGATTTTCTTCGGCGCGCTTACGACCGCCGTAGGGTTTCTCGCGTTGATGCTCGCCGGCTCGCGCGGTTTCACGCAACTCGGCGTCCTGATCGCGCTCGGGATTGCGTTCGCCGGTATTTTCATGCTGACCGTATTCTTCCTTTTTCTGCCACGCAAAACTCCCGCGCCCGGCCACGATTGGATGTTTACGCTGGTGAAGCGCTACGTTCGCTGGGCGGTGTTGCACCCGGGGCGAATGCTTTGGATTTCGGCGCCGCTCCTTTTATTGCTGACGGCGGTCGCGCTCGTGCCCAAGCCGCCGCTGATTTTCGATGCCAGCACGCATTCGATGGAGCCGAAGCGGAGCGACGCCGGTTACGCGCTCAAAACGATCATGGAAAAAATGCCGACGCGCTGGGAACCCGTCATCGGCATTGTGAAAGCGGAGAACGCTCAGCAGCTCCACGATTACTGGCAGAAAGTCGAACCGCACTGGCGCGAAGTTCAAGCCGCCGGCAAAATAAAAAGTTTTTCCACGCCGGCCGCGCTCGCGCTTTCGCCACGGAGATTGGAGGTGAATCGCCAGAAACTCGCCGCGACTGATTTCGTCGCGGCGCGGCAGGCTCTCGAGACGGCCCTCGCTGCGGAGGGATTCAGTCCGGAGACGTTCGCTTCAGGCTTCAAACTTCTCGACGAATTGAAGGCAGCCGCCGATCCGTCAACGCGATTGCCTGATTGGCGCGAAGTGCTGCCGCAAACTTCCGGGTGGTGGTTCCTGATCGATCGCTATTTTGCGCACGATCCGCTCCTCACCACCGGTTTTGTTACCACGAACGAACCGGTCGAGACCCAGGAACAAAAAGAAATGTTGCGGCGCGAACTGCCGGTCCCCGGAGTGCCGATGGTGCTGTCGGGTTGGAGCTTCACCCTCACCGATCTCGTGCCGTGGTCGCATCGCCAATTAATTCTGATCAGCGGTTTGATGGCGCTTTTCGACGCCACCTTGCTCGCCTTGCTCTATCGCGACTGGCGACTTTGGCTCATCCAGGTCGCAACCCTGGCGATGGCTGTCTGCGCGATGATCGCTTCGATGAAATTGCTCCAGGTCCCGCTGAATTTGTTGAACGTCCTCGCGTTCCGCCTCGTCCTCGCGATCGGTGTCGATTACGGCATCTATGTGTTGCTCGTCTGGCAAAAGGCGAGAAAACTCGACCACGATGTCGCGGGAGTGGTGAAGCCGGTGATCCTCGCCGGGCTCACCGCGATCTGCGGTTTTGGTTCCCTCGGCGCGGCAAACAATCCGACGCTGGCCGGTCTCGGTTACGCCTGCGCTCTCGGCTTGTTTTGGAGTCTGGCCGCGACGATCTTTTTTACTTTACCGGCGGCGGCTGCGGCTGAACCGAAGTCCTGGCGCGAAGAATCTTTGCAACGGTTCGTCAAAGAGTCTGAAAATGTTTAAACGCTTTCTTTTTGTCTTTCTCTTACTCTTGCTTTTACTCCCGGCGCGCTTCCTCCGTGCCGACCCGCTTTCTCCGCCCGACCTGAAATCCCTCCTCGGCCGGATTCGCGAGAAACGCGCGGCCGCGCCGCAACTCCAGGCGGAATTCCAGGAGGAGAAGAACGTCAAAATGTTGAACAAACCGATCTCCAGCAGCGGCCGGATTTGGTTCCAAAGCCCGAACAAATTTCGGCGTGAAGCGAAAGGCAATTCGCCCAGCATCACCGTGAGCGATGGCCAGCAGCTCTGGATTTACTACCCGAAATTTCACTCGGCCGAGCACTACTCGTTAGGCAAACATTCGCCACTCGAGGCCGGAATCAACGCCATCACCGCCAGCCTGAATCTCGAAAACGTCGAGGCGACCTACCATATCTCCGCGACGAAAGAGGCCGATGGCTTTCAAATGCAGCTTTTGCCCCGGAACCCATCGATGAAACGTTTCCTTCAAACCTTTACAATCAGGATGAACAACGATCTGCAGGTTGTGCGCACCGAAATGGTGCAACCGAACGGCGACCGCATCGTGACTAGCTACTCGAACGAAACGCGCGCGCCGATTCCCGCCTCGACCTTCGAATTTACTCCGCCCGCCGGGACCGAAGTAACGACACCCCTCGGCAAATAATTTCTCGACCGCTGGCCGATCGGCGAGCTACAAGAAACGCCATGCGGCGGTTTCCCTCCATTGCATTGGTCACACTTCTTTTCGCCGCGAGTCTCTTCGCCCATCCCAACGATCGAGTTGCCATCGTCTCGCATATCAAACGCGTGCCGGTTCAATCGACCGCGCTCGCCGCCGTTGGTTACAGCAAGAAACTTCACGCGTTGGAAATCGAATTTCGCAACGGCGCGATCTATCGTTATCTCGACGTCGCCCCGGATGTTTACGACGCGTTGATCAGCGCTCGTTCAAAGGCCCGGTTCTACGACGGGAATATTCGACACAAATATCGGTCGCTTCACGTGAGGCCGCGCGTGGAGTGAAGTCGAAAAAATCCGACCGCCGCGAGGTTTTCGTCCTCACGCCGGAAGAAAAGAGGACCCTTTCCTTCGTCCTGATTGCGTTTCTTCTCGGGATCGGCGCGAAACATTATCGCGAAACGCACGCGGTCCCGTCGCGGCAAGCCGCCATCACTGATGTCGCGAAAACTGTCGCGCTTCCGGCCCAAAAGCGCGCGGAAGCGAAGCGGCGCAAACAGGCGAAATAATTTTCGGAAAGACAGCGTGCCGCTTTCGGCTGTATAAAGACAAGCCATGTCTCTGATTTTCGAACGAATCGTAACGGATGGAATCGCCGCGGTTTCCTATTTGATTGGCGACGACGAGGAAGGCACGGCCGCGGTGATCGATCCGCGGCCCGATGTCGAAGTTTATCTGGAGTTGGCACGCAAGAACGGCGTTTCGATTACCCACGTATTTGAAACGCACATTCACGCGGACCTCGTGAGCGGTTCGCGCGAGCTGGCCGCGCGCACCGGGACGGCAAAAATCTACGCGAGTAGTGAGGGCGGCGCCGAATACGGCTTCGATCGCGAAGCCGTGAAGAATGGCGACGAGTTCAAGTTCGGATCGCTGATTCTCACCGCGCGCCACACTCCGGGGCACACGCCCGAGCATGTGAGTTACGTCGCGGCCGAGGAAGATCACGCCGATACACCGTGGGGAGTTTTTAGCGGCGATTCACTGTTCGTCAGCTCCGCCGGCCGGCCCGATCTTCTCGGACGGGACGCCGATAAGCTCGCGTCGCAGCTTTACGACACGCTCTGGGGTTTCTACGGGAAGCTCCACGATGGCGTGATCATTTATCCATCGCACGGCAGCGGTTCGCCGTGCGGCGCCGACATCGGCGAGCGTCTCGACAGCACCATCGGCTACGAGAAGCGATTCAATCCCTACTATCAAAAGGATGAGCGTCAGGACTTCGTCGATTACGCTCTGGCCACTCCGCCGCCTGAACCGACCTACTACAAGCGGATGAAAAAAGTGAACGCGGCCGGCCCCGAAGTGCTCGGCAATTTGCCGGCCATTCCCGCGCTCGCGCCCGCGACGTTCAAGCGAATGGTCGAGGAGAGAAAATATCACCTCGTCGACACGCGCACGATGCTTGGGTTCGGCGGCGGCCACATCGATGGCGCGCTCAACATCGCCGCTTCGCCGATTCTCTCCATCTGGGCAGGCTGGCTCCTCGACCCGGAAAAGCCGATCCTGCTCGTGCTTGAAAGTGACGGCGATGTGGAAAAGGTCGCGCAGCTTTTTGTCCGCACCGGCTACACGAAATTTGCCGGCTATCTCGTCGGCGGGATGCGCGCCTGGCAGAATGCCGGTTATCCGTTACGCGAATTGCCGCAGATGACAATCCACGAATTGCAAGCGTCGCGAAACGGCCTTCAGCTTCTCGATGTTCGCGGGCCGGCCGAATGGAAAAACGGCCGCATCCCCGGCGCGACCCACATTTTTCTGCCACAACTCGCGAAGCGTTCCGGCGAGCTCGACAAGCAGCGCCCGCTGCTCGTTTATTGCGCGACCGGTTATCGCGCCAGCCTCGCCGCGAGTTTGCTCCAACAGGAAGGGTTCACCGACGTCCGTAATCTCCCCGGAAGTTTCCACGCCTGGAAAGCCGCAAAATTGCCAGTGGAGAAATGAGCGACCTGATCGTTCGCGAACAGGAGCCGCTCAATCTCGAGATGCCGTTCTCGACTCTCGATGGCTTCATCACGCCTAACGAGTCGTTTTATGTCCGCTGCCATTTTCCAATTCCGAAAATTTCGGAGAACGATTGGCGGTTGAAAATCGAAGGCGAGGTGGAAGCGCCGTTCGAACTGACCTACGGCGAACTTCGCGCGCTGGCTTTGCGCACCATGGCAGCGACCCTCGAATGCGCGGGCAACAATCGGATTTTTCTGGAGCCGAAGGCGAAGGGCGTGCAGTGGGGACTGGGCGCGGTTGGGAACGCGAGCTGGACCGGGGTTCCGCTCTCCGCGGTCCTGGAGCGCGCGAAAGTAAAACCAGGCGCAACCGAAGTGATCCTCGATGGCGCCGATGAAGGCGAAGTCGACAAGACGCCGACGCCATCAGGCAAGATTTCATTCTGCCGCAGCCTGCCGTTAGATAAAGCGCGTGCCGATGTCTTGCTCGCCTACGAGATGAACGGCGAGAAACTTTCGGCGACGCACGGTTTTCCGCTGCGCGCGATCGTGCCGGGCTGGTACGCGATGGCTTCAGTGAAGTGGCTGCGCCGAATCATCGTGACCGATCAACCGTTCAACGGCTTTTATCAGTCGCTCGATTACTCTTATTGGGACCGCTCCGGCGTTCTTCCGACGCTTACGCCGCTCACCGAACAACAAACCAAGGCCGAAATTGCGCGACCGGAGAATGGCGAAACCATCACGGCGAAGTCCGACTACTGCGTTCGCGGCGCGGCGTGGACAGGGACCGGCGACATCACCTGCGTCGAAGTCAGTTTCGACGCAGGCAAAACGTGGAAGGAAGCGAAGCTTCTCGGCGATCCGGTGAAGAATGCGTGGCGGTTGTGGGAATACGATTGGCGCGGGCCAGAAGCCGGGCGCTACCGCGTGATCGCGCGGGCGACGGATTCACGCGGCTTCGTCCAACCCGTCGACCGCGGCGGCGATCGCGGGACCTACATGATCAACCACCTCCTGCCGGTGGAGGTCGAAGTTCGCTAATTCATCCCAGCAGCGGCCCCGTTCCCCTTCAAATATTTGTCGAGGAAGTCGAGGATCGCTTTGTTCCCTTTAATCTCGTTCGCCTTTTTGGTGAAGCCGTGTCCTTCATTGTCGAACACGACATACTCGACGATGCCCTTCTTCTTCTTGATCGCGTCCACGATTTCGTCGGACTCCACCTTGATCACGCGCGGATCGTTCGCACCCTGTAAAACGAGGAGCGGCTTGGTGATCTTGTCCGCGTGAAAGAGCGGCGAGATTTCCTTCAACATATCGAGCTGCGTGTTCGGGTCGCCGATCTCGGCGTAAAGTGATTTACGTTCGCTCTCCCAATACGGCGGAATGCTCTGCAGGGTCCGGACCCAGTTCGCGACGCCGAAAATATCCACGCCGGCGTTGAATTCCTCCGGCTTGAACGCGAGCGCGGCGAGCACCATGTAGCCGCCGTAGGAGCCGCCCATGATTCCGATTTTCTTCGCGTCGACGTAATCCAGGGTCTGCAAATATTTCTTCGCCTCGACGCAATCCCACAACGGTTCGCGCCCGTGCTTCTGGTCGTCGGCCTTGTAGAACGTCTTGCCGTAACCGCTCGAGCCCCGGTTGTTCACGTCCAGCACCGCGTAACCATGGTTGACGAGATATTGGGTGAGCGCGCTGTACGGCATCCGCGCCTGTCCACCGGGTCCGCCGTGCACTTTGACGAGCGCGGGAGCTTTCGCCTGCGCGGTCGCGCCGTGCGGCTGGTAAAGAATCGCCGGAATTTCGGTGCCGTCGAAAGATTTATAGCGCACGACTTTTGCATCGACGAGATCGGCCGCGTTGATCTCGGGATTCAAACTCTCGGTTAACTTCAGTGGCTTCTGCGTGGCGAAATCGTAGACGTAAAGATTCGCCGGCGCGCGCGCGCCGTCGTGGTAAAACGCCATCTTCGTCTCGCTGTCCGCAAACTTGATCCCGCTAATATCCCCCTCTGGCAGCGGCGGCAGCGCTACTTCCTTGCCTGTCGCGCCCTCGTAAACTCTCACTTTCGTCCGCGCATCTTCGTTTGTCCCCACCACGCGATATTTGCCGCTGCGGGAGAACGCTATGAGGACCACATCCCAGTTCGATTTTTCCATCGGCGTTTTCTGACCACTCGTTAGGTCGTAACGCACCACCCCCTTGAATTCACTGCCGTCATCCGACAGGTAATAGAGAAACTTCGACAGCGGATCGAAGGTCTCTGGAGCATTGTCCACGTCGCCCGTGTGCGCGGTGAGATTCTTCATCTCCCTGGTCTCGGTCCTGAAAAGATAAACGTCCGAGTCGGCCGTGGAATTTCCCGGCTTGCCGAACGCGATGAACTTCCGGTCGTTTGAGATGGCGCCGAAGACGTAGCCGGTTTCGTCCTGGTAGATCAGGGTCGGCTTCAGGTCCGCCACGCTCATCTCGAAAATGTCGAAGAACTTTTTGTCGCGCGCGTTCGTGCCGAAGAAGAACGATTTTCTATCCTGGCTCCAGCCGTAGAACTGCGCTTTCGTTTTCTCGCCGGGCGTCAGGTCGCGCTCGGTGCCGTTGAGTTCTCGCAGGTAAAGGTGGTCGTTCTCGTTCCCGCCCTTGTCGTAGCGATAAAGAAAACGCGCGTCGCTCGGGAACCACGAGACCGCGAAGGTGCTTTCCTTCGTCGAATGGGTGAGCTGCTTTGGTTCGCCGCCGGTCACCGGCATCGAATACACGTTAAAGATTCCGCTCTTGTTGCTGCTGAACAGGATCGACTTTTCATCCGACGAAAACGACGCGCCGGTGAGCCGCGTGGTCGCCATGAATTGCTCGATCGTGTACTGCTTCACCGCCCCGGGAGCAGGCGAGTTCCTTTTCGGCTCCGGCGTTTGTTTGGTGATGAGCGCCTTGCTTGAAACGTCCGGTTTACGTTCCGGCGACGGTTTTTGCGCGTCGAGCCTGGCGACGAGACAGATAACGAGGAGACCAATCAGGGAAAGCGCAACGCGAGCCACAGTAGAGTTCAGTAGATGCATGGTGTTTAAGTGATTACCTGATTTGCTCCGGAAATAAAAGATTTAGCGTTCGAGCACTTTCATCGCGGCGTTGTGCCCCGGAATGCCGCTGACGGCGCCGCCGCGCTGCGCGCTCGAGCCGCAGAAAAAGACATTCTCGAATTCAGTCTCGACGCCCCACCTCCCGGCGTCCTCCGCGCGATCAGCAAACGGAAACGTCGGCGCGTCGTGAAAGATGTTGCCGTGATACATGCCTAAGGACTCCTCGATATCGACGGGGCTTTTGCTTTCGATGCACGGACTCCCATCGCGCTCTCCCGCGAGGCAATCTTCCAGCGGTTCTTCGAGCCATTGATTCATGCTGGCGAGGAACCTTTTTTCGGCGCGCTGCCGCATCGTCTCGTTATCATTCGCGAATAGCGAGTAAGGCGCATCCAAGCCGAAAAGCGTGAGGGTTTGATAACCCTGTCGCCGTAAATCGGGCGCGAGAATGCTGTCATCCGTCAGCGTGTGACAGTAAACTTCGCACGGCGTTCGCTCAGGCAATTGGCCTTTCGCGGCCTGATCGTAACTGGTATTCATCTGCGCGTACCCTTCGTCGCTGTGAAACGTGCCGCAGAAGGCTTCGGTCGCCGGATAGTTGTTCGCTTTCAAGCGCGGCAGCCGGGACAGCAGCATGTTGATCTTAAACACACTCCCCTCGTCCGCTGCGTTCGGTCGGTAAGATTTGCCGGAATACTTCGCGAGAATGTTGCGGCCGAAATTTACGAGAAGAAATCGCGCGTCGACTTGTTGGCGTTTTCCATCAATTCCAAATTCCACCGTCTTATTGGCGCTCGCGAAATCGACCTTACCTAACTCCACCCCAGTTAGAAATTCCGCGCCGCCCTTTCGCGCCGCTTGTTCCAGCTCATTCGCGACTGCGCCCATTCCGCCAACCGGCACCTTCCATTCGCCAGTCTTGTTTCCGATCAAGTGATAAAGGAAACAACGGTTCTGCACGAGCGACGGATCGTGCGGATGAGTGAAGACGCCGATCTTGCCGTCGGTCAAAACCAAGCCGCGAACGAGATCGTTCGTTAGGTATCTTTCGATGGCGTGGCCGAGCGGTTCCTCAGCAAGGCTCCGCCACGCTTCGCGAGCAATTTCATCGCTTTGAAAGCGCCGCTGGAATTCTTCCTTTGCCAGGAGCGGCTCCAGCATCGAATGCCACGCCTGCTCGGCGAAGACCCGCGACAGCTGATAGAAGTTTTTCATCTGTTCGAACTCATCGCGGTTGCCCGTGAGCTCGAACATCGATCGCGCGCTCGCTTCTTCCGAAACATTGCTCAAAAGAAGGCCGCCCTGCTTTCCGTTTTTGACGTAGGGCGTAAAGGAACCTGTCGTCCGTCGCCGTAACTCCAGCTTCAACCCAAGATCGCGAATAATTTTGTCGGGGAACAGACTAACGAGATAGGAGTAACGCGAGAGCCGCGCCTCGTAATCGGGAAATAGTTTTTGCGAAGTCGTCGCCCCGCCGATGTAATCATTTTTCTCGAGCAACAGGACACTTAGTCCCGCGCGAGTAAGATACGCAGCCGCGACCAGGCCATTGTGCCCGGCGCCGAGGACGATCACATCATACCGCGTCTTCACCGCGTGACGATGCCGAAAAAGTTTCGTCGCGGCAAGAACTAGCCCCGGGCGCGAGCTTTCGCGGTTCAGACGTTGAACGGAAATGTTTCCGGCAACTCGCCTTTGTCCCAGGTTGAAGTGCGTTCGAGTGGTTCTAGCGCGCGGGTTTCGTCGAGATGGATGACCGCATCGAATTGCTCCGCCAGACGCGCGCCGAAGTAATGACTCATCCGCTCGGTCTCCGGCCGATAGATGACACCGATCGCGCGCTCGAGCCGTTCTTCTCTCAGGAGCCGCGTCGCCTCGTTCCGTTCGCGAACGTTCAACCAAAAATTCGGAGCGCCGACGTCGTGGAACAATTCTTCGTAGCTTCCTCGCAAGGCCGGTCGCACTCGTTTCCGCTCCGCGGGCTCGCCCCAATCCGAGGCTGCTGTCACCGTCCCAGCATAAGTCGTGAACCCAATCGAATAGCTTTCCGCGCCCAGACGCTCGCGCACGAGCTGACCGACATTGAGCTCGCCGCGCTTGCTCATCTCGGTCGCCCGGGCATCGCCCAAGTGCGAATTGTGGGCCCAAACGATTACCTTCGCCGCGCCCCCATCGAGATGCCGAATTAATTGCTTCAGCGTCTCAAACATGTGTTCGTCGCGCAGGTTCCACGAATTCGCGCGCCCGTGAAACATAGCGCGATAATAGCGTTCCGCGTTCGCCACCAGCCGCGCATTTTGTTCCGCCGAGAAAAATTCCTCTTTGCCAATGTGCCCGTCGCGGCTGATCAACTCCGCATATTTTCGACGTAGTTCGACGAGCTGGCTGACCACTTCCTCTTCGCACGGCTCCGCGCCGCCGGCGACGGTCGCGAGCCCATAGTATTGCGGGTCTTCTCCGAAATGATCAAAACAACCGTAGCGGTGTCGCGCCCGTTTCGCTGAAGCCGGATCGACTTTATCGAGGTAACCGAGAACGGCGTCGATCGAGGTATGCATGCTGTAAAGATCGAGGCCGTAGAATCCGGCCGCGTCCTTCTCGGAGGCGCGGCGTGAATTCCAGTCCCGCAACCATTCGACGAATTCTACCACCACGGTGTTGCGCCACATCCATCCCGGGAAACGTCGGAAGTCGCTCAGCGCTTCGTTCGCATTTTTGTCGTCACTGCGACCAGTCACGAAACGGTGAACCCGAAAACTGTCCGGCCAATCGGCTTCCACCGCGACCGCCCGAAAGCCGTGCTCGGAAATCAGGCGCTGCGTCAGCTCGGCGCGCGTCGAATAAAATTCGTGGGTGCCGTGCGAAGCTTCCCCGATCAGGACGCACTGGGCAGCTCCGACGCTTTCCAGAAGCGCTTCGTATCCTTCCGTGACGGACCGCGCCGCTTTGCGGATTTCCGCCGAGTCGTTTTCGCGCGAGACCTTCATTAGCCACTTATGTCTATTCTTCGCTTATGACAGCCGCGAGAGGACGCATTGTTGTTCAAAATCAACCGCGCTGGGAACCTGCGGCGCGCTCCGCCACGATCTTAATCTGATGTGGGCGTACCTGCTGGTTTTCTCCGCGGCATTGGCCGTGGACACGATTCCGATCTTTGCCCCGCCCGCCTGGATTCTGCTCATTGTTTTGCTCGTCAAGTTTCACCTGAACCCCTGGCTCACCGTGGTCATCGGCGTGACCGGATCGACCATCGGCCGCTATATTCTCACCCGCTATATCCCGAAAGTTTCATCGCGACTGGTGAACCGCCAGGAAGACGCGAATCTGCGCTATATCGGCACCAAAATCGGAAAAGCGAAATGGTCCTCTTCGGTTTTCGTCTTTCTCTATACACTTACGCCTCTCTCGACGACGGCGCTCTTTACCGCCGTGGCAATGGCTCGCATTAAACGGCCATTCCATATCCTGGTCCCGTTCTTCTTCGCTCGCTTGATTACCGATGGCGTCCTCGTTTTCTCCGGTAAATACGCCAGCGCGACCTTGCGTGACTTGCTTCACGGCGAAGCGAATTGGAAAGGCATCGTGACCCTCATCGCCGGCCTTGTCGTCATCAGCATCTTTCTTTTCATCGATTGGCGCCGGCTTGTCGAACACAAGAAGCTTCGCTTCCGTTTCAAGATTTTGAGATAGCTACAGCACCTTTAACACAAATTGGATTCGAGGATTCGCGGGAGTTCGTTTCATCGCCGGATCGAAATCGGTGCAGTCGTTAACAAGAACCAGTCCCGTTGATTCAGCGAGCGACCTCATTTCCGCGGCCGAGAATAACTGCCATTCAAAGTCTTCTTCGGCGCCATCCGGATAAGTAAGATGCACGAAGAGCCGGCCATCACTCACCTTCCTGGTTTCGCGCACAACCCCAGACGGCATTTTCAAATCCCGTTCCCCTTGATACGCCTCAAAGAATTCAGGGTTCCAGAGATCGAGAATAATCCGGCCACCTTTCCGAATGCCATTGGCCAGAAGGCCGAGCAGTTCGCGATTCGTTTCGTGTTCAAAGTAACCGAAGCTTTGCGACATGACGATCGCAAGATCATAAGCTGATGTCGCCGGTTGATACTCACGGATATCGGCCCGCACATAATCAGGTCCACCGCCTAGCTCGCGCGCTTTAACGATTGCGTCCGCATCGCGCTCAACGCCCGTCACCGAATAGCGGCGCGCAGCTAACTCGCGCGCATGGCGTCCCATTCCACAGCAGACATCGAGAACTCTTCGAAACTCCGGCAATGGCGCGACTGCGCAAATAAACTCCACTTCACGTGCCGTTCGCTCGTGCCCAATGGGAGCGTGAAAGAATTCGAACCAATGATGAGAGTAAGAATTCATCGCCGTCGTGACCGTCCTGTAGGGGCGGTCTATGACTGTCGAAGCCGTCCCGAAATTACGACAGTCATAGACTGCCGCTACAACAATTGCCATCCCACCTGGCGCAGCCGAAAGTTAGAATCCGGTTGTGCCCATCATTCCACTGATCGTCGCCGGTTGCCGAACCGCAATCGTACGCTGCTTAGTGAAGCAGCCGTACCATCCAGACCACCAACACCGCAAAAGCCGCCAATAAAACGGCGAGGCGCCATTGCGATGGAGTTATCCAACTCGAGGAAGAAACCGGCGTCTTCGAAATCGTCGTGCTATCTCGAACCAACGAAATCGCATCATCGTAAAGCTTTCTTTCGGCCGCGGGCATCTCATCCGGTGAAGCGAAGCGCTGACCATTAACAACGATCTGCTCTTTGTCAGCGGCCGGTTTCGCCGTGGTTCCCTGAGCCAGCGCTGTTTCGTACGCCGTGCGCGCTTCAGCCGGAAGCTGGTCCAGGCTGGAGTATTCCTGGCCCTTGTACCGAATGACGGTTCTGACGTTGGTTTTGAAATTGACGGTCATGGACACTGTTCGAAAGCAAGTGGACTGCCACGACGCACATCATGATTGTAGAATGTGCAGGTCGCCGCGGCGACCGCCCCCGCTACAATTCGATTACTCCTTTAAGCAGCGCGTAGGCTTTTCCCCCAATGCCCGGCTCGGTTGATTCGCTCGGGCCGGCGACATTCAGGGTTGCGATCGCAGTCGCGGCCAGCCAGTGTCGGATCTTCTCCTTAATGTCCGGGTCGTCGAGGTTACAAACCAGCAACGGCCGGTGGAAACGGTTTGCGCATTGGATTGTCCATTCCGTGCCGGGATCTTCCTCAGCGGCCGATCGGATTACCAGCGTTCCATCCGAATCGCGAACATTCCATTCTGTCCTTTGCGAATGCGGAACCTCAGGCGCGTTGGCACTGCGATCGTTAGGCGTTTCTTTCAACGCAAACTCCGGCGGAATCGGGCCGGCCTCACAAACTCGGCCGGGTGGGCACCATCCGCCGATTTCCAACCCACAATCCCTCGCCGCCCGCAACGCCGCCTGATCCACACCCGTTTGTCCACCGGAAATGATTTTGAGCACTTTACACTTGTAGGGCAACCGCATCGGTTGCCAAATCGATTTACCCGGGCAGGCGACGCGCCCGCCCTACAACTCCCGTCACATCATCTTCGGCTTCCAGGTGAAGAAGAAGAAGCCGATGAACGCGAGAAAGCCCACATCGATCAGCAGCTGGACAATGAAGGAGATGAACAGAAGCCGATAAAGGAAAGCCGTTTGCCAAAGCCAGTAGCTAATCACACACAGCACTACGAGCGGCTCGACGATCACAAGAACGAGATTGATCACGTCCGGATCAAGCAGGTCGTAATGATGGGTAACCCATCCGCCGCTGATCAGGAGGCGGTAAACCGCCGCTGCGCCAATCAGGTTAAGTACGGAATAGATGATCGGCTTGGTCTTCACGGCCCGGTCATTGTAGGGCAACCCGCCTCAGGCGGGTTGCCGATCCCTCTCGACATGTCACACGTCACCTGTCACTGGCTTCACAGAATTCAGGCATGCACCGCCAGCAGAAGTGTACCCACCACCATCAGCGCGCACCCTACCCATTGCACCCAACCCAGCCGTTCCTGGAGAAAGATCAACGCGAACGCAATCGCGAATACCACACTTAGCTTATCGATCGGAGCTACCCGCGATGCCGGCCCTAGCTGTAACGCACGAAAATAGCAAACCCACGACAAACCGGTCGCGACTCCCGACAGGGTAAGAAAGATCCAGGTCCGGGTCGACAGCGAGCCAATGCTACGCAGCGAGCTAGTAGCGAGAACGAGTCCCCACGTGAAAACAAGAATTACTGTCGTGCGAATCGCGGTGGCGAGATTCGAATCAACGTCTTTTACTCCTACCTTCGCCAGAATCGCGGTGGCGCCGGCAAAGAGCGCCGAAAGCATCGCCCAAACGAACCAGCTCTTAGTCATCTTAAGATATGTGTAGGGCGACCGCTCCGGTTGCCTATTGCGATATGGCAGGCGACGCGCCTGCCCTACAATTTTCGGCGATCGTTCCTCTTAGCGTGAACCGCCTTTGATCTTTGCCGTAGCAGGGCCGGGCTTTGTAACATTGATCCTCGTCGCGGTCTTACCCTTGTTCGTCCCGGTTGTGTAAACGAGAACGTAGGTTCCCTCTTCTGGGGCTTGGAAAGACACAACGATAGTTCCATCCGCTTCTGTCTTCACCGTCGGTTGAACGTTAACTATACCCAACCGCCCAATCGAATTCCTCTTCCGGATTTCGATCCCGACCGGCTCGGCCGCATTCGCTACCACGCTCGCCATTATAATGACTGCGAGAACACCGCAGAATAACTTCTTAATCATCCATTCCTTTTACCTGCGCCGTTCTTTCCAGGCGAGCCAATTCTAAGCGCGTTGAATATTGCGTGAGGCCATTACCTCGGCGATTGATCCCGATGATTCTTCGCCTATCGATCCTTACCTGCGCAATCCTCATCGCGGTGAACTGCGCAGCCGATCCGGATAAAAACGAGCGCAAAGCGGTCCTGGCCGGGTTGAGCAAGAAATCTGGGAACGGCAGGATCGTATCCTGGAAGGTCAACATTCTAAACATCAGCGGCGACTGGGCCTTCACCGATGTCACGCCGCTCGATAAGGCCGGACATCCGCTCGCCGAACAGAAGGTCGCGGTATTACACCATGTCCACAGTCGCGACGGACGCGATCAGGGCTGGAAAGAACTCGATCTCTCGAAAGTTCCAGCCGACCCTAACGAAGAAGAGTACGGCCCGGGATTTCAAAAGAACATCCGGAAGACATACCCATTCCTGCCCAAGGAGATCTTCGCTAAGCACTGAGATCTCCGCGTTATCTGTCCCCTTCTTAATTCTTCCTTTATTTCCCTGCCCGATTTTCGGCCTTTCGTTTTCTTCGGCGCGAAAGGAATGTCTGCCAAGGCGATGAACAAAGAACTTCTTACCGCCGCGTCCACACGCGCGATCCGTTATCTCGAAGGAATTGGCGAGCGCTCCGTAGCTCCGACAGCTGCCGCCATCGAACAACTCAAAACGTTCGACGAACCGTTTCCGGATCGTGAGACTGATCCAGCTGAAACATTGCGGCTCCTCGATGAGATCGGATCACCGGGAACAATGGCGATGGCTGGGCCGCGATTCTTTGGGTTTGTCATCGGCGGCGCGCTTCCCGTGACTGTTGCGGCTAATTGGCTGGCTGCCGCCTGGGACCAAAACACTGGTCTTTGGCGCCCCACGCCGACAACTTCCTTACTCGAACAAATCTCATTGCGCTGGTTGCTCGACGTTCTCCGGCTCCCGCCGGAATGCTGCGGAGCGTTCGTCACCGGCGCCACCGTTGCGAATTTTTGCGCGCTTGCCGCTGCGCGTCACAGTGTCCTCAAGCAAGCCGGTTGGAACGCGGAAGCCGACGGACTTTTCGGCGCACCGCCAATTACTGTGATCGTCAGCGCGGAAGCGCATCCTTCCGTGACGAAGTCGTTAGGTCTGCTCGGCCTTGGCCGCAGTCGCGTCGTGAAAATTCCAGTCGATGACCAGGGACGAATGTTGGCTGACAAACTTCCCGCAGTCGCGGGACCAACGATCATCTGTGTCCAGGCCGGCAACGTGAACACCGGATCGTTTGATCCTATCGCGGAGATTTGCCGTGTCGCTCATGCCGCCGGCGCGTGGGTCCACGTTGATGGCGCATTCGGCCTCTGGGCCGCCGCGACACCTTCTCGCGCTCATCTCGCTGCTGGAATCGCTGACGCCGATTCCTGGGCGACCGACGCCCACAAATGGTTGAACGTTCCCTACGATTGCGGCCTGGCTTTCGTTCGCGACCAATATTCGCTTCCAGCCGCGATGGCGATCACCGCCGAATATTTGCCGACCGAGACCGAGCACCGGAACCCCGCCAATTTCACACCTGAGCTATCCCGTCGCGCCCGCGGCGTTGAAGTCTGGGCCGCACTCCGGTCGTTAGGCCGGGAAGGACTTGCTCGGATGATTGAGCGCAACTGCGAACAAGCGAGAAAATTCGCCGAGCAACTTTCCGCCGCCGGCTTCGAGATCCTGAACGACGTGGTTCTAAACCAGGTCCTCGTTTCCTTTGGCTCTGCCGAGAAGACCCAGCGCGTCATCAACGAGCTTCAGGAAGACGGCACCTGCTGGTGCGGCGTCACGGTGTGGCAAGGCCGCACCGCCATGCGCATCAGCGTCTCCTGCTGGTCCACCACCGAGTCCGACGTTGACCGCAGCGTCGCCGCCATGATCCGGATCGCTGGGCGTTAATTACCTTTCGCGGGCGGCGAGAGCCAGGCGCGACCGTGCTCGAGATCGAGCGTGAGGATCCAGTTATTGAGAAACTGGGCGCCGATATTTCCGTCCATGATCAGGTCGCGCGTTCGCGTCGTGCCTTCGACGACGATCCCATTCGCTAACTCGAAGCGCGCTGGCTCCGGTACGGCCATGTCAGCGCGCAGACCTATGAGCGGCGCGATGTGATTCGATACCACGAACGATCCGCCATTTCCGCTGTCGAGTTCCATCCACGCCGTGCCCTTTGGCGTTTTCACCGCGCCATCGAGGGCGAGAGCTACACCTTCTGCGTCTCTTACGATTCGAATCGGAAGCTCCCGCGCTCTCGCAACCCGCGCTTCCAAACTGCCTCGGCTTTCAACAATAATCGCCTTCCGTGGAATGATCGTGATCGCGCGACCGGCGAACAGATCCAGGCCAAGCGCGCCATCGACCGGCGGCACCTCGGGCCCGAGAAATTTCATGATATCGATCGTGATCACCACCGGAGCGACGAACGCATGCCCGGAAAAATCGAAGGTAATGTTATCGCAATGCTCGTTGTCCAACCGTTCACCGCTCATCCGGAATCCGGTGGTGCGCCCCCACGGCTCGCAACCAATCTTCTTCGCAAACTGCGGCGAGAAACTTGAAACACCTTCGCCCGTATCAAAGAGAAACGTTCCCGGTTGTCCGTTGACGGTCGCATGAACCACCGCCTGAGCTTTGAGGTAAGGCTCGAGCGCAATCGTCGCCAATGGCGCCGTGGAAGATGTTCCTTTCTCGCTCGATGGCGAGCAACCCAGGACAGCACTCAATAGGCAGATACCGGTTGCCTTGAGGATTCTGCCAGTCATTAAAGATAAAGCGTCGCGACGAGCATTCTTTGTCTAAGGCCACCAACGCCGACGTCGACCGCAGCGTCGCCGCGAGATCCGGATCGCGCAGCGGTGAGAACTAGACGGGATCACCAGGATTGAACTGGATTCGGAGCGGATGAATCAGGAACCCAGGAAATCAATTGTAGGGCAACCGCTCCGGTTGTCGATGAGGTTCGGCAGGCGGCGCGCCCGCCCTACAATTCAGCATTCACTGACCCGGCACCAGCTTCGAACCGGGAGGTAACACCAGCGGTTCTGAACCGTTGTGAAACGTAATTGGCAGGTCGACCTTCCTTACTTTGCCCGGCTTAAATCGCCAGCGACGCAACGCAAATATCGCCTCCCGATCCAACGCGTCGGACCCGGTCGATTGCAAGATCACGACATCCGTGACCTTGCCCGTCTTGAAGTCGATCAACATCCGGAACATGCCGGTCCCTCCGATTCGAGCTCTCTGCAGTCTATCGGGGTATCTCGGGCCTACCTTGTAAAGGATATCAGCCGGCGACACCTTGTCGGCGAAGAGTGGCGAGCACCCCAGGCAGATCAGTACGCCGATAATGATTCGCGCTCGCATCGAGTCAGTCTAGCGCGAGCACAGATCGAGACAACGAATTAGGAAAACAGGAATCGAGGAAACATTCCCGAGATGGACCGCAACTCGCGAACGACCAGTCCGCAGCTCACACCGGCGGCGTGTCCAAACAACTGATATACGTGATTCACGTATATCATCGTCCGTAACGTCGGCGCCCGTATTGCTCGAGCCTCTCCAGCGACTTGCTGTGGAGAACAAACTGCCCGTGGTTCATTCCCGCTGGGTTTCAGTCCTCTTCCAATAATCCTCCGCGTCAGCTACCGCGACTCGCGAACGACCAGTCCACAGATCACCGCGGCGGCGTGTCCAAACATCTGATATACGTGATTCACGTATATCATCGCCTCCAACCGTCGGCCGTCTCATCTCGATTACCTTCTGGTCACTTGCCAGCCGCGCCGAAGTCAAACGAAGGCGGGTCACAGGCTTCGCCTCTTCCTAGTAGGTCTTTTGCGCGCGGGTTGTTACCTCTGTGGTAACCGGACCGGCTTCGACGTCGATTACCTTCGCGACTTTACCTTTGTCCGGGCCATTGGTGTAGATGAAAGCGTAGGTGCCGGACTCTGGAGCGTTAAAGGTCAGGACGACAACACCGTCCTTTTCGGGTTGCGAGCGGAAAGGAATTTGAACCGGCCTCAACTCCCCGACAGCTTCTCTTTTCCGCACCTCGAAGGTCGGCGGCTCGGCCGCGTTCGCCACAACGCCAGCCATCAGAGCGAGCGCGAGAATACTTAATTTGGTCATGCTCAAGCGTATCGGAGCGGGTAC
>JBHELY010000009.1:0-79621 GCA_046262815.1 Chthoniobacterales bacterium | reverse complement strand
TTCACCAACCCACCGCGACAGCGGACCGAAAGGGGGGATTAGTCGATATGGCAGCTAAGAAAAAAGCTAAGAAGCCCGCCAAGAAAAAGGCGGCCGCGAAGAAAAAGAAACACTAGTTTCCAAATATCGCGGTAACGACTACGAAGCTCTTTCGTAGTTCCAATCAATAACTTCAACCCGGGGAGAGAATGAATTTTCTCTCCCCGGTTTTTTTTGCGCATGAAGAATTTGAATGGTTGAATGCAGCGGCGCGCCAGCGTTCGCAGGCCGTTCGAACTTCATGACCCATTATCTCGACGCAGCAGTGGAAGCGGCCCGGGCCGCGGGAGAACTGCTCCGGCATTGTTTTCAGCAACCGCTCCGCGTGAACTCGGCGGAGGCGCACGACATCAAGCTCGAGATCGACGTGCGCGCCCAAACGCTCATCACCGAGCTGCTCCTGCAAAAATTCCCCGAACACGCGCTCTACGGTGAAGAAGGAATCGTCGGCGACCAGGCGAGCGATCATCAATGGGTGGTCGATCCGCTCGACGGGACGGTGAATTTTTTCTACGGCATCCCGCATTTCTGCGTGTCGATCGCGCTCCGTTACATGGGCGAAATCATCGTCGGCGTGATTTACGATCCGATGCGCGACGAACTTTGGAAGGCGCAGAAAGGCGAGCAACCGACGCTGAACGGCAAACCGTTTCGGGTGAGCGAGCGCGCCGATTTGCGCGAAGCAGTGGTGTCGGTCGGTTTGTCGAAGACCGGCGTGACGATCGCGGCCGGACTTCCGTTGTTGCAAGACATGGTGCATCGCGCGCGCAAATGCCGGTTGATGGGAAGCGCCGCGCTCGACATGGCGTACGTCGCGTGCGGACGATTCGACGCTTACATCGAGCAAGGCATCAGTTTGTGGGACATTGCGGCGGGATGGATTCTGGTGGAAACGGCGGGCGGCACGGTGGAGATGAAACCGCGCACGGACATGAAAGATAAATATTCCATCGTGGCGTCAAATGGCGTCGTCGACTTGAAACTGTGAGTACGATTCGTGTCGGAAATGGTTACGATGCGCATCGGCTCGCGGCCGGGCGGAAACTGATTCTTGGGGGCGTGGAGATTCCGCACGATCGCGGACTCGATGGGCATTCGGACGCGGACGTGATCTGCCACGCGATCGCGGATGCGCTGCTCGGTGCAGTTGGCGAAAGCGATATCGGCCATCATTTTCCGAACAGCGACGAATCGATTCGCGGCATCAGCAGTATCGAGATTTTGCAACGGGTGACGGCACTGCTGGGCGAAATTCACGCGCGGCCGTTGAACGTGGACGCGACGTTGATCGCGGAAGCGCCGAAGATCGCGCCGCATATTCCGGCGATGCGCGAAAAGATCGCGTCAGCGCTCAAGCTCGAGATAGCGCGCGTCAGCATCAAGGCGACGACGAACGAAGGACTGGGCGCGATCGGGCGCGGCGAAGGGATGGCAGCGATGGCGGTGGCGACGCTGGAAATGGAGTAATGGCGGTCCGCCTCTTCAATACTTACTCGCGCGCGCTCGAAGAATTTCGGCCTCTCGATCCGGCCGGCGGCGAAGTGAAGATGTACACGTGCGGGCCGACGGTTTACAGCCACGCGCACATCGGAAATTTTCGCGCTTATCTGTTCGAAGATTTGCTTCAGCGACATCTCGAGTCGCGCGGGTTCGAAGTGCGGCGCGTCATGAATATCACCGACGTGGATGACAAGACGATCCGCGGTTCGCGCGAAGCGAACGTGCCGCTCGCGGAGTTCACCGCGCAATTCAAGAAGGCGTTCTTCGACGATCTCGACACGCTACGGATCAAACGCGCGGATTTTTTCCCGGAAGCGACCGATCCGCGCGAGATCGCGAAGATGATCGAGATGATCGGGACGCTGATGGAACGCGGCCTCGCGTATCAGGCGGAAGACAAATCAATCTATTTTCGGATCAACAAATTCCCGGATTACGGAAAGCTGGCGCATTTCGATCTGGAAGAGCTGCGCTCAACCGGCCGGGTGAAGAGCGATGAGTACGACAAAGAACACATCGGCGATTTCGCCCTCTGGAAAGCGTGGGATGACGCGGATGGTCCAGTGAAATGGAGCAGTCCGTGGGGCGACGGCCGGCCGGGGTGGCACATCGAGTGCAGCGCGATGGCGACGCAGCTGCTCGGCGATCAGCTCGATATTCATTGCGGCGGAGTGGACAATATTTTTCCGCATCACGAAGCGGAGATCGCGCAGACGGAAGGATGCACGGGGAAAAAGTTTGTCCGCTACTGGCTGCATTGCGCGCATTTGATGGTCGAGGGCCAGAAGATGGCGAAGTCGCTCGGGAATTTTTATACGCTGCGGGATGTGCTCGCGAAGGGATTCAGCGGGCGCGAGGTGAGGTACGCGCTGATGCGGGTGCATTATCGGGCGCCGTTGAATTTTACCTGGGAAGGAATGGAAGAGGCGCGCGCCGCGATAGCGCGCGTGGACGATTGGAGGCGGCGACTCGATGAGGCGGCGCGCGAAGCTCCAGGCTCCAAATCCCAAGATCCAAACAAGCACCAAACACCAAGCTCCAAGGAAGAATTTCAAAATGCGTTGGATGATGATCTGAATATTTCGGGGGCGCTCGGAGTTTTGTTTGAGATGATTCGGGAGACGAATCGGCGGATGGATGCGGGGGAGATGGGCGCGGAAGAAGCGAAGGCGTGGCTGGAATGGTGGAAGAGCGTAGATGGAGTTTTGCAAATCAGCGGGGAAGAAGCGGAGCTGCCGGCGGAGATCGCGGAACTGGCGGAGGCGCGAGCGCAGGCGAGGCTTGCAAAGGATTGGAGAAAAAGTGATGAATTGCGCGACGAACTGGCCGCGCGCGGTTGGGAAGCCCGGGACACGAAGGACGGGCAGAAAATCACGCGACGCGGCGGGGCGTAGCTCCAATGTTTTCGCCGGCCGAATTTGTCAGTCTCGAACACACCGCGCACCCAAAGCTGTTTGAGTCGCAGAAATATGTCTGGGACGCGCTGCGGCAGATCGCGAGTTATCTGCAGTTTCGTTTGAAACCGGCGGTGCTCGGCGAACTCGTCGGGAAACCGTTTATCAGCAACGCGGTTTTCATTGGGGCGGGGACGACCGTCGAGCAGGGTGCGATGCTAAAAGGGCCAGCGTGGATCGGGGAGAACTGTCATATCCGGAGCGGCTGTTACGTGCGGGAAAACGTGATCGTCGGGAATGGGGTGGTGATGGGAAACTCGTGCGAGTTCAAGAACTGCATCCTGTTTGATGAAGCGCAGGTGCCGCATTTCAATTACGTGGGCGACTCGATCCTGGGACATCGCGCGCATCTCGGCGCGGGCGTGATTTTGTCGAATGTGAAATTGGATCATGCCGAGATTCAAGTCGCGGCCGCGGAGGGAATGATTGCGACGGGGTTGACGAAGTTCGGCGCCGTGATCGGCGATCGGACGGAGATTGGGTGTAATGCTGTGATCAATCCGGGATCGGTGCTGGGGAAAGATTGTATTGTCTATCCGGGCGCGAATTTTCGGGGCGTGCTGCCGAGCGCGAGCGTGGTGAAGGTGCGGCAGAATTTGCAGGTGCTGACGCGGAGAAGCGTGAGCCAGAAGTAACGGCACGAGCAAGAGTAAGAGGAGAAACGGATGGGAGGGGATTCGAACCCCTGGTGCCTTGCGGCACACACGCTTTCCAGGCGTGCACAATCGACCGCTCTGTCACCCATCCCGTTAAATCGTAATCGTGCTCGTGCTCATGCTCGTGCTCGATATGAAAGGCTCGATTACGATTACGAGCAGGAGCACGAGGAGTTAAAGCTGCAACCTCCGGAACAGTTCGTCGAGCGGGAGTTGCAGGCCGATGTAGAACTCGCCGAATTCGCCGTAGTCGGCGCTCACCGGGTCGAAACGCATTTCGTAGACGATCGATTTAATTTGAAATGTGTCGTGGGCGAATAGCGTGACGCCCCACTCGGCATCGTCGAGTCCGGTCGAACCAGTGATGAGCTGTTTCACTTTCCCGGCGTATTGCCGGCCAACGGCGCCATGCCCGAGCATGAGCTTGCGTCGTTCTTCGAAGGGCAACGAATACCAGTTTCGTTGTTCACCGCGCCGTTTACTCATGTTGTAGAAACAAACGACCGGCCAATCGGGCAGCGTCGGATAAACGCGCTCGTGCCGGTAATGTTTCATCCGATCTTCGAACGCACCCAGCGATTTCTCGAACTCCGGCGTCCCGCGCCTGATCTTCTGTTCGTTCTCGAGAATGGCGGCGTAATCTTCTGCGCTCGTTTTGTATTCGCTTTCCTCGGTCAGCGACAAATAGCTGTAAACCGGAACGATCACGTCCGCGCCTAACGACAGGCTAAGTTGTTTCTCAATCCGATTCGCCGTGTGCAGATCGGGCGTGATCAACATGAACCCGAGATCGGCTTTCGGCGTGACCATGCTCAAAGTGAGAAGCTGGGTGGATTCCAGCGCGCGGATTTCCTGCACGAGGGCTGAGAGCGCGACCTTAGCGTTGCGCTGTTCCTCACTGCTGAGCAATTGCCATTGCCCATGCTCGATCCGGTAAAAAAGATGGAGACAATGCCAGCCTTGCTCAGGGATCAGCGGCGCGTCGTTCTTATTCATCGCGGTGCGACTGGAGCGTTTGCCGGACGCGGCAAATGCGCGAGACAATATTCCTCGCCGTCCCGGGCCACGCGAAACTCGAGATTGGGATCGCTTGCTTCGGTGGCGCCACAGGTCGCGCACTTATGGAGAGGGTCGGAGTCGGTGTCGCGGGATTGCACCTCGAATCGCCGGCGACGTTCGCTGACGTCCTGGCGATGACGCGCCGCGCGATAGATCTCGGGCCCAAAAAACAGGAAGTAGTTGGCCATCGCGACGAGCAGAGCGGCGCGATAAGCCATCGATTGAAAAAGAAATTGAAAGAGAAGTAAGGCAGCCGTTCCCCAGGCGATCCATTTGACCTTGAGAGGAAGGACGTAGGCGAAGTAGATGACGGTGTCGGGAAAAAATCGGGCGAAGGCAAAGAAGAGCGCCGCCGAAAGCATGATGTTGGAAAAAGCGGCGCCGAAGAAGAAGGCAGCGATGGTCGTGCCGATCATGCCGATCAAATAAAAGAGAGTGAGGCGGACCGGACCCCAGGCGGCCTCGAGCCCGTTGCCCATCCACAAAAGAAAGAGCACGTAAAAGGCGGCGTTCACCCAATCGGGCAACGGAATCATGCTGCCGAGCTGCGGAACAAAAATGTAGGTAACGAGCCGCCAAACCTGGCCGCGCAGAACCGCGTGCGGATCCAGATCGATCAGGCGCAGATAGCCCGGATCGATTTTGTAAAGGATGAAGGCGAGCGCGCTGAAAGCCGCGACATAGCGCAAGAGTCCCGGGATGGCGATGAAGCCAAGGCGGCGTTCGAGTTTGTCGAGGAAGCTCATCGCTGCGAGCACGGTAGAGGAAGCGCGGCTTGCTTCAACTGGCGAGGCATCTAGGGTGCGCTGGTGACCGAAGCCGCCGAAAAGAGGACGCCGCTCTACGACGAGCACGTGAGGCTCGGCGCGAAGATGATTCCCTTCGGCGATTGGATCATGCCGGTGCAATACAGCGGGATCATCGACGAACACCAGGCGGTGCGGAACAACGTGGGCGTGTTCGACATTTCGCACATGGGGCAATTGGTCGCGACGGGTCAGCGCGCCGGTGCGTGGCTCAACGAGATGCTGACGAACAACGTCGACAAGCTGGAGCTCGGCACCGGGCAATACACGTTTCTCTTGAATGATCGCGGCGGAATAATCGACGACCTGATTGTTTACCGAACGGCGCCGGAGAAATTCTTGCTCGTCGTGAATGCGTCGCGGGCCGACGAAGATTTCGCCTGGCTGCAAAAGCATCTTGGCGATAATGCCACGCTGGAAAATCGGAGCGCGGATTATGGAGGGCTGGCGATCCAGGGACCGCGGATCGTTGAATTGCTCCAGTCCTTCGTCGGCACGGATGCGGAATTGCCAACGCGCAATCAGATCAGGGATTTCGATTGGCACGGGACCAAACTGACGATTGCGCGCACTGGTTACACCGGCGAAGACGGCGTGGAAGTCTTCTTCGCGGCGCGGGACGCGGCAAAAGTGTGGAACGCGATTCTCGAAAAAGGAAAGGATTTGGGAATTCGCCCATGCGGACTCGGCGCGCGCGACACCCTTCGGTTGGAAATGTGTTACCCGCTCAACGGTTCCGATCTCTCTCCCGAACACAATCCGATCGAAGCCGGGCTCGGGTTCTTCGTTGACCTGAAGAAATCGAAGTTCGTCGGGCGCGACGTTTTGGCCAACGCGAAGGAAAACGGAACGCCGAATCGGCTGGTGGCGTTCCGGATGAAGAGCAAGGGTCCGCCGCCGCGGCCGCATTATTCCGTCTGGCGCGACGGCGAACGGATCGGCGAAGTCACGAGCGGCACGTTATCGCCGAGCTTGAACGAAGGGATCGGGATGGCCTACGTTGCGTCTGCGCACGCGAAAATCGGGACCGAGATTGAGATCGAAATTCGCGACCGGAAACTTCCGGCAGTCATCGAGAAAAAACCGCTCTACAAAAAAACATGAATGTTCCAGACGATCTTCGTTATGCAGAATCGCACGAATGGGTCCGCGTGGAGGGCGAGAACGCGCGCGTCGGCATCACGGATCACGCGCAGGCGGAATTGACTGACGTTGTTTACGTCGAACTGCCCAAAGTCGGCGCGAAAGCAACGGCGAAAGGCCAGATCGCCGTGGTGGAATCGGTGAAGGCGGCGAGCGACATTTACGCGCCGGTCAGCGGGACGGTTGTCGACGTAAACAAAGCGCTGGAAGGAAACCCGGCGTTAGTGAATACCGACGCGTTCGGCGAAGGTTGGATCTTCGTGCTGAAGATGGATTCGCCTGACGAAGTAAAGCAGTTGAAGGACGCGGCCGCTTATCGGGCGCAAATCGGTTAAGCGCTGGCCTAACGAGCGCGACGGACGAGGCTGACGGGCGCTTGAGCGGGAGTCAGCATCTCTTCGACGAAACGGACCAGCTCCTCCAGCGAAACGGCAGTCGCAAAAAAGCTGTAACCGCCGAGAAAACCCCCGGTCATTACTTTTTTCTCCGACGGATTTCCGTTCAGGTAGAGAAAGGGCGTGTCTTTCAGCGCGGGTTCGCCTTGCAACTGGCGAGTCATGTCTTCCGTTTCCGAAGTCTTCGGCGCGTCGAGCAAGACAAGGTCGGGCCGGAACCACGGCGCGGCGTGTTGGGCCAGCCGGACATCGGCTTCGACCTTCACCAGAAACCGACCGGTGCTTTCGAGCGCGCGCCTAACGAGTGCCGTGACGCGCGGCTCGTGATCGACCAGCAGGATCTTTTTCAGGAAGGTCATCGTTCGCAGGCATACCAAGCATCGGATATGCCAGCGTCGTCCGACGGAAACTACCGGCTCAGAACAGCGCCGAGACGGTATTGAGAGTCAGCGCGAGGATGACGGTGTTGAAGCCAAACGACAGCATTCCGTGGACGAGAACGAGCGTCCGGAAATCGCGCGAGGTGATGACGACGTCCGAGACTTGGAAGGTCATCCCGATCGTGAACGAGAAATACGCAAAATCCATATAGTCCGGGTCCCGATCACCGGGAAACTGGAGGCCGCCCGCATGTGATTTCGGCCCGGTCGGTCCATCGGGATCACCGTAATAAGTGTGGGCATAGCGCAATCCAAAGACGGTGTGGACCAGCATCCACGAACAAACCACCGCGACGAGGCTCATCAAAAGATGGGCGAAGAAGTGCGATCGCTCCACGATGATCGACTTGTTAAAAAACAGAAACCCGACAGCGAACAATCCAGCGCAGGCTGCGCCCAGCACGAAAATGAAAATCAGAATGTGACTGAGATCCTGCATCTGGGCGCGGGCACGAAGTTTTTCCGCCGGCGTGGTGAGGATCGTCAGCCAGGCCAGCGCGAGGACGCATAAGGCGAAGGTGTCCCACGTGATGATGCAGCGCGTGGAAGGTTGAACCTGGCCCTGCAACGCGAACCAAACCGCGGTCGCGATCGCGAGGGAAATAACGATACGATGCCGCGCGTCCTGTTTGGCGATCCAGTTCATGTCGCGATGCAGTTAAGCCGCAATCCGCGGCATCGCGCAACTCTAACCGAAGATGCCGATGTTCGGATGGGCGAAGCGGCCGATGTTCGGAAGAACGGTCGGCAAATCGGAGGCGGCGACGCCGAACCACGTCGCGAGCGTGGCGGATAATTCGTCGACGGACGTGGTGGGAATCCAGCGACCCTGGCCGGTGTCGTCGGGGCCGTTGACCGCGAGAGTCGGGAAGGTTCCGAACAGTCGTCCGCCCTGGACCGCGCCGCCGAGAACGAACTGATGACTCCCCCACCCGTGATCCGACCCGGACCCGTTCGTTGGATAAGTGCGCCCGAAATCGGACGCGGTGAACGTCGTGACCTGCGAGGCGACGCCCAGCTCGACCGTGGCGTTGTAAAATGCATTCATTCCCTGGCTCAGTTCCGTGAGCAAATTCGCCTGACCGGCCAGTTGGTCGCCGTGGGTGTCGTAACCGCCGACGGAGCAGAAGAAAATCTGGCGCTTCATGCTCAGATTGTTCCGGGCCGCGATCAGTTTCGCGATCATGTTCAACTGCTGGCCGAGATTCGTATTCGGGAAAACGGTTTGAAACGCCGGAATACCGGAGAGCGCGGAAGTGAGCAAATCGTTCGCGGCAATCGAGCGTGAAACGGTGTCGGCGTAAGCCTGCTCAAACAAATTGTTGTGCGGCAAGGCGAGCAAGTCCTTGAACGCCTGGAGGCGCACATTCGCGTTCGCGCTCCCGTCGAAACCGGTGAGGCCAACGCTCCCAGTCGGCGAAAGAACATAAGGCAGGACGGTGTTCCCGACTTCGAACGTGTTCGTGCCCGCGATGGAAATGTTGAGCGAGATCTTCGAGCCGGCGTTAAGAGATTGCAGCACGTCGGCCATGCGTCCGCCCCAACCTGTCTTGGAAATCACGTCCGGCACCGAAGTCTGCCACTGCACCGATTGATCGGCGTGTGAGAAGAGTTGCGGCGGCACCGCAGCACCACCGGCGAGATATTGCGCGCGCGTGACCGGTGCGACGAGCGTCCCCACGTTCGCGACGAGACCCAGCTTTCCCTGATTAAACAACGCCTGGAGTTCCGGCATATTCGGATGGAAACCGAAATCGCGCCCGTCGCCGTTCTGGAGGGTTAGCGGCAGAAGCGACGCTTGCGGGATGGCGAGAATGCCGCGCGCGGCCGCATAAGACGCGTAACCGCTGGCGTCGTGCGGCACGATGACATTGTTCGCGTCGTTGCCACCGAAGAGGAAGAGGCAGATGAGCGCCTTGTAATCGCTGGTGTCGAGGGGCGCGGCACTCAGGCGACGGAGATCGAAGATCGTGTTCAGGATTCCAGTGGTGGTGAGCGCAGCACAGGCGGCCTGGCGAATAAAAGTGCGGCGAGTAGGCGAAGTCATATTCATTTGTCCACGACGAATTCCGGAGAATTGACGACGAGATAGATCGCGGTGCGGACACGCTCGAGAGTGTTGCTCGCCGGGATCTGGGTCACGGCGTTGATGAGAATGGTGCGCGTGCTGGACGACATGCCGCCAGCCATGAGCAACGAGTTCAGGTGATCGACCAGGCCGGCAGGATCCGAGGCGCGCGTTTGTTCCTCGGCAAGGCTGAGAGTAATTCGATCGCTCGACGGGCCGAGCGAAGCGTAGATCGCGTTCCGGAGATAATTCGCGATCGAGATCACAGTTGTATCGGTTGTGATTTCGAACTCGGGACTCTTCAGTCCGGCCGCGGCGATCGCCCCGGGCGCGGAATAATCGGGCTCAAAGAAATTGAAAACGGTCGGCGAATGCATCGCCTCCTCGGCGAGATTCGCATAGGCGTTGCGGACGGAATATTTCCCGCTCGGCGAGGTGGCGTTAAAAGCGCGCAAGAGATTCGTTAGGCGAATCACGGCCTCGCGCTCATGGCCGGCACCCTGCGCGGTCGGGAAACCGACGCGTGCATCATAGTCCATTAGAATGGCGCGCACGACCGCCTTCAAATCGCCGCGCACGCCCTGGCCGTTGTCATTAAAGACGGCGACGATGCGATAAACGTAACCAGGGCTCGGATTGCTCGTGACAAGCCGCTGAATCAATTGCCGGCAGATAAACGGTCCGACGTTCGGATGATTGAAAATGGTGTCGAGCGTCGTCTTCAAATCCTGCGCGGCCGTTTGGTTCGCCGGAATGACGACGCCGTTCAAAATGTTTTTCGCATCGGTCTGGTGGCGGGTCGCGATGTTGATCATCGGATCGCGCCAATCCTGCGGGAAGCCGGGACGAAACACGGGATTCGCCACTCCCGGCTGCGCGTAGGTCCAGCCGGTCAAGACCGCCGCCGTGCCAAGAATTTCGTTTTGGCCGTAGGTGGAAATCGGGAAACCGCTCGAGCTGAGGGTGAGGCTTCCGTCAAGATTGAGGTCGTAGAGTCCGATCGAGAAAAGCTGCATGACCTCGCGCGCATAGTTCTCGTTAGGCAAAGTGCCGCGTGCCGGATTCGCCTTGTCGTTCTGGAGCATGTTGAGGTACGCGCCCATTGCCGGGTTGAGGGTGATGTCCTCGAGGAGCTGCCGATAATTTCCAAACGCGTCGCGCACGAGCACGTCGTAATACGCGGGCAACGCGAATGGAGCATTGCCGAGGCCGGCGCTGTTGATGGAGACGACAAGGGTTTCGCTCAAGGCAAAAGCCACCCGTTGCCGCAATTGGTCCTGGCCGGAAATCGCGTTCGTCCACCAGGCATCGTTGGTCATGTTGAGCGTCGGCTGGTTCGGCGTCGCACTCGGGCTCGGCGACGGACTGGGCAATGCGGCAACCGCTGCATCGACAAAGGCAAGATGCGACGACATCGGCGCGGCGAACTGCGCGTCCAGAAAAGCGTCGTAGCCCTGGCTTTGGACCTGGGCGATCAACGCATCGGTCGCGCCGAAGGTCGCCTGGGAAAGAAAACGTCCGGCAGCTGCGGCCGTGGGCGTTCCCGCCGGCAAGGCGGGTGGTGGACTCGGCACGGGCGCGGACTGCGCACCCGTGGACAAATTGAAGAAGCCCTTGATTTCGCCGGACGGATACATCGCCGTGTGAATATTCACGTAGGTCTGGCCGGACCGGATCATGTTCAGGATGTCGGCCACGCTGAAGTTACCGACCGGGACGAAAACCCAGATGAGGCTGCCATCCGGCTGAGGCGTCGCAGCGTCGATATCAAATAGAATCGAAGTGTCCGCTGCGTGAACGTGCATCCCCGTTACCGGGCCGGTGAGATTCGAGTAAGTAAACGAAATGACGGCCGACTTCCCGTCCGCTGCGAGGCGGAGCGTGGCCGTTCCCGAACCTTGCGAAGTGGCGGCGCCCTGCGGCCGCAATTCCGTGATGTAAAGTGTGGAACCGTCGGCGCTCGGCGGTTGATCGAGATCGTACATTTCCACGAGAGCGATGCCCGTCGTGTCGTTGACGCCGCGCACGATCGTGGTGTAACTGCCCGGCGCGAGAGTCCAGACAACGGCCGGCTCATGATCGTCAGTCGGCGCGATCGTGCTCGCCGCGATCTCGGCCTGCTGGTCGGTGCGCCAATTATCGTTTGCCTTGATGAGAGCGCCGTTGGCGTCGCGCAATTCCAGCGACGGATCCATCAGCCGGCCGGCAATCGGAGTGCCGTTGAGAAACAGCGATGGACCGCGGGCGCGAACCAGCATCCGTTTACCAACGTCGCCGCGCACGATGAAGCCGCCGATCATGACGTTGTCGCCGGTGAGAACGTTGCCGCGCGTGGAAATGTTCGCGAGCCGCGCGGGCGAACCGTCGGGATCGAGATCGTAAATCTCCATCACCCCGACGCCGGTAGCGTTGTTCACGCCGCGGACGACGACAGTATACGGGCCGGTGCTGATCGTGGCGATCAGCGCCGACTCGAGATCGTTCGCGGGCGCGAGCCCGGCCTCGATGATCTCCGCCTGCTGCGTCGAGCGCCAGTTATCGTTCGAGGCGATGATGCTGCCAGTGGCGTCGTGCAATTCCACCAGCGGATCGCTCAGCGTCCCGGCAATCGGCAACGACGGGCCGATCGCGCGCACGGCGATTTTTTTCTGCCCGCTCCCGTACACGATGAAGCCGCCGATCAAAACGTTGTCGCCCGTCTGGACAACCATGCGGGTCGAGAGATTGACCGCACCAGAAATGGCGAACGCCGGTTGGGCGATGACCGAGCAAACGAGGGCTGCTCCCGCCGCCCATCCCGCGCCTGAAAGAAAACGTCTCATTTTAATTAGAGTCGCGCCGCAGGAGAAACTCAGCCGAGCCGAGGTGGCGAATTATTTGTGGGAGAAAAAGTGAGCAGTATTTAGACCGAGCGATCACTACATTTATCGTTGGTTTCATCGCGACTTCCAGGTCCCAAACCCTGGCCTATCAAACCCGGTCCGCGGCCAGAAGTCGCGCTTTTTATCCGGGCCAGCCAGTGCTTAATTTGCAGACGCATGTCTTCCGCCCCGAAGAAAACCGAACCTCAACAGAATTTCGAAGCCGCCATGGATCGGCTCGAGGAAATCGTCGAGCAGATGGAATCCGGAAAAATGAGGTTGGAAGAACTGATCGGCCGTTACGAAGAAGGAATGAAGCTGGTGAAAATTTGCCAGGAACGCCTGGCCAACGCCGAACAGCGAATCGAGATCATTACTCGCAACCATGCCGGCAAGGCTGTAGTAAAGAATTTCGAGCCCGCGTCGGAAAAGGAAACGCCGGCCGCTGAAAAAGGAGCAAACAAGAATGACGACGTCAGCCTCTTCTGAGACGGCGACCGCGACTACGCCGCGGGTATTGGATGGGATTCGTTCGCCGGCCGACATCAAGGCGCTGAACGAGGAAGACCTGCCGCAGCTCGCGCAGGAAGTCCGCGACGAATTGATCAAGGTCCTGTCGCAAACTGGCGGCCATCTTGGACCGAACCTCGGGGTCGTTGAATTAACGATCGCGCTTCATCGCGTTTTCGAAACGCCGAGAGACCGATTTGTCTTCGACGTGAGCCATCAGGGTTACGTCCACAAGATGTTTACCGGCCGGCTCGATCGGATCGCCACGATGCGTCAATACCAGGGGCTGAACGGATTTCTCCTGCGAACGGAAAGCGAGCACGATTGTTACGGCGCGGGGCACGCCGGGACCGCGCTCTCGGCCGGACTCGGGATGGCGGTCGGGCGCGATTTGCGCGGCGGCGATGAGAACGTGGTCGTCGTGGCCGGCGACGCGGCGTTCACCTGCGGCATCAGTTATGAGGCGTTGAACAACGCGAAGTCGCAAACCCGCCGGTTCATCGTGGTGTTGAACGACAATGAATGGTCGATCGCGAAAAACGTCGGCGCGATCGCGAGTTACCTGAATAACATCGTCGCGAATCCGACTTACGCGGGATTGCACGATAAGGCGCGCCGGTTCATCGAAGCGATCGCGGGCAAGAGCGCGGTGGAATTTGCGCATCGGTTCGAAGAAGGCGTGAAGAATCTTCTCCTGCCGAGCGTGATTTTCGAAGAGCTCGGGCTGCGTTATTACGGACCGATTGACGGGCACGACATTCCGCTGCTCATCCGCACGTTCGAATTCCTTAAGACGCAGGACGAGCCGGTCCTGCTCCACATTCTGACCAAGAAAGGCAAAGGTTACGAGCCGGCGATCGCGAAGCCGGACAAATTCCACGGTCTCGGCAAATACAAGATCGAGAGCGGCGAGACCGCGCCTGCGCCGACGCCTACTTATTCGGAGTTAATGGGCAAGACGCTGGCGAAGTTCGCCGATTCCAATCAGAAGATTGTCGCCATCACCGCGGCAATGCCGAGCGGGACGGGCCTTGGGTTTTTCCAGGCCCAACATCCGACGCGTTATTTCGACGTCGGCATCGCAGAAGAACACGCCGCGCTTTTTGCGTGTGGTCTCGCGACTCAAGGTCTGAAACCGTTCCTCACGATTTATTCGACGTTCATGCAGCGCGCCTACGACATGATCATCCACGACATCGCGCTTCAAAACCTGAACGTCGCGCTCTGCATGGACCGCGCCGGTCTCAGTGGCGACGACGGCCCGACGCACCACGGCCTTTTCGACATCGGCTACCTCCGCCACGTGCCCAACTTCGTCCACATGCAGCCGAAGGACGAAGATGAATTCGTCGACATGCTCTGGACGATCGCGAACTACGACGCGGGCCCGATCGCGATCCGTTATCCGCGCGGCGCGGGCACCGGCGCGGTGCCGAAAGCGTCACCGAAGCTGCTCGAGATCGGTAAGGCGGAAGTCGTGAAACACGGTCGCGACGTGGCGATTTTCGGTCTCGGCAACATGTTCGAACTCGCGGAGGAAGCCGCCAGAAAGCTCGAAGAAAAAGGAATCTCCGTCGCGCTCATCAATCCGCGCTGGATTAAGCCGATCGACACCGGGACGCTCGAATTTTTCGCGCGCAGCGTCGAAGTCGTCTGTACGATTGAAGACCACGTGCTTTACAACGGATTTGGCTGCGCGGTTATGGAGCATCTCCATTCCCAGATGATCAACACGCCGGTTGTTCGCATTGGCTGGCCGGACCAGTTCGTCGAACACGGCACGATTCCAATTCTTCGAAAGAAGCACGGCATCACGGCCGATGCGCTGGTGGAAAAGGTCCTGCCGCTGGTGCAAGGCAAGAGCCGCAGTCGTTCGTCTGTCGCGTGAGCGTCATTGAGACGCGCGGTCTGACGAAAGTCTACCGCACTTACCGCAAAGAAGGCGGGCTGCGCGGGTCGATCAAAGGACTCGTTAGGCGAACGTATCAGGAAACGCGCGCTGCCGACGGCGTCACCTTCCAAATTGAGGAAGGCGAGCTGGTGGGATTCCTCGGACCGAATGGCGCCGGGAAAACGACCGTCCTGAAAATGCTTTCGGGTTTGCTGAACCCGACCTCCGGAGACGCGCGCGTGCTCGGGTTTGTCCCCTGGGAACGGAGTAACGAGCTGAAGCGACAGTTCTCGCTCGTGATGGGACAGAAGAACGCGCTCTGGTGGGATTTGCCGGCGCAGGAATCCCTCGAGCTGAACCGCGCCATTTACGGAATTGACCGCGACCGATTCAAGAAAGTCGTCGACGGCCTGGCCGATCTTCTCGATGTGCAGGACAAGATGAACGTGATGGTGCGAGAGCTGTCGTTAGGCGAGCGGATGAAAATGGAATTGATCTCCGCGCTGATCCACGAACCGCGAGTCCTTTTTCTCGACGAGCCGACGATCGGTCTTGATGTCGTCAGCCAAAAACGCGTCCGCGAATTTCTCCGGCTCTACAATTCGCAACACAAGATCGTCACGATGCTGACCAGCCATTATATGCAGGACATCGAAGAGCTGTGCGACCGCGTGATTGTGATCGATCACGGTAAGATTTTCTTCGACGGGCCGCTCGACGCGATCATCGATCGTTTTTCCAGCGCCAAGATTATCAGTCTCAGTTTCGAAGAAGGAACCGCCTGCGACTTCACTCAGTTCGGGGAAGTCGTCGAGCGCAAGCCAATGTCAGTGCAACTCAAAGTGCCGCGCGCACAGGTGACGGAGGTGGCGCGGAATCTCCTGGATAATTGCAAGGTGACCGACATCAACGTTCAGGAATTGCCGGTCGAAGAAGTGATCCGCCAGTTGTTCGGCGAGCACGACGCCTCACGCCCCTCGGCCGAAGTCTCGTCTGCGTGAGCTAGCGCCGGTAAAGCGCTTGCCGCAGCTCATTGACATAGGCGGGATTCACCTCGAACGCCGTGACCGGCATCTCGGCCAACTGCACTTCCTCGTAATATGGAACCGACTCGACAAATCCGGCCGACATCAGGCTGTTGAGGGTGTCGGTAACGTCCTCGCCATCCATGTGCGTCTGGTCCTGGAGTTCGGCGCCCATCATCGGCTCGGCAAAGCCGATCGCACGGACGAGGGTCAATTCACGCCCGCTTAGTTTGATAAAACGCATGGAAATTTTTTAGCAGCTTCCATACCGGCAATGTTTTGTCGGCGCGGCACTTAAAAACCGAAGCTCGGCAGAATACTTTCGCTCATTGCCAGCTCGAATGTCGGGTAGCGCGGCTCCCATCCGAGCCCGCGAAGCTTGCGATTACTGACGCGCTTGTTGCTCTGGCCTCGCTTGCTCGGACGTGGGTGAGCGCTGGTCTCCGGCAACGATCTCTCCAATCTCGTACTGAGAAACGCGTGAGCCTCGCGAGCGTTGATCGGGGCATCGCTCACGACGTTGAATATCTCTCCGCGACATTGCGCCCGGCGTTCAGCTAACAGAACGAGTGCGCTGACGATGTCGTCTCGATGCACTTGATTGATCAGCCGGTCGGGTTGATCCGGGAGAACGCCTTCCAAAAGTCGCGTGAGAAAAAACGAGCGGCCCGGTCCGTGAATTCCGCCGAGACGCGCGACTATTCCGCCCGCCGCCAGAACCAAATCTTCAGTCTCGCGCAGAATCTGCCCTTTAGCGTGGCGCGGTTCCGCCACACTATTTTCATCGACCACACTCCCGTCGATCTGCGCGTAAACGCTCGTGCTGCTCGTGAACAGCAGCGTTGCCTCCGGAAATGTACGGAGAAGACTCTTCGCGCCCTCAAAATACAGCCGGCGATATTGTTCCTCGTCGCCGCCGCGCGAGCTGGCGCAATGAATCACGACATCGAAATTTCCCGACGCATCGGCCTTCGTGACATCGACCGCGCGCACCGGATACGGTCGGTTTGACAACTTCGCGGCGGACTCAGCGGACGCGGTCCAGCCTTCCACTGCCCACCCACACTCATGAAAACGATTGGCGGCGGCTTCACCGGCGTAGCCGCAACCGGCGATCAAAACCCGCGGCATCGCTAATTCAAAACCGCGGGAGCAATCTCGATTTCCTCGAACGGACTCGACTGCGTCGCGCGCACCTGCTTAAGCCGGATCAATTCGAGCAACGCCAGAAACGTCACGACGATCTCCACGCGCGACGCCATTTGCGCGAACAACTCCGAGAACTTCAGCGTCACGCCACTCGCGATCTGTCGCAGGATCGATTCGATCTTGTCCGAGACCGTGTAGTGCTCGCCAAAGAGCTGCTGCAAATCTTCCCGTGCCTCGGCGCGCTTGATCACGGTTTGAAGCGCGTTGATCAGCTGAAAAATTCCGACTTCACCGAGCGGCAGCGGCGCGCTGGCGAAATCGGCTACCTTCAGCCCGGCACGGGCAAACATTCGTTCCTGCTCGAGGGCGCGGGTCTGCAATTGCGCTGCTGCTTCCTTGAACTTTTTGTATTCGATCAACTGCCGGATTAAATCCCAGCGCGGATCGTCTTCCTCCGCTTCTTCATCCGGCGGCTGCTGGTCCACAGGCAACAGGCTGCGACTTTTCAGATAAATCAGGTTCGCCGCCATCACGATGAACTCGCCCGCAATATCGATGTTCAATTCCTTGAACGCCTGGAGATATTCGAGGTACTGCTTCGTAATCCGCTCGAGCGAGATATCGTAAATATCGATCTCGTCCCGCTTGATCAGATAAAGCAGCAGATCAAGCGGCCCTTCGAAAACCTCCAGCTTAACCTTGTAATCCGTCTCCATCGCGCGCCGCGAATGTTAGGGTTCGCGACGACGAAAGTAAACTGATCAGCGCTCGACGATTTCTTTGCGGTGGATCCAGACGCTGTTCACGATGCCGAGACCGAACATGATCATGAGCACGAACGAACCGGAATAGCTGATGAGCGGTAAAGGGACGCCGGTGATCGGCAGGAGCGAGATGGTCATCCCGACATTCTGGAAGATGTGGGTGAATATTAGCGCGGTGATCCCGATGGTGAGGAGCAGACCGAATTGATCGCCGGCGAAAAAGGCGACGAAGAGACACGTGAGCAAAAGCAAACCGAACGCGCCGATCAGGAACGTCCCGCCAACGAAGCCCCATTGCTCGCCGATGGCGGAAAAGATGTAGTCATTGTGGACGGCGGTCGCGGGCAGGAATCCCATCTCGATCTGGGTATTCGGCGCCTTGAACCCTTTGCCGGACCAGCCGCCGGAACCGATCGCGATGAGCGACTGGTTGATGGCCCAGGCAGAACCCTGCTTGTCGATATCAGGGTTGATGAAGGCCGTGATCCGCTCCTGCTGGTACGGTTTCAGACCAAGATTGATCGCGATCGGAATGAACCCAACGACGATGAGGACGATGCAGATCAAATAGCGCAACGGAATTCCGCCTACGAAAAGTAACGCGAGCAGGACCGGGCCCCAGATGATGGTCTCACCCAGGTCGGGTTGAAGCATGATGAGCAAACAGGGCGCGCCGACGATCACGCCGCAGAGCAACAGCTTCAACATCGGATGCAATTCGCGAAACTGATGGTGACTGAGGAAAAGCGACAACACCATGATCCCGGCTACGACTGCGACCTGAGCCGGTTGAAAATTGAGCGGACCGATGTGAAGCCAGCTCCGCGCGCCGTAAACTTTCGAGCCGATAAATTTCGTCAGGACGAGAAAGACGATTCCGGCCAGATACATCGGCAACGCACCCCAGCGCACCCACCGGTAATCGATCAAACTCGTGACCATGAAGGCGAGAAAACCGACCGCCACCCAATTCGCTTGCTTGCGCCAAAATTCCGCCGCGACGGAATCTTCGCGCATGTAAGTGGCGCTGTAGATCGCGACGACTCCGAAGATGGCGAGCGCGAGCATCGTGAGGAGCAGCACCCAATTAAGGCCCAGTAATTTTCGCAGCAGCGGAGTCATCGAGAAGAAAAGCGCGGTGGCGGACTATAAACGCAGTCCGATTGGTCGTAAAATCGCCATCTGCGGAAAGGCGCTACGGCGATTGTCTGAAGAAGGTCGACAACGGAAATTTCGCGCTATTCGTGAAAAGTAGTGGCGAACAAGAATCTCTTTGCGTGGCCTTTATGCAGTAAAAAAATATTCAGCGCAGTTACTTGTGGGGGCAATTCGGCATCGATAAAATGTTTTCGAGTCGGGATGGTCTAATAATTAGGAATTAGGAGGGAAGAACATGGCGAAGAAAACGAAACGAAAAGTCGGACATCCGAAATTGCCGATGCAGCGGCAGCTCAATCTCCAGCACGAAGGCAGGTACTTCGATCTGCGAGAAAACTTCGACCGGCTGAACGAGCGCTATTTCGGCGGCAAGCTGCGCGGTTATAAAGTCATTTGGGGCCGGAAACGGAAACGGCGCCCGAAAGAATATTTTATTTTCGGCACGATCCAGGAAGAAGACCGCGTGATTCGGATCAATCCGCTTCTCGATCAGCCTTTCGTGCCAGCATGGTTCCTCCGTTACATTCTTTATCACGAAATGCTGCACGCGGTGGTGCCCGATGAACCCGGGTCGAACGGACGCCGCTGCGTTCACACGGAAAAGTTTTACGAGCGCGAACGAAAATTTCCGCGCTACCGCAGCGCGCGGAAATGGGAAGAAGACAATCTCGCGCGATTTTTGCGATAGCCGCAGCCGCGCCGCTCTGTCGGCGCGTCACACGAAACGATACGCGGCGACAGAGAGCCGGGACTACAGCTTACCGCCGATCGGGCGCCGTTATCTCCGGCGAATTATCAAACGGCGAGAGTGTTGTCGCGACGTTCTTCTTGATCAGGTACCAGAGCGTCGTCGCGAGCAGGAGGGAGATCAACTTCGCGCGCCAGTTGTTCAGGATCAGTTTCTTCATAAGCCCCTTGGAGCAACAATTCGCCGATGCGTTTGCGGAAAGTCTCGGGGGTAAAGCCGCGCTCGATCCGGCGGCGATGGCAAATCGAAATCCCGCCGGTCTCTTCCGACACCACGACGGCGATCGCGTCGGATTCTTCGGTAATGCCCAGGCCGGCACGGTGACGAAGGCCGAGACTGCGATCGAGCGTCTCGCGCTGACTCACCGGGAAAATGCAGGCAGCCGCGGCGATCCGTCCGTTGCGGATGATCACGCCGCCGTCATGCAGCGCCGCTTTCGGATGAAAAATCGTGAGCAGCAGCTCCACCGAAAAATGCGAATCGATCACGACGCCGGTTTCTTCGTAGACGCGGATCGAGGTGTCGCGTTCGATCGCAATCAAGGCGCCGAATTGTTTGTTCGCCAGCTGCGAGACCGCTTCAGCGATGTCGTGCACCGTCTCGCGTTTCTCGCTCGTGAGGGAAAAGATCGGGTGACCGCCCAGTTCCGCGAGGCCGCGCCGCAATTCCGGTTGGAAAATCACCACGAGCGCGACGGCAAGAAAGACCGAGAAGCTGCGAATGATCCAGCCGATGACGACGAGGTTCAGCAACTGCGAAATCAAGGTCAGGGTCAGGAAAACAATCGCGAGTCCGGTCAGCACCTTCGCGCCGCGCGTGCCGCGGAAATAGAGATAGCCATAATAAATCCCGACGCTGAGGAGCAGGATCTCGACAAAACTTCTCCAGCGCTCGACCCAGAACTGGAGAAATTGATGCATCATTTCGCGGCTGCTTCCAAGAGTGCTTCCGTGGCGCGCAAGGCGGCCACGTTTTCTTTGACGTCATGAACGCGCAAAACATTCGCGCCGCGTTCCCGTAAGAGCGCCGTAAAAGCAATGGTGGGCGCGAGCCTGTCTTCCATTGCATTCGATCCGATCATTTTGCCTAGTGACGATTTGCGTGAGACGCCAACGACCAGCGGTCGATTCTGAATCCGGAGACGCTCCAAGTGGGCGAGCAGCGCGAGATTGTGCTCCACCGTTTTTCCGAATCCGATCCCCGGATCAAACGCGATGGCCATTGGATCAACGCCGCACTCTAGGGCGCGCTTATATTGTTGTCGAAAAAAATTAGCCACTTCGCGAACGACATCTTCATAATGCGGCGCGGCTTGCATGGTCCGCGGTTTTCCCTGCATGTGCATGAGAATGAGAGCTGCTTTTCGTTCCGCCGCGAGCGCGAACATTTCGGGATCGGCGCGACCGGCGCTGACGTCGTTGATGATTGCGGCTCCGGCGTCGAGAGCTGCGCGAGCGACGGCGCTCTTTGAAGTGTCGATCGAGATGTGGGCCGATAGGCTCGCGCGCAGTTGTCCGATGACCGGAATGACGCGCCCGAGTTCTTCATCGACGGAAACGGCTTCGGCTCCCGGCCGCGTCGATTCACCACCGACGTCGATGATCTGCGCGCCTTCGGTTGCCATGCGTTGACCTTGCTCGACAGCTTTCTCCGTCGAAAAAAATTCGCCGCCATCGGAGAACGAATCGGGAGTGACGTTGAGCACGCCCATGATCACGGCGTGGCCCGAAAGATCGATCGTCTGCTCACCGATCCTCCAAGGCACTTCGCTCATCGAGCGTGAGAGTATCACGCCACCGCGCCGGAACTACTTTTTCGTGAAGCGCCCCATCAATTGACCCTGCGCGATAACGTGGCCCTTCATGGCAGCGTCCAGTTCCTTGCGTTTCGCGCCAAGGCGGAGATCCAGCTTTTGATCGAGCGCGAAGATCTTGAAAAAATAACGGTGTGTTCCGGACGGCGGCTGAGGTCCGTCGTAACTATCACCTCCAAAATCGTTCAAACCCCACATTGAGCCGCGTGGCTGGCTGTGCTCCGGAATCTCCGTTGTCTTTGGATCGATATTCCAAACGAGCCAGTGCGTGAAGAGTCCGCCGGGCGCATCCGGATCATCCACAATAAGCACGAGACTTTTCGCTTCTGAGGGCACACCAGAAATCCGTAAAGGAGGATTGATGTCCCGCGGGGCGACGGGCGCATCGCGGCTGAAGCGTTCGGGAATACCACCGCCGTCCTGAAAGGCGGGGCTCGTAACCTTGAGTTTTGTCTTCGGACTTTCGGCGCGCGCTAACGTAACGAGACAAATTCCGAGCACCACGATCATTCCACGGAGAGACATTTTCATGTTCAGAACCTTTTCGTCATGCATCTTGCAGTCAAGCGGCAGCCCGTTGGCGTCGCTCGAATGAAAACGAACGACGAGCTGAAGCACCGGATTCTGGAAACGTTGGCGGCGTCAACTTATCGGCCGCTCGACAAGATCGAGCTCGCGAAAGTTCTCGGCCGGAAGAGCGGCGTTCGCATGAATCTGAATGCGGTCCTCCGCGAAATGGAGCGCGACGGCGAGATCGCGCGGATTCGAAAGAACCGTTACGTCCTGCCCGCGGAGGCCGACCTCGTCACCGGAACGCTTTCCGTCCACCAATCCGGTTTCGCTTTCTTGCCGCGCGAAAAAGCGGGTGAACAGGATCTCTTCATTGCCGCGGAGAACACCGGGACGGCGATGCACGGCGACAAGGTCGTGGCGCGGATCACGCGCGATGAACGCTACGCCCGAGCGAAAGGCCGCGACCGCGCCGAAGGACGCGTCATTCGCATACTTGAGCGCGCGCACGACACGATCGTCGGGACGCTCCAGCAATCGAAAAACTTTTTCTACGTGGTGCCGGACGATCCGCGCATCGTTCACAACATTTATGTTCAGGTGCCGCCGCGCACTTCGCTGCCGAAAACTCCGCGGCCCGGGGACAAGGTCGTCGTTCGACTCGAAACCTGGGAATCACGCCACGTTAATCCCGAGGGTGAAATCATCGAAGTGCTTGGGCCGAGCTCGGCGCCGGGCGTGGACATGCTTTCGATCATCCGGAAGTATCATTTGCCGACGGAATTTCCTAAGCCGGTGCTCGAGGAAGCTGAGCGAATTCCAGAAACGGTGCGCGAGGAAATGTTCGAAGGTCGCGAGGATCTGCGCGGAAAATTTATCGTCACGATCGATCCGGACGATGCGCGCGATTTCGACGACGCGATCGACGTGAAACGAATTGCCGGCGGCGGATGGCGGCTCGGCGTCCATATCGCGGACGTGGCCGCGTATGTAAAACCGGGAAGCGCGCTCGATCGGGAAGCTTACAAGCGCGGGAACAGCGTTTACCTTCCCGACCGCGTGATCCCGATGTTGCCGGAGAGGCTGAGCAACGGCGTTTGCAGCCTCAATCCGGCCGTGAACCGGCTGACGCATTCGGTCTTCCTGGAATTCGCGAAAGATGGCCGGACGAAGGCGGCACGATTCGCGCGCACGGTGATTCGCAGCGCGCGGCGGCTGACCTACCGTGAAGCCTACGCGATTCTGAAAGCGCCGCCTAACGACCAGTTAGGCGAGCGGCTCCACGTCGCCTGGGAATTGGCGGCGCTCCTGCGCAAGAACCGTTTCGCGCAGGGATCGCTCGACCTGGATTTCCCGGAAGTGAAGGTGCGCCTCGATAAAGAGGGCAAACCGATCCTGCTCGAGCGAATCGAGAACGACGAATCGCACCAGCTCATCGAGGAATTCATGCTGGCGGCAAACGAAGCCGTCGCTCGCGAGCTGAAGAACCGGCTCATTCCGACGGTCTACCGCGTCCACGAAAATCCTGATCCGGAGAAGCTGGCTGAATATCGCGAGCTGATTCTGAGTTACGGCTACAAGGTCGGCGACGTCAGCAAACGAACGGAGTTGCAACGGCTTCTGGCTTCCCTTCGAGGCAAGCCGGAAGAACAGGCGCTGAAAATTGGCCTGCTAAAAAGTCTCAAGCGGGCCCGCTATGCGCCGCAGCCCCTCGGCCATTACGGTCTGGCGAAAAATAACTACACACATTTTACCAGCCCGATCCGGCGTTACGCGGATCTGGTCGTCCACCGCGGATTGGCGAGTCTCGAAGCGCAAGGTAGGGTCGGCGCGGTGCGCCGACCGGATCCCGCACCTGCGGGACGGCGTCCTCAGGAAAATATCGCCGCGATCGCCGAACACATTTCCGAAACCGAACGGGTTGCGGCCGACGCGGAAATGGACGGGGTGAAGATGAAGAAGCTGGAGTTCTTCCAGCGGCAGCTAGACGCGCGCGATCCGCAGGTGTTTCGCGCGACCTTGCTGGAGGTGAAGAACTTTGGGCTGGTGGTGGAACTGCCGGACGTCCTGCTCACGGGGCTGGTCCACGTCTCTTCGCTGACCGACGACTTTTACGCCTATGATCCGGCCCAGCGCCGGCTGATTGGCCGCCAATCGCGCCGCCGGTTTTCTGTCGGAGATGAATTACGGGTGTTCGTGGCCCGGGTGGACATTTTCAAGCGCCAGGTGGACTTTGCGATAGCGGATCAACGGCCTGCCCGACCTGAGCGACGAAAAGGATTGCGGCGTCGGTAGGGCGAGACTCAGTCGAGCCGAAATTGAGGCGCGCCACCCGGCTCGACAGAGTCTCGCCCTACCAAAAATAGCCCCGCAGAATTTGCTTCCATTCGATAGGCCGACTGTCCTAGACTGCGCCGTTTTCGAAAATGGACAGCATCATCGAGGCGAAAGAGTTCCAGATCGAACGGAAGCGTTTCCACGTCGAGTTTCGTGAAAACGATCGCGGGCGATTTCTCCGGATCACGGAGGAAGCGCACGGGCGACGGAACACGATCATCGTCCCGAGCACTGGTGTAGTGAATTTCACAGCCGCTATCGACGAGGTGCTTCACACCAGTCGGGCGGCAGTGGCTCACTAACGGCGTCGAATCGCCGAACGTCGGTCGCGTGCGTTGACACCTCGGGCGGGGGACTTAGTTTTGCGTCCGCTCGCAGTATCCGCCTCGATTTCACTTCGCATGCCCACGAAAAAAAAAGTCGCCAGAAAAGTTTCGCGTCGCGGTTTCCAGGCCGTCGCGAAAAAGAAGAAGACGCCACGTTACGTTTATAATTTCGCCGGCGGCAAGGCGGACGGCAACGGGAGCATGAAGCCGCTCCTCGGCGGCAAAGGCGCGAATCTCGCCGAGATGACGCGGATCGGCCTGCCGGTCCCGCCGGGATTCACGATCACGACTGAGGTCTGCACCTATTTCTACGCACACAAGCGCACTTACCCGGCCTCGCTCCAAGGCGAGATCGAACGCGGGATCGCGAACATGGAGCGGATCATGGGCACGAAGTTCGGCGACACGGAAAAAATGCCGCTGCTCGTGGCCGTTCGTTCCGGGGCGCGCGATTCCATGCCGGGAATGATGGACACGATCCTGAACCTCGGTCTCAACGATCAGACAGTGAAGGCGCTTGTCCGCGCGACAAGCAACGAGCGGTTCGCGTGGGATTGCTACCGCCGTTTCATCCAGATGTATGGCGACGTCGTCATGGGCGTGCAAAAACGCGAGGGCGAAGATCACGAACCGTTTGAATCTGTGATCGAGCATTTCAAAGACGAGCGCTACGGCCGGCACGACATCGACGATTCGAAGTTGAATGCCTCCGATTACCAGGAGCTCGTGGCGCGTTTCAAAAAGCTCGTGAAAGATCGGACCGGACAGGCGTTCCCGAACGATCCGTGGGAACAACTCAAAGGCGCGGCCGGCGCGGTGTTCGGTTCGTGGATGAACGATCGCGCGATCGTTTATCGGCGGAAATACAACATTCCTGAAGAATGGGGCACGGCGGTGAACGTGCAGGCGATGGTGTACGGCAACACCGGCGCGAACTCCGGCTCGGGCGTGGCGTTCACCCGGAATCCGGCCAATGGCGAGAACGAATTCTACGGCGAGTTCCTCATCAACGCGCAAGGCGAAGACGTTGTGGCCGGCGTGCGCACGCCGCAGCCGGTGATCGAGCTGAAAAAGCTAATGCCTAAATGCTACGCGGAGCTGATGAAGGTCCGCTCGATCCTCGAAAAACATTTCCGCGACGTGCAGGACGTGGAGTTTACGATCCAGGACGGGAAACTGTTCATGCTTCAGACGCGCAACGGGAAACGGACGGCCGCCGCCGCGCTCAAGTTCTCGATGGACATGTTCAAGGAGAAACTCATCGACTGGAAGACCGTCATTCTGCGCAATCCGGCGGACCAGCTCGATCAACTCCTCGCACCGATCTTCGACGCGAACGAAATCAAGAAAGCGAAAGCCATCGCGACCGGACTTCCCGCCGGGCCAGGCGCGGCGTCCGGCAAAATTTACCTGAACGCGGATCGCGCCGCAGCGGCCGCGGAGAAGGGCGAGAAAGTGCTGCTCGTTCGGAACGAGACCAGCCCGGAAGATTTGCGTGGGATGATCGCGGCCGAAGGGATTCTGACTGCGAAAGGCGGCGTCTCATCGCATGCCGCGTTGGTCGCGCGACAAATGGGGAAGGTCTGCATCTGCGGCGCGTCGGCGTTGAAAATCGATTACGGACGCAAAATAGTTTCAGTCGCGAACCAGGTGTTTCGCGAAGGCGAGGATTTTCTCTCGATCGATGGGACGAGTGGGACGGTTTACGCCGGCCAGCTCGCCACGGCACCGAGCGAGATCATCACCGGGACGCTTCACGGCGACAAGGCCGCGCAGAAGACCGAGAAGTTCAAGGCGTTCAATCAGCTCATGAGCTGGTGCGCGAAAGTCACGCGGCTGAACGTGCGTTGTAACGCCGACAATCCGGAACAGACCGAGAACGCGCTCGCTTTCGGTGCGGTCGGGATTGGGCTGACGCGGACCGAGCACATGTTTTTCGAGGGCGATCGGATCGATGCCATGCGCGAGATGATCCTGGCCGACAACGTGGCCGATCGGAAAGCCGCGCTCGCCAAGCTTCTCCCCTATCAGCGCGATGATTTCGCGGGAATCTTCCGCGCCCTCAAAGGTTATCCCGCGACAATCCGTTTTCTCGATCCGCCGTTGCACGAATTTCTCCCGCACGACACCGAGTCGCAGGCCGCGCTGGCGAAGAAGATCGGCGTCACGCCCGAGCACGTCGCGCAACGCGTCCGTGAGCTGCACGAATTCAATCCGATGCTCGGCCATCGCGGTTGCCGGCTTGGGATTGCCTATCCCGAGATCACGGAGATGCAGGCCCGCGCGGTTTTCGAAGCTGCCGCTGAAGTCGCGAAGCAGAAGATCAAGGTGAAACCCGAGATCATGATTCCGTTGGTCGGGTTCAAAAAAGAATTTGATCTTCAGGCGGAGATCGTGAATCGCGTCGCCGAGCAGGTCATGTCGGAGAAGAAAGTGAAGTTCGATTATCTCGTCGGCACGATGATTGAAGTGCCGCGGGGCGCCTTGACCGCCGATCAAATCGCGCAGAGCGCCCAGTTCTTCAGCTTCGGCACGAACGATCTCACCCAGATGGCGCTCGGCATCAGCCGCGACGACATGGGCAACTTTCTCATGCCGTACGTCGAGAACGAGATCTTCAAGAAGAACCCATTCGCATCGCTCGACCAAACCGGCGTCGGCCAGCTCATGCAAATCGCCGTCGAAAGAGGCCGCAAGAGCCGCCCCGATATTAAGCTCGGCATCTGCGGCGAACACGGCGGCGATCCCGACAGCGTGAAGTTCTGTCACCGCCTGGGATTAGCCTACGTCAGTTGCAGTCCCTTCCGAGTCCCGATTGCGCGCCTCGCCGCCGCCCAAGCAGCTTTGGCCTGATTACTGAAGCTTGTAAGCTTCGTTCAAGGCATTGCCGGTCGTGTTGTTTTTGCCTCGGACGATGGTGGTGTAGTTCGCGGGCGGCAGCGTGGTAAGGATGGCCGATTCACGGTCGTCCTTCGGGGCCAGGCCGGTAGCTTGAATGTCGCTGGCGTTGGGCGCGTCGCGCCAATTGTCATTGCTGAAGAGGAGCGCGCCGTTTTCGCCATGCAGCTCCATCGTCGGGTCCTGCAACGCATTTGGCACGACGCCATTCAAACTCGGCCCGATGGCACGGAAGAGAACGCGCTTGGGTGTTCCGCCGCGCAAGATCAAGCCATCGATCAAAATGTTATCGCCGGTAAGAACGTTGGCTCGGACGGAGAGATTCCCGAGCTCGCTCCCGCTCGTCGGGCTCACATCGTAAACCTCGATCAACCCTATGCCGGTGGTGTTATTCGTCCCGCGCAAAATCACCGTGTAAGTGTCCGGCACCAGGGTGAGCACAATGGCTGATTCGCGGTCGTCACTGGGCGCGAGGCCGGTGACCTGGATTTCCTGCTGTTGATCGGAGCGCCAGTTATCGTTCGACCTGATCAAGCGGCCGGCGTTGTCACGCAGCTCGATGAACGGATCCATGAGCCGCCCAGGGATGGGTGCGCCGCCGCTCGAGAGCGACGAGCCAATGCCGCGGACGACCACCCGCTTCGAACGCTCGCCGCTGATGATAAAGCCGGCGATCGAAATGTTATCGCCGGTATCGACGCGGGCTCGTCCGGAAATGTTGAGCAACTGGACGCTCGTCGGCGTGGGCTGTGGCGTGGGTGTCGCCGTTGCCGTAGCGGTTGCGGTTGGGGTAGCTGTGGCGGTGGCCGTGGCAGTCGCCGTAGCCGTGGCGGTCGAGGTGGCTGTGGCGGTAGCGGTGGCAGTTGCCGTTGCCGACGGCGACGCGGTTGCAGTTGCTGTTGGAGTCGGCGATGCGGTTGCCGTAGCAGTCGGAGTCGGCGACGCCGTTGCCGTAGCGGTTGCGGTTGCGGTCGCGGTTGCGGTTACGGTCGCCGTTGCCGTCGCGGTCGGCGTTGAAGTCGCGGTAGCGGTTGGCGTGGCCGTAGCGGTAGCGGTGGCGGTTGGCGTCGGCGAAGCGCTGCCGACGCATTGGGCCGCGACGGGATTTGTCAGCGAAAGCGGTCCGCTGTTCTGCCGGGCGTAGACAGGATGGGTTGATGAAGTGGCATCGTCGGCATAAACGATGTTCGCCAATCCGTCGGGGCCGATGGCCACCTGGAAGTAATCGAGGAGCGAGCGCGTCCCGCTCGCGCAAAGCAAACCGAGATTGCAGATCACGCCAAAGTGATTGTTGTGGTCGCTCGCCTGGCTCACGGTGAAGACCGGCTCGCGCGCGCTGGCGTTCAACGACTGCGCAAAGAAAACATTCCACGGAACATTCTTGTCGCCGATAGCGACCGTGTTCGGATCCACCGCGGCAGTGGTGCCGTAGTAAACGATGGCCACGCGCCCATTGTCCCCGGCGGCGATCCAGGGCATGACGGCGGCGCCGATTCCCTGGCTCACTTCGAACGGCCCGTAAAAGTTGTTGCCGTGGTCATGCGAAGCGACGAACCAAATCGAGTAGCGATTCGTGCGCGCGTTGTTCATGGCCCAGGCAACGTAAAGGTTCCCGGCGTTGTCGATCGCAGCTGTCGGAAAATCGTTCGAGTTGTTCGTGCCGAAGGTCTCCGTCCCCGCGGGCGGCGCCGGCATGGTCGGCGAATCGAACACACCCTTGAACACAGGAAAATTCGTGAACGGCCCGGGCGGGGTACCGGCATTGAGCACTCCGGGACCGACTGCTTCCCAAACGTTGGGCATTTTCCCAAACGGCGGTTGGACGGCGTTGTTGCGCAGCGTCGAGGCGTTGAAGAAACCGAAAACGTCGTGTGTAACAGGATCGACCATGACGGGCCCGGGATTCGTATTCGGAAAAGTTGAGTCCGGCGGCAGAATCAACTCCGAAGAAGTGATGCCGCTCGCCGGTGGAGACCACGCGGTGTCGTTGGTCAAAGCGTGAAAGCGAATGTCTTCGGTCGATAGCTCGTGATCCATCTCGTAGATCGTGAAGTCGGCCGCGGTCGGCGCGCGATCGCCGGAAAACCATTGCCGATCCGAGGAGATCGCGACGTCTCCCGCCGCGCCGCCGGTTCCCGGTTTGAACCAGTTCTGGCCGCCATCAGTCGATTTGCGAACATGGACCGACGACAAACCGAGGTCGCCAAAGTAAACCGGATCGTTTCCAGTCGGATTCGGCGGGAACGGAAGTATCTCTTCGTCTCCACCGGTCAGGGTCGGTTCGTCCGCGACCGGATTTACCGGCGGCGCAAACGTCAGGCCTTTATCGGCCGATTTCCAAACGAACGGGTTGCCCGGCGCAGTTGTGTAAATGCAATTGTGCGAATCGACCTTGATCCCCGGTTCCGCGCCGCCGCCGATTGTCCCCGGACTCGTGCCCGGCATGGGGACGTTGGCCGCGAAAGTGGCCGGGCCTGGTGGCGCCGGTGGCGCGTACGCGCTCGGACCGCTGGTTTGTTTGGCGTACCAAGTGTGAGTGAGGCATGGCGCCGTCGCGCTGTCCGGGTCGCAGTTATTGACGCTGTCGGCGTAGGCAATATGCGCGATGCCGTTGGGGTCGAGCGTGATTGTGAAGTACTCCAAAAGTTTCCGGGTCGACTTCGCCGTCGGCGAAGTAACGCATCCGCTGCCCGAACTACAAATCGGCAGGTTGTGCACGGCCGAGGCTACGACCGCTGAGGTGAACGTGGGCGCGGCGACTAGGGCGTTCGTTGTTTGAGCGAAATAAACATTCCACCATTCGCTCTGGTTCGTTGGGCTCGGAGTCGCATCAGGCGAGGCAATAGTGGAACCGTACCAAGTGACATCGACTACGCCCGGACTCCCTCCAACGATCCAGGGCATCATTGCAGTGTTGTCCTGCGACGCGGTGTCAATTTGAGTCGGCCCCATCCAGGTAGGAGTCGCGGCGGTTGGATTTGCCGTGCTCATAAGGTAGGCGTGGCAATTTGTCCGCTGAGTGCCCTTGGTGCACTGGGAAAAGGCGAGATGCAGATTGCCTCCCGAATCCACCGCCATGATGGTAAACGCGTTTTCCAAACTGGTGGTGCCTGGCCCAGAGTAGATCGGCGCGGTCGACCAGGTGTTACCGCCATCGGTTGAACGCAAAAGCGTGATCTGGTTCGGGCTGCCGTTCGTCGTAAACGCCGTGTAAATATTCCCGTTATATTTATCGACGACGAGATTGGCTTCGCGCGAAACAATCGTCGTCAGCGGATTGGCGGCCGTGGGCACAAAAGTTTTGCCGGCGTCGGTGGACTTGAAAAAGAAAAGCCGACCCGTGCCCGGCGCCTGGCGCATCGTCAGGTAAACGGTTTCCGGGCCGTAGGCCGCGATCCACTGACGATCATCCGCCGGGACTTGCGAACCGACCGGATTCACCTGCCAGGCCTGGCCCGGCTGAGTGCCACCGGTGCCGCCGTCCATAGAAGTCGCAACCGTGACCGAACCGACATACAGGCCCGTGACGTAAAGATAACCGCCGCTCGAGACGTCGGTCGAATCATCCGCGCCGCCGGCCGCCAGACATTCCGGCGTCGGGTTCAGGCATTTGTCCTGCAAGCCATCAGGTTGCCCGAGGTATTGGAAACTCGCGCCGTTATCGACTGACTTCCATAAATCCGTCCCGGTTGGTACGCCATTGATCGCGGTAACGTAGATGTTGCCGAAAAGGTCCACTTTGATTTCCGGTTCCGCGTCCTGGAGGAAAAAAAGCGCCGGGTTCGGCACCGGCTTGGGTAATTGAAGCGGGGCGGAAAATGCGAAGTCGGTCGGCGCTTGAACGCCATCAGCCAAAACGGCTGGGGGGATTGCCTCCGTCCCTGAGGACATGAACGCCGCTGCAAACAAGAGGCCTCCGACAACGATGAGAACAGCCGCGCTGATTGAAGCGAACGCGGCTTGCCGTGCGCGAACAGCCGCTCGCTGATGCGGCCGGTCGCCCGAAGCGCCGATCAGACTGTCTTCACCGGGGGCCACGAGCAACAGTATGACCATTCGCCCCGGCGAAGAACAGTTAAAATAGACTGTAGATAATTGGTGCCAGGACAGAGCCTTCGGTCACAACCGAGGGGAATACGGTCGAGCTCCCGAGAATGTTCACGGCTCCTTCGCAAGAGTTTTGGCGAGTTCCTCAGCTGCGATCTGGTGACCGGCCGCGTTCCAGTGCGCGTCGTCCGCGAAATACACTGGGCGTCCTGAAGCAGCGGCCTGTTCGAGAACCGGCGTGAGATCGAGCAACGGAATCCCGGCGCTCGCGCAGAATTCTCTCATCAATTCGTTTTGCGCGAGACGATTCGCGGAAATCTCCGCAGCGCGGAGCGGCATGTGGTTGTAAGTGCTGATGAAATCCAGGGAACGTTCCAGGTCGGCCTGGCCTAACGAGTGCTCGACGACCGGCCAGTAAACTTCGCCCTTCGACGGAATGAACATGATAGTCAGGCGCGCCCCGTCTTCCGCGCAGGTTTCCTTCATCCTGAGAAATGTCTCACGCGCCAATCGCCAGCCGCGGCTGCGCTCGATTTCGGTTCGCGAGCCGGCGAGTTTTTGCAGATACGGCGGCATAAACGCGAAGCGCAAGGTTGTCCCCGACGCCGTCGGAATTTCGAAAGCGCCGCGATCAAACCCGGAGTGAGAACTCGCAACAGGCCTCGGAATATCGGCCGGTTTCTTTGCCGGCAAGAGCACGCGCACAAGCGTCGTCAGGAAAAGCGTTTCGTACCGGCGATACGATTTTTGCAGACGCCAGCCGCTCGATTCTTCGCCGGGCTTGTCGCCGCCGTGCTCCCATCGGTCGAAGCGTTCGGCATCGAACAGATCGTTCCCGGCGAAATAGCCGAGGACGACGTCACGCGGGCGATGAGCGATCGCGAAATCCTGCAACACATAGAGTTCCTGTTGCGGGCCGAAGGAGGACGTGCCGTAGTTCTGCACTTTTTTTCCGGTCAATTCCTCCAGCCGCGCCGGCCACGCTTCCTCGCGCGGTGAAGTCATCGCTTCGACGAAGGAATCGCCGACGACAGCAACGTCGATCGACTCGCGGGCAACAGGATTCCGGAAACCTTCCGCATCCGTTTCGAATGGATAGCGATGGTGTTCGCCACCAAACATTTCGCGCGGGACAAATCCCATCCGAACGATGTCACCGTGTTCCCATTCGCAATACGTTTTGAGATTCGGCCGGAGACGTTGCCGATAGCGCGGCGAATCCACCCAGCGCGGATCGGGCGCAACGAGACCCAGATCGTGGCGGGCCGCCAAAACCGGCGGCGGCAGTTTCAACGCGGACAGACGTAGAACGTACTCGGCGATCGCGAGACACAGCAGGGTGCTGACGCCAAGCGCCAGCCAGTTGCCTGTGAGCGGCGAGACGCGACCTGATCCCGATAACGCGAAGAAAGAGAGAGCAAACAGCGCCAGATAAATGGGCCAATGGAATTGCCGAGTCAGTCGAAGATCGAGCCAGGCGATGCGTCCGTGAACGGCGAATCTGAGTTCACTGTTACCAGACGGAACTGAAATGCGTTCCGATTGCGGACGATCGATCCTGCGCGCGAGGAGCTGACGCGATGTGCCTCCAGTCGCCAGAATAATTTCATAGGCCGCTTCCCCGTCCGGATGCGCGGTGAAGCGAAGTGTCTGACGCGTAGATAACGAAACCGGAAAAGTGAAACGCGCTTCGTCGCTGGTGATGATTTCCGGCACGACTTCGTGACCGCGCACGCCGAAGTGCTGCCAGACGGTTCCCTGCTGTTGAGAGGCCGCGCTGTCTTCGTCGACGTAGAGGCGTTGCGTGGTGGCGGAGAACCAATCGATGATGGCCGCAAGACAAATCACGATAAGGAGCAGCTTTGCCCAAGACCGTTTTGGGGAGCCGGCGGTGCGAGAAGACGGTCCCGCGCCTGCGGGAGAAAACGCCGCTCCTTGGAGTGGAGACGACGTTCGAGTTGTCATTTCGCGGCGTCGAATTTCTTCCGGGCGTTCCAGGCCCGTTCCCAGTCCTGCTTTTCCGCCCAGGCTTCCGCTTCGAGAAAATGTAAATAGCGCGGCGCGCCGGGCAACTCGGTAAAATGCCGCACGGTCACGAGCGCTTCGTCGACGAGCCCCTGCTGCATCTGTTCGTGATACAGTTGAAAGCCAAGCGCGTAGTTGTCGGGGTTCGCGTGCAGCGCCTGTCGCAATTGGTCGATTGATGAATTCTGGGCGGCGGGCGGAAGCGCCGGTTTTTCGCCGTATTCGCGCGTGATCTCGACCGCGCGTCGAAAATTTTTCTGCGCCGCCTGATAATTCGCAACGCCGCGCCACGCGAATGGCATCCATTCCGGATTCGCGTCGATGGCTCGCACAAGCTCGGCCGGGTCGCCGCGTTCCGCCCAATGCTTGAAGAACGTTACCTTTTCTTCGGCCGACATCGTTTGCAGCGTCGGATCGTGATCGAGAAAACGTTGAAGCGCTGCCATGAAGGGCGCGCGGTCGGCGTGCTCGAGAAAGATAAGCGCAAGATCGTGATGGATCATGCCCAACTCCTCGAGACCCTGGTGCAACTGGGGACTCGATTTCCGCGCGACCGCCAGCATGCGTCCATACACCTCCGGCCGTTGCGGGCCAGCGCGCCGGAGTGCTTCCCGCCAGGCGGTGAGGGCGAGGCTTTGCTGGCCGGCACTGACCCACGCGTTTCCTTCCTCGAACGGAACTTCGTAAACGTTCGGCTCGAGAAAACGCGCGCGGCGAAAATCGTCCTGTGCCGGGGTGACCTGGCCGCGGGCGCCGACTTCGCCGAGGGCGCGAAGGAAATAAAGTTGCCAGCGCAGCGGCGCCCAGCCGAGGGCGCGAGTCGTGCGTTGAATGGTTTCGGTAAAATTACGGCCACGATTGGCGAGTGTCCCCAGCCGCATTTCGTTCTCCACGCCCACGGCTCCCGGAAGCGGCTTCTCGAAACGAGTCGCGAAAACCCACCCGCTTCCCGCGACGAACAGGATGAGACCGATCAGGCGAAACACGATGGGAATGGTAATGGTGCGACGCAATTCCAAAGGACGTCGTAAGGCGAGCCCGAGGAGAAACAAGGCGGCGAACGCGGTCCCGACACGGTGCCCCGAGACATCCACCACTCCGTGAAGTGCGAACAACATGGCCGCGATCAGCGCTGCGATTCGGAATCGTTGATTGGTTCCCTCGCGCAACGGAAAGACGCGGCGGACGAAGAGCACGATACCGACAAGGATGAGCACAGTCGCCGGCCATCCCGCTTCCACGCAAAACCAAAACCAATCGCTCTCAGGATGAATCGTCCGCGCAGTGGTCAGCGAAGCATCACGAAAAACGGCGAACACTTCATCGAAATTCCCGAGGCCGACGCCGCACCAGGGCGAAGTCGCAATGAGATGAGAAGCGTCGCGAAAAATGGCCCAGCGAAGATCGGTCGTCACACCGGTATCGCCCGCGCGCAAATTGAAACGCTCGAACGTTTGCCCACCGAAGAGCAACATCACCGTGAGCAGAATGAGGACGAGAGAAACGCCGAGGGCGATGCGCGCGGCGGAGCCTTTTCGGAACGCGAACACACCGAGCCAGAGCGCGCTGCCCGCAACAAGAAGCAAGACACCCGCGCGCGAGAAATCCAGGATGATGCCGACGACGATCACGGCCAGCGCGACGAGCCAGAGAATCCAGCGTTTGCGCCCATGACGGATGTCTTCCTGTCCGCACGCGAGAACGATGATCGCGGTGATGCCGAAAAGATTTGCGGTTTGGTTGCGATTCGGGAACGGCCCGAAACCGCGCTCGTTATGCCAGAACGGCAGCGCGGTGTGTCCGGCGCGGAGCGCGATGCAGAGCCCGGTAAGGCAGGCGATACCGAACGCAAAAGTTCGCAGTTGCGTGCGGACATCGCGCAAGTCGAGATCGAGCGTGCTTACATAATAGAGCCAGGTCAGGCCCGCGAGGAAACTGAGGAAGCAACCAAGACTGATCCAGGGTTGCGGCGAAAGCGTGCCCGGAAGAATGACTCCGAAATCTTGGACCAGCGCGGTTCGCCACGCCGGTTGCAGAAACCAATTCGCCGGCAGGAACGCCGTCGCCGTGCAGAAAAGCAGTCCGAACAAGGTTAGATTGATTCCCCACCCCAACGACACTTTGGGCGGATTGATCAGCAACATCACGCCGAACAACGCCACGACGATGCCTTCGCTCCATTTCACCGTGGCGCCGCCAAGGAAACAGGCCAGCACTGGCAGCATCGGCACAGCGAAGTTCAACCACCAGCGACCAGGCGCTTCGGTGAAGCTGGCGGGGAGTCTTATTTGCCTGGTTTTCGAGCTGGGCATCGGCAGTGGGCGAAGGCTTACTGGTATGGGATTAGCTCAGTAAATCAAAGCACGCTCCCCTATCATATGGCCGGTCTGGTTTTACCACGAGTTGAACGCCGCCTGCCATCGCGTACTCTCAGCTTCGTCACCCGCAGCTAATCATGGTCACGCAACGCACGCAGGGTCTTTATCGCGTTTTCCTGCTGTGCCAAATCATCATCGTCGCGGTCCTCTTCTATTTCGGTGTTTGGGTGATGGTCACATTCTATTCGGCCGGCGGCGCGGAGTGGACCTGGCGACGTTACTCGATCTATTGCGGATTGCTCGTGCTCGGGATGACGCTCGAATCGCTCAGCCGTGACGGATCGAAAAATTATTTCCTCCAAAACGAATTGCTTCGGCAACACCGCCTCAGTTTGCGCCAGACATTCGCCAGCGTGGGCACCCTCGTCTTTTACCTGATCGCGACCAAGGACGCTTTCATCTCGCGAATTTTCTTCTTCAATTTCGTGCCCTGGCTCTATGTCGCTCTGCTCTTCTCTCATCATTACCTCCCGCAATTTCTCGCCCGCCGGATTTTCACCGGCTCGCGCGAAGAAAAAACTGTGCTCGTCGGGACGAGCGCGAAAGCGGCCCAGTTGCGCAACTGGCTGCGACGAAAATCAGATGTCGGGCTGCGGACGATCGGGCTGATTTCCGACGAACCGATCCAGCAAACCAACGATGGAATCCCGGTGCTGGGCAACGCGTCCGCGCTGGAGAAGATCATTCGCGATCGCGGCGTAACGCAGGTAATCATGCTGGAGTTTCCGCTCTTTACCGAAGACAACCGCCAGATCATCCAGGTGTGCGATCGGGTCGGCGTCCGGCTCCTTATCGTGAGCGATCTCGAGGAAAAACTGCGCCATCCGGTGACGCATTTCGAAGATGACGGCTTCCGTTTTATCGGCCTCCGGGAAGAGCCGCTGGAAAATCCACTGAACCGTTTCTTTAAACGCGCGATCGATATCGCGATCTCGCTGCCCGTAATGATTGTCATTTTTCCAGTCCTGACGCTGATTGTCTGGCTCGCGCAACGGATTCAATCGCCCGGCCCGCTCTTTCATATTCAAACCCGGGCGGGGATGCAGAATCGCCGGTTCAAGATTTACAAATTCCGCACCATGCGTCCCGACAACGCCGAAGAAACGCGGCAAGCGCGGGCCGATGACGACCGGGTTTATCCGCTTGGAAAATGGTTCCGCAAGTTGAGCATCGATGAGGTGCCGCAGTTTTGGAACGTGCTCGTGGGCGACATGAGCATCGTCGGACCGCGGCCGCACCTGATCGAGCACAACAATCAATTCTCACAGCTGATGGCGAACTATCACGTCCGCGCGTTCGTGAAACCGGGCATCACCGGGCTCGCGCAAGTTCGCGGATATCGCGGCGAAGCACGCAACAGCGCCGATATCCAAAACCGGGTGGCCTGCGATATCGAGTATCTCGAGAACTGGAATTTATCGCTCGAGTGCGGAATCATCCTGCGCACTTTCGTGCACCTGATCGTTCCGCCGCGCAGCGCCTATTAAACAGGACTTCAATTCGGCGACGAAGCTCTGCATCACGCGCTGCTTCTCGAACTGCTCGACGTAACGCCGGCCACTGGCCCCGTAAATCCAGAGCCGCTCGGGATCGTTCGCCAGCGAATCGAGCAGCGTCGCGAGTTCCTCCGGCTTCCCAGGCGGCACGTTGACTCCGAAATTCCCTTCGGCTAGGGAAAGCGCCAGCTCGCATTCCGGCGCAGCGACCGTCACGACCGGTTTCGATTCGGCAAGCAGCCCAAGAAGCTTGCTCGGGAAAAAAGAATTTCCGGCGCCGGCCTGTTGAGTGATGAAACAAAGATCGGCGTCTACGAGCAGCGCTCGATAATCGCGCCCGCGCTGGAGCGGCAGCATGTTGAAATTTGGCAATTGCATTTCGCGGGCATGGGCCGCCAGCGCTTCGCGCTGCGCGCCGTCGCCGCAAATCAGGAAATGGATTGGCTTGTTGCGCAGTAGTGCAGCGGTTTCGAGTAAGACTTCGAGCCCCTGCTTCACTCCAAGGTTCCCGGCATAGATTGCGAGAAATTGGTGCGCCGGAAACCCGTGACTTTGGCGAAATTCGCCGCGAGCCGGCCGCGGCTCGTCGTTCTTCAACTCGATCGCATTCGGAAAATAAATCAGTTTCGATTCCGGCACTCCTTTGCGCCGAAAAGTTTTCAGCATCCCGCGGGTGATTCCGGAAACGCGCGCCGAGTGCTGATAAGCAAACGCTTCGAGTGCGTAGAGCGCGCGCGTGAACCAGCTTCGCTTCAGCATTCCGAGTCCGACCGCGGCGTCGGGCTGCATATCCTGAACGTGAAAGACGTACGGCGCCCGTTTCAGTTTTCCGACGAACCAGGCGGCCGCGCCGAGAAGCAACGGTGGAGAAACGACCACGAACACATCCGGTTGGGCGAGGAACAACGCGCGCAAAGTAGAACTAAAAACGAAACTGGCTTCGTGAACGATGCGCTTGATGGCCGAGACGCGCGCCGGAACAAAATGCCAGCAGCGATGGACCGACACGCCGTTGATTACGTCAGTCCGATAAAGGCGACCGCGATCTTCCGATCGTTTTTGCCAGGTCGGATAATAAGGGAAGGTCGTGAGCATCTCGACGTCGTGCCCTTCGCGTTCGAGGAATTCGCATAAGGCCACGCTGTGCGGCGCGATGCCCGTAAACTCCGGCGCGTAGTTGATTCCCCAAACGACGACACGCATCGCTTTAGTCGTTAGGCCGGGTCGCCGGGCGCGTCAGCTCGTAGGTTTTCGCGACGGAAAGAAATTCGTAGAAGCCGTGAAGCCGCGCGAAATAATAACCCTCGCGGCCATCGAGAAAACCTTTTTGCCAGACATAAATGTAGAGGAAGCGGAGAAGCGGCCGAAACGGCAGGTGCTGGGAGAATTCCTTGAGCTTCCGACGGCGACCAACCGTACTACTGCTTATCTGGGCATCGCTCCCGGCAAGTTTGCGCTCGGCTGAGACGCGCGCTTCCCAATTCGAATAGCGGTTATGCTTTTCGACAAACACTTCCACGCTCGGGAAAGCGTAATGATCCATCTCGCACCGCAGCCGGCCGATTGGACCGTTCACGATTACGTGCTCGTGCACTTCGTTGTCGCCGCTCTGGGTGTCGGCTTCCGTAAGTTTTTCGTAACGGCCTAACGAGTGCCGGAAGAGCCGAAGATTCCAGTTCGGATAATAGGAATGCCGGAGCCATTTCCCCATGAACATGAACCGGCGGTTGATCCAATAGCCGGCGATCTCGCCCGCTTCGGCGATCGCTTTCGCGAATTCCTGTTTGGCTTCCGGCGGCAGAACTTCATCGGCATCGAGAATGAAGACCCATTCGTTTCGAAAGGGCAGTTTCTCGAGCGCCCAATTTTTTTTCTTCGGCCAGGTGCCGTTGAAATCGAACTGCACAACTTTCGCACCGTGGGCCGCGGCGATTTCCGCGGTCGCGTCAGTGCTGTGAGAATCGACCATGAAAATTTCGTCGGCCCATTTCACGCAATTCAGACAGCGCGGCAGATTCGCCGCCTCCTGACGGACGGGAATGATGACCGAGACCGGAACGGCGTTTTCGCCGGGTGGGATCATACGGCGGGCAAACGCGAATGGTGAATGGCCAGGAGCGAGTATGGCGGAGCCTCGCGGTCTGAGCGAGCGAAAGTGCGGCCATCGAAAAATTTGAAACCGTGGCGTTGCAAAAGAAGCGGAATCAAATTCGAGCTGTAGCCGTCGAGATACACCACTTTTACCCGGCCCGATTTCAACAGCTCTTCGGCCCCGTTGAGGACCTGAAGCTCATGTTCCTCTACATCGATTTTCAAGATCAAATTGCCATCTGGAATCGGAAGCGAATCCAATTTCTGACAGGGCACGACGGCTTCAACAGGTTGACCCGGCTCGGCCACTTTGAAAACGCCGGAAGTAATTCCGCGTTGGAAGGCCAGTTCCGATTCCTTGTCGGAAATCGCCACGTTGAGAATGGTGACTGGCGCATTTCGAACCGACTCGCGGAGTCGCCGAACGGTTTCAGGATTCGGCTCGATCGCGACGAAGCGCGAATTTGGATAAGCGTTCGCGAATCGACTCAAGATCGAGCTGTAGAGTCCGACGTTCGCTCCGATATCGACGAAAACATCGCCAGGCTGAAGAAGCAGCGCCAGATTCAGAAGGGTCGCGACTTCATCGCGAAAAATAATGTTGTCGTTGGACTGCCGCGCCGCGCGAGCGAGACCGATCTCTTCGCGCGAATTGATCCGGAGCGTGCCGCCAAACATCTGGATGTCGAAATCGCGCGAAGGAACGAAGAGCCGGGTCAACCAAACGCGCACCGCGGGGAAGCGCCCGACCGTGACCCAGAAAAGATGGCGCGCGAAATTCCGTCCCGGAAAATTCATGCGCGCGGTCGGATCACAGAACAGGGATTGCCGGCGGCAATGACGTCCGGTGGAACATCCTTTGTCACAACAGAACAGGCTCCGATCACGCTCCGCGCGCCGATCTCCACGCCGGGCAGAACAAAGGCGCGCGCCCCGATGAATGCATCCGGACCGATCGTAATTTTAGCGGTCACCAACTGGAGCGCCGGATGCGAGAAATCGTGACTGCCGGTGCTCAGGTAAACTTCCTGCGCAACGGTCGCGCGCTCGCCGATTTCGATTTCGCCGAGGCTATAGGCGTTGGCGCGATCTCCGAGACAGGCGCGGTCTCGCAACGTGAGGTGCCACGGAATTTCGATCCGCGCGCGCTGATGGACGAATGGCCTCCCTTCGATCTTCGCGCCGAACACGTCGAGCCAGAAAAGCCGCCATGGGTTCGCGGGCTTTGGCGTCCAACGACAAAAGAAAAACCAGCAAAATTCCCAAAGCAAACGCAACGCGCGATCCTCGACTGACCAGGGCGATTCTTGCGCCGCGCTTTGCTCAGGTTTTACCGGGCTTTTCGCTTCCATGGAAATCACCGCCTAACCAAGCAGAAAGACAGCCACGAATGAACCATGGATTTTCACGGATGGATGGGATTCGCGATCACCGCGAGCAACGAATCGGTGGCGCGCTCGATTTCGAAGCGGGCGGCGAAACAATTCCGGGCGTTCTGCCGCATTTCCGCGCGCGAAGTTTCGGGCGTGGCCAGCCAGCGTTTCAAGAGATTGATCGCGCCGGGAAGATCGTCGTTCTCAACGTAGCCGGCGCCGTCAGCTTCGATCTCGCGCCAAATATTTATTTTGTTCGATATCAGAACCGGCGTTCCACAGGCGAGCGCTTCGGCGACAGCGATCCCGAAATTTTCCTGATGCGATGCAAGCACGAAAGCGTCCGCCGCGCTTAACGCGCCCCATTTCACGTCGCCGGTCAACATTCCGGGAAAGGTAATCGAATCGCCGGCCTTGGCGGCGATTTGTTGAAGTTGGCGGAGATAGCCGTCATCGGAACACGGGCCGGCCATGACGAGATGGCTCGGCGTCGTCGAAGAATTTTGGAGTTCAACAAATGCTTCGATCAACAGATCGCAGTTTTTCTTTTCGTGAAGACGTCCGAGGAAAAGGAAGAACTGATGCTGACGCAACTGCGGGAACGCTGCAAAAAATTTTTCGCGCGCCGGTTCGAGATCCGCTGGCGCAGCAGTTCCATAATTCACGACCTTTTCGTTCGCGCGATAGAGCTTGAACGACTCGCGGGCGAGCCGCCGTTCCTCTTCGGAGGTGAAGAGGACCGCGGCTGCATCCCGCAAAACGCGATATTCGCCCCACGGCCAGTAGAGCAGTTTCTTAATGTGCTTCAGCGGATAGGTCCGCTTGAACCACGGATCGAGCATGCCGTGTGGAAAAACAAAGTACGGCGTGTCGGTGCCGGCGAGTGCTCGCCACACGCCAAAACTGCTGTATTGCCAGACTCCGTGCACGATCACGGCGTCGTAGTTCGCGCGCCGTTCTCTTATCCAATCCGAGAAACGGGGCGCGTAACCGTAACTCCCGAGACCAGGACCGAGCGCATGGACCGGGATAGCGGAGTCGCGCAGCCAAGGGTCGTTCGGCGCATCGAGCGAAATGATTTCCACTTCGTGCCCGCGACGGACCAGCGCGGCGGACGATTGCCGGATCGATTCAATCGGCCCGCCGAGTGCGGGGTTAACGGTATGAGTTGCGCGGAGAAGCCTCATGGCCACGGTGAAGACGACGCTACCCCTTCAGGACCCCCCATCCGTTCCTGTTCATCAACGTCATGACCCGATCTGGAACAAGCGTGGCGAGGAAACTGGCCGACTCCCACGAAGCGTCGATCTCGGCTTTCCCCTCGGACGCTTCCAGCAACCGCAATCCGCGCGCGCCATGGCCGATGGAGAACACGCTGTAGCCGTGGCCGGTTAAAAACTCGGCGAGTCCGCTCCGACCGAGAGTGTGGTCTTCATAAATGACATGCCGGACCCGGTGAGATGACAACAGATCGTTTGCGCCGCGGAGAACGTTTAGTTCGAATCCTTCAACGTCGATTTTCAAGAGCGCGAACTCTTCGTTTGGAAACAATTCATCGAGGAGTTCCACCTGAACGGAATGGCTCTCAACTTTATCGGCTGCCGTTTCGGTAGTCGCAATCTTCGCCGTCCCTTCGCTGATGGAGAAATAACCCGTTTCAATCAGCTCCGCGTTCCCGCGCGAATCGCCCAGGGCACAAGGGTGAATAATCGCGCGGCCGGCGCCGGGACGCCGGCTGATCCGGTCCACGTTCCGCTTGAGCCGGTTGAAGACGCGCGGATGCGGCTCAAAGGAATGAACCAGACCTTTCTCTCCGATCCTGGCCGCGAAAAGCATCGTCATGTATCCGATGTTTGCTCCGGCGTCGATGACGTGATCCCCCCGGGACAAGAGACGCCACGCGCACTCGCTCACCGCGAGATCAAAAATTCGCTGCTTAAAGATCTCGCGACCAATCAGGTCGTGGAGATTGACCTCTATTTCCATTCCCCATGGCAGTTCTACGGTCGCGGTGTCGGAGTCGGGCCATGAGAAATGCAGATAAATCCGCCGGACCAAGGTCGCGGGCGCAAACACGTAGCATGGCTTCAGAAGTCCTGAGAGCGAGTCGAACATAGAAAATGCCAAACGATCGCTAATCAGAAGATGAATGTGCGGGCGAGGAAACTAATTCCGGCGCGTGGCCGGCGACGCCGCACCGCCGCGCGTAATGCCCAAGGACAACAATGCTCCACAGGCGGGTCCAATGCAGTTGTTGTCGCCGAAATTTTTCGCGCATCTGGTTGACGAAACTCTCCGGGAGCAAACCACGCGAAACGGTTTCCAGACTGCCTTCCTCCACGAACGAAGCGAGCGGGCCGAGTATCCATTGTTTCATCGGCAGCACGAAACCGGCTTTCGGGCGCTCGTACACCGCGGCCGGCAGCAGATCGCGACAGGCTTCCACGAGCAATCCTTTAACGCCGCGGTACCGCTTCTTAATTTCCGCCGGCAACCCGAGAACGTACTCGACGAGCTCGTGATCGAGGAACGGGACACGCATTTCCAGCGAAACAGCCATGCTCATTTGATCGGCGTCGCGCAACAGCATCCGGCGCATATAACCGTTCAACTCGGCCCAAGTGATTCGAGAAAAATCGTCGGGAAGCGCGACGGGCACGTCCAGGGTCTCTCGCGTCAGCGGCAATCCGGCGCGCCGAATGGATTCATCGGTGAAGAAACGCCGACGCCAGTGGGCGAGCTCGACTGCGTCTCCCGTCGACGGAACATCCGCGAGGCGATCTCCGAGGTTGCCGGCGAAACTGACGAGCCGTCGCAGGAAACCGGGAAGCGCTGCGATCAATTGCAGCCGCGGAACATCGCGAAAACTCGGGTAGCCGCCGAATAACTCGTCGCCTCCCAGACCGGACAACGCGACTTTGACGCCGTGGGACGCGACGGCGCGCGCCACGATGTAAGTGTTGATCGCGTCAACGGACGGCAGATCGAGTTTGGCGACCGCCTCGGTGACAGACTCGATGACTTGCTCTTCCGATAGGCGGATTTGATGATGGTTCGTTCCGTAGCGCCGCGCGACTTCATCCGCGATCGCGCTCTCATCGAACTCGGCCAGGTCGAAACCGACGGAATAGGTCTGCAGTTTGTTCGCGAGCTTCTGGGCGGCGAGCGCGGTGACTACGGATGAATCGAGGCCGCCGCTGAGAAAACTGGCGACCGGGACGTCGGAGAGCAGATGTTCCTCGACGGCCTTGTCGATCAAACCGCGCAGCCGCGGCACGACATTGTCCGTGGATGAAGCGAAGGCCGTTTGTTTCGGCCAATATCGCCAGCTCTCGATTGCACCGTCCGCCGCGATGATCATCGCATGCCCGGCAGGTAAGACGTGGATCCGCGGATAAATCAATTCGGATTCAGGGCACGCACCCCATTGCAAATAAGCGGAGACGGTGGCCGGCGTAATTTTTTCCGATCCGTCGACCAGAACCCTCACTTCGGACGCGACCCGCACGCCCTCCGGTTCCACGACATAATAAAGCGGCTTCTGACCGAGGCGATCGCGGGCGAGGAACAATTCCTTCCGGGCCGCGTCGTAAATCGCGAAGGCGAACATGCCTTTGAGGTGGTCCACCACGGCGCGCCCCCAACGGGCGTAGCCGACCAGGAGCGTCTCGGTATCGCTGGTGCCGCGCCAGTTAACGTTCGGGCCGAGTTTCTCGCGAACGGCGCGATGATTATAAATTTCGCCGTTGGTCACAATGACGTTGCCGGTGGCCGGGTCCATCATTGGCTGGGCGCCGGTCGGCGAAAGATCGACGATGGCGAGCCGGGTATTGCCGAGCCAGTAACGGCCACCGGGGGAAGACCATTCGCCGCGCGAATCGGGTCCACGATGACGGATCAGGTCGAGATCGAGCGGAATCGCCCAGCCTAACGAATTAAAATGGACCGCGATTCCGCACATTGGTGCTCACCAAACGAAGCCTTCTGTCCGGCGAAAATATTCCAGCTCGGGCGACAATTCCTTTACCGGTTTCGCGGGGACGCCAGCGTAAAGCCGGTAGGGCTCGTCCCATTTCTTGTTGAGAAGCGATTGCGCGCCGAGAACGGAATGATGCGGGAGAACGCTGCCGCCGAGGACGACGGAATTCGTTCCCGTGAAAGTGTATTCGCCAATCTCGATCGGTTCTGCGGTTTGCCGGCCGGCGTTGAAATCGATGCTGTGGGTGAGCAACTGCGACCGAAAACCGCCGATCGTCGCGAACGCGCCGATGCGGACGCTCGCCGTGCAATCAATCAGGTGCCGGCTGCTGACGCCGGCATGTCGTTCGATAATTAGCTCAGGCCGGCGCTCTGGTTGATGGGCGAAATGCCGGCTCGGTCCGCTGGGAAAACCGGTGATCCAATTCAGCTGCCCGACAATCGCGTGCGCGCCGAGATGGAGCAGATCGATGTTTTTGCAAAGCGTGAGGTGACCGATCCGCGAACCTTCTTCCATCACGAGTTTTCTCGGGAAAACCCAGGCGAACCCGATGCGGCTCGAAGGATGGATCGAAAAACCGAACTGGCTTTCGAGGAAGGCGCGACGCAGGCTCCATGGCAGCAGAAACGAAAGAACTCCGAGCAACGTCTTCATGCAGCGGCGCCGAGAGATCGGTAAAGCGCAACGTATTCCGAAATCATCCGCGCGGTCGAAAAATGTTTGGCATTCTCGAGCGCTTTCGTGCTCCACCGCGCGCGCTCGTCGGGATTTGTCAGACGCAACAGGTCGGCCGCGAATCCAGCTTCGTCTTCGACGGGATGAGCGAGCGCGGCTGCGCCGGCGACTTCGACCATCGGTTCGCGATCGACGCACAGAACGGGACAACCACAGGCGTGCGCTTCGGCGATCGGCCAACCGAAACCCTCGAACGTTGACGGGAAAAGAAGCGCGACGGCACGACTGTAGAGTGCTTCGAGGGTTTCGCTGTCCGCATTCGGAATCTCCACGATACGATCGGCGACGCCGAGCTCACCGCCTAACGAACGGAGCGAATCCGAAAGCGGATCGCCGGCGAAGACAAGCGAGCCGTTCCATTTGTCTTTGCATCTCGCGAAAATTCGAAGAACGCCTTCCCGATTCTTGCGGCGCAAATTCGATCCGACGTGGAGAACAAAAGGCGTCCCTGATTTAAACGAGGAGATTTTCGCAAGCCGCTCGCCCGCCTCGGCAGGCGCCAGAACGCGATAGGGATAACTCAAACCGAGCGTGACCAGCTCGAGCGCCGGTTTCCCGTCGGTCTGACGAACCAACCGCTCGGCGTCACGTAACGTCGCTCGCGAAACGCACGCCACCGCGGCCGCGCTTTCCAGACCGCGCACGATCCAGCGTTGCAAGATTCTGCCGGTCGCACTCGCCGGACAATCGGTCGCTTCGCCGAGCGCGCCGCGGACGGCCAGCAAATCGTGACAGGTAATTACGACGGGCAGTTCGCGGACGGCTTGGGCATACATTGAGTTGGAATGATCGCAGATGTGAACGAGCGCCGGTCGCTCGCGAAGTTTGCGGGCGAGCGCGCTCCGGAAAAAAAAGAACTTGTCCAGGTAAGCGAGCCATTTCGCGACGAAACGGCCGGCAAAACGGAAACGTCCGAAGAACGGCTGCGGTCGAATCACCTCCGCCGGGATTCCCGCGGCGGTCAATCCATCAAGCATCATCATCGCGAATCGCTCCATGCTTTGCTGGCGTTCGAGCGGGTAATTACCGATCAGCAAAATCATCGGGGCGAGGTGGCGCTGCGGCTGCGCCATGCAATTGCTCCGCGTAGCGCGAGCGCCGCGCGATTCGCTGGCGCGGTCGTCCTGCCGCCGGCATCAGCTCCGTATCCGACGGGCTGGTGGTGTTTCCGGCGGCGAGCGCGAGACCGCAAATGAAAACCGAGAACCCGAGATTCGTCGGCTGTCCAAATTGTCCATTGAGCAGGGAAAGAAACCCGGCGGCATAAAGCAGAATGGGAAGCAGTCGCCCGGTTTTAAGTTGGCGCACACTGAAAAGGCCAATGCTGAAAGTCAGCATCGTTCGCCAGATCAAATAAGCGCCTCCGAGAATTTTTCCGCTCTCCAGAACGATGCGCCCCCATTCGCCTTCAGTCAGAAGAAACAGAGAGCGGCCGGTCAAGAATTTCGCGCCGCCATTGGTGCCAATACCAAGACCCAGGCCCCACCACGGAGCGCCCATGGGCGGTTGATAGCACCAAAGCAGAATTCCCTCTGTGAAAGGGGCGAAGGTCCGAGCAATTAAGCCGCCGGCGATGCTCGTCTCCTCCGCTTCGGCGACGGTCGTAAAACGATCCGACAAGACTTTAACGCCCTGGTTGAAGATCGGCAGCCGCACCGCAAGGAAAAGAAGGACCACCATGATAAGCAAATTTCGCCCGAACTGGTTCACCGCAGTCGGCCGAAAGATCAGGACCGCGATTAGTGAAGAGACCACGAGCAACACGGCAAGCAGCACGGAGCGGCTCCCGGAAACGCCGATAGTAACGACCAGCGCGAACCCGGCGGCGAAGAGCAGCCAGTTTCGGTAAGCGCCGCGGGTCAACGCACCGTAGAGCAGATACGCGGCGGCCATTGCCGCGTAAAAAATGACGCCCGAAACAAACGAGAACGTTCCGGGCGGCCGGATTTTGCCGGCGCCGGCAGTGATCTGCTGGGTTTCGCCGAGCCCGGCGGTGCGATTGATGAACGATTCGGGATCGGAATTGAACTGGACTGCGAGCAGGAGACACATCGGCAGCAGCCCGATCAACACCCACCACCCCAATTTCTTGACGTCTTCCTCGTCGAGGCCGCGGGCCAGGACGAAGATGAGCGGGAGGTGGAGATAATTGCAGCGAAAACCGAACGCGGTGACGAGAAAGAGCGGTTTCACGGACAGATACGGTTCGAGCACGACCAGGGAGACGAGCCAGGAAACTATTGCGATGATGACCAGCGACAGGATCCAGTTGTTACGCGGAAACAAGCGCGCCTTGATCGCGAGCATGTAAATCACGAGCACCACCGGATCGCGGACGACGAGGAGCACGTCGGAAAATTGAGGGAGTATCCATTTGCGAAATACGCCCTCGAAAATCAGGAGGAAAAAATAAACCCAGATCGCCCATTTGAGATGGGTGAGGGCCCGCGGCTTATTCGGCGATTGCATGGAGAATTTGGTCGCCATAGGCGGCCCAGGTCAATTTAGCAGCTTTCGCGCGCGCAGCCTCGCGCATCCCCGGCAATTTGTCCCTGTTTTGGAGAAACCATTCGATCTCTTCCGCAAGCGCTTCGGGAGCGCCGGGTGGAACAAGAAATCCGGTTTCGCCTTCAGCAATCAAGTCTTCGCCGCCGGCGTTTCGGGTGGCAATCAATGGAAGTCCGCAGGCCATTGCTTCCTGTTGAACAAGAGCACGGCCCTCCACGATCGACGGCAACACCAGGACGTCGCAGGAAGCCATGAGACGCAATACGGCGTCGTGCGGCCGGGGCGGTTCGTAGGTGAATTCCGCGAACTGGTTTCGGTAGAACTGCATTGGCAAAATCAGAGAACCCATCACGACCAATTCTGCGCCGGTGGTTTTCACCATTTTCATGGCGGCGAAAAGATCGGCGAGACCTTTTCGTTGCGAGAGCGCGCCGGCGAAGAGGAAGCGCAGCGGCGAATTAATGTTGTCGGGCGGATGCGTCGCCTGCGGAGGCGATCCAAATGGAGCGACGACGCAGCGTTTTTCGCGGCGCGCTTTTTCCGGCAGCGAGTCGAGGACAAAAGCGCTCGGACAAATAACGATGTCCGCCAGCTCCAGTTCGCGAGTTTTGCGCGCAAGTTTCGCTTCGGAGTCGCGCGTGCCGCCGAGGGTTGGTTCCCAATCAGGATAACGTTCGGCTTCACCGCGCAGGAGTCGCTGCGCGGTTTCCCAGTAGGCGATTGGCAAATCGTAAATACGACGCAGGCCAAGCTCCCGCGCTCGCTGGAATGAGCGCGCGGCGCAATCTTCGTAGGCATACACGCCGCGAATCTTTAGCCGCTCGTGATTCTCTTCGAGGTAACGCGCAGCGACACGATCCAGTTCCGTCCAAACGCGGTCGATACTCGCCCATCCCGTTTCGTGTTTCGTCAGCCAGCCCAATCCGAGCTTTACCGCGAGCTGGCGCACGATCTCGCGCGCCGGATGCGTCCGAATCTTATAGTGCGGCAAATCGTATCCACGCCGCATCATTTCGGCGCGCAGCTTTTCAGGCAGCACTTGCAGGATCGGGGAGGTGTTCGACCAGCCGAGGGTCGTCACAAATGTTGCCAGGCGATCGGAACGATCGAGGGCGGCGAGGACAGCGCGGACGTTGGCATTACCAAAAGGATGGACGAGCAGAATCATCGGCGCGCTTTCGTCATCGTTTCCAAATAAACAGCCGCGACTGCTCGCGGTGTGAAACGCGCGAGATGACCGGGCGCATTTTGGCGAAGCCGATCGCGTTCCGCAGGATCATCAAGGAGTCGGGTGATGGCGTCAGCGAGTGCACGCGCGTCTCCGTTTGGAAACGTCACGCCGCACGAGCCGATCGCTTCTGCCAAACCGCCGCCGGCCGAACCGATCACCACGCAACCACACGCGATCCCTTCGAGAGCCACGATTCCAAACGGCTCCTGCCAGAGCGACGGCACCACCAGAATTTCGTGTTGGCGGAGCGCATCCGCCAATTGCTCGCCGTGACGCGAGCCGGCGAATTCAACTTGCGCCTGCAATTCTGAATCGGCGGTTTGTTTCTCGAGCGCCGCGCGCTCCGGGCCGTCACCCACGATCGTCAGTCGCGGCTTCCCCGTCATCAGCTTTAACGCATCGAGCAACAAACTGGCGCCTTTATCGGAAACCAATCGCCCGACGAAAATCAATTCCCGCTTTTTAAATGCGGTCGGCGAATCCTTAAAGACCTGGTCATCGTACGGATTGCCGACGCGAATTGAAGGAACTGGGAGTGATTCCCCGATCGCGCCGCTGATAGCGAATGACGTCGCCCGACAAACCACGCAGCGTTTCAACCAATGCAGCCAGCCGGTGCTGCCGTCGGGGTTCGTAATCCAGGTTTGGTGCGTGATGAAAAGCGGACGGCGAACCAAGAGCAACGGCCAGAACGTTCGCAGCGAAATATTGTTCTGGAGAAAAACGTCGCACCAGCGCACCTGCCGGATCAACTCGAACAATCCCGGCCGGCGAATGACCGCGAATGAGAAATCGCCGTTGCCCGGCGTCCGAGTCACGACGCGCACTTCATGTCCGCGCGCGACAAACTCGCGCGCAAGTAACTTCGTAACGGTTTCGATGCCGCCGGTGCTCGGAAAAAAATGGTGCGAGCCGAGGAGAATTTTCATGCCCGAAGCCAGGCGCCGACGAATTCCCGGAAGGAAGGACGCGAGCGCATTCGGCCCGCGCGAAGTTTTAGGAAAACGCCGAGTTTATGATCGATCTCGAGCAGCCAGAAACGGAAACAGTCCGCGTTCTGGCGCGCGAGGCGATGAGCGAATCGCGCCGTGGCTCCAACTTCGAGATCGTCGAGAATGATGACCGCGCCGATCGGCGCCTGATCCATCGCGAGAAAAAGAGCGTGCTCTCGCTTTGCCGGATTCGGTGGGCTGTCGACCAGGATCAGTTTGGCCTGCTGCAAACGCAGAAGCGATTCGCGTTGCGCAAGAACGTTAAAGGATTGAATCGGCCGGAGACGATTCCAGCATCGCGTCAGCGGCACCACGCCGGAAAAATCCGAGTCGCGTTTTGCGATGCCGTTCTCGAGCCTCTCCGTTCGCGTGAGGTAATCGGCGGAGTCTTCGATGCTCGCGGCGCCAGCAGAAGCGCGTCGGAGCGAGTGCGTCGAATGCCCTGAGCCAAACTCGAACGCGGTGCTTCCGGCCGGAAGAAGCGCGGCTACCTTTTCGAGAAATTCGCAGCTGCGGGGCGGAAGTATCCAGGCGGGAATTTCGGTGCCGGGCCCGGCAGCGCCGTTGAGTTCGGCGACGAGGCGCTGCAATTGATCTTCAAGGCTGGCATTGGCGGAAGCCGGATTGGATTCAGCGATAACCTTTCAGAACTCCTTTCACCATTTCGATCCGCACCGGCAGTCTCGGCTCGTTTTTGAACAGAGCAACCAACGCGAACCAGGCCAGCTCGAACAGGTGCCTAACGAATAGAAGCGGCCGCAGATAAAATCGCGAAGCCGGATAAAAATTTTCGTAGAGATGAAGGCGAGACCGGTAAAGATCGAGCACTCGCGGCGCGCCGCCGGTTTTTCCACCGGCGCCTTCGTGTTTCACGCTGTAACCGAGATCGACGCCAACGCGCCAGCCGGCTTTGCGCAGACGCAGGCTCAAATCGATGTCGGACTGACATTGCCAATACCAGTGGTCGAATCCATCGGCCTCGCGAAACGCTTCCATGTTCACCAGCGTGCAACTGGAGTGGGCCGCTTCAACCTCAACAATTCTCGAGCCGGGCGAAGCGGCCGGAGGACGCTGAAATTTTTCCCACCATTTCAACGCCTGGTTTCCCGCGGCGAAAATCCAGGGCGGCATGAGCGGTTGTTCGTAGCTCGATTGCTCGACGCCCTGGAAATTTTTTTGGCGAAAATTCACCCAGGCCCAGTTTCCATTTTGAAATTCCCGATAACCGCCGGCGAAATCGCCCGGTTCGAAGAGAACATCGGCGTCGACGAGCAACGCGTACCTGGTTCGCACAGCGCGCAACGCCATATCGGACGCCTGGCAGAAACCGTGCGGCTGTTCGTTGCGGATTAAACGCACGCCGCTGCTGACTGGCGGAAGGGCACACGGCCGCCGCGAGCCGTCGTCGACGATCACGACCTTGTCGACGGTGCCGAGATTCGCGTCGAAGGAGGCAAGCATGCTGGCCAGCATCTGGTAATTATTGTGCGTCGTCGTGGCCAGCGTGAGATCGGAGAAGTGCATCATCGCAACGCCTCCGCGTAAATGCGCGCCGTCTGCCGCGAATCGGCATGCGCGTGATACCACTTGAAGCAACGCCGTCGGAGCGCGGGCACTTCTTCCGGCGGCGGGAAGCGAATCGCATTGGGCTTCAGGTAAAATGGCCCCGGCACCGCGTCGCCATCCACGGCGATCGATTCTTCGCGATGAGAGACGATAGGGATGACGCCGTGCGCGCAAAGAGCGGCCAACGCGCCCGATTTCAGAACCATCCCCGGCCAGACTTTCCCGTCCCCGAAATAATCGAGCCAGCCGAAAGAAGATTGGCGCAGAACTTCGGAAGCGAGATCCACGTTCACTTCGGGGTAGTGATGGACGGAACGGCCACGCTTCAAGCGGTCGATTACCGCGACGATGAGTGGATCCGGCCGTCCGCCGACCACGTCCAAATGTTCGGGCGCGAAATTAGTTGGAACCAGCGGAAGAAGTTGTTCGAACTGGCGAAGCGATCGCGAGACTAGCGCGGTCCCGCCACAGATAACCCAGCGTTTTGGGGAGGCCGCGGCGAAATCGATCAGCTCTGGTTCGCCAAAATTCGACATGACGGGAATTGTGCGGACCGCCTTCCGAAAATCGTAGGCGTGAATAGCCTGCTCGATGGGCGCATTGCTGACCACACAACAACTCGAAGCATCAATGAGATCGTGCGCAATCCTGATTTGAAAAGGCCGCAGCCAGAAGGCGCTCCCTGTGGGCCCGCCGGAAGCATAAAGCTCATGGAACATAGTCACCCATCGGCCGCGCAGTTGTGGTCGCAATCGCTTGACGAATCGTCGCAACGCGAACGGAACGCCGCGCGGCTGATAGCCATAATTCGCGTAGTGCAGAATGACGTGCTCGTGAGTCCGAGCCAGTTCGGCCGCGCCAACTTTATCCAAGCCTGAAACGACCTTGTATCCGTCCTTCGAACTTGCAGATGTTTTTCCCGCGACCAGAAATGTCGTGGCGATGCCGTGCTCGACGGACAGCGCGCGGGCAAGATTCAAGGCGTAATCGCCCACGCCGTCAAAAGTGCCGGGCAAATGCGGAACAATTTGCAGAACCGTGTCACGCGTTGCCATCGGACAAATGCCTCCGGTATTCGGTCGCGGTGTCGCGCGCGATTTCGGGCCAGGAAAATTTTGCCGCGGCGTCGAGACTTTGCCGGCTCAGCAGTTGATAACGTTGGACATCGTCTGAGAGCAGACGCGATAGAACTTCGGAAAATCCGGCGACGTTTCCGGCCGGAACCAACAAAGGCTCGAGTTCGCCGCGCAAAATATCGCGGGGCCCGGGCGCATCATAAGCCACAGTGGGAAGTCCGGCGGCGAGCTGTTCAACGACGGCCATACCGAATCCTTCCACGTAACTTGGAAACGCGCCCACGGTGCAATCGGAGACGAGTTGCGGTAGCTGATCGGGGTCGAATTGCGGAACGATCTCGATCGAATCGTCGGGTGTCATCTCGAGGTCGCGCCAAACGCTTTCGTTCGCGATCATGGTCCCGAGAAAAAGAAATTTGGCGGCGGGCACCCCCTTTCGAACTTCGCGAATGATTGCGCCCCAGTCCTTGGCGCCTTTGCGCGGACTCCACATTCCGATGAAGACGATTTTCTTTTTTTGCGCGCGCGTTTCCGCTGGAGCCGCGGCCTCGCTCAAAGCGCGGGCACGCTCGGGACGAAGACCGTAGGGCTGGACGATCGCCGGCTTATTCAACTTCATTTCGTCCCGAACGCAGGCCAGCTCATCCGAGTTTGGCAGGTTCAGCAGATCGCAATTGAAGACCGATGTGTCGGATGAAGCGCGGCCGCGCTGATTGAAAAACCAATAGAACGGGCGGCCAAGGAGTTTTCCTTTCGACGCCGGCGTCCACTTTTGTGCGGCCATGCGCTCGAATTTTTCGTAGAGACGATACAGGCCAACGGAACGAGCCACGAGCAGGCCGCGGAAGCCTAACGACTTCTTGGAGAACGGCAGCGTGCCGATGAGCGCGTCGATCACATCGAAGCGTTCGGCATTCTCCCGAATAAACTTCGCGGCCCGCTGGGGAAATCCGAGCAGCCGAAGCGCGGCGTGCGCGGGAGAAGCAGCCGGTTCCGGAAATGCATCCGTGAGGCAAAACTTCTCGACGTGATGCCCGGCCTTGCACCATTCCTCGGCGAGCTCGATCCAAACGCGAGCCGCGCCGAGCCGCGGGTCCCACGGCACATTGACGACGGCAAGAATGCGCAGCGGCCTGTCCATTCAGGTAAAGAGGCTCGTCCAGAATTTGTGCCGGACTGGGCTCACGTAATGGCGGAGCGCGATCGTGGGTTTGGCGTAGCGATCGGGATAAACAAATTGGTCGTCGAGCTGGAGCACGTACTTCCTCGCGTCGAAAGGCGCGGCGCGATTCGCGTGCATGGTCAGATGAGTCATCGTCTGGTTCGTGAAGAAATTCGGTTCGCCTTTCATTTCGAGAAAACGCTGCACGCTCAAGGACCAATCGAGTTTTTGAAAGAGAAGAAGGAAACCGGTATTGACCGGATCGTTTGCTTCGTCAGGGCCGCGCAACAGGCGCTCATCGCCGGAGAAACGGCAGTCGGCCAGATAAAGCGCGGGAACGTCGCGCCTTTCGGGGTGGGCGTGCAGATCATCGGCGCCGGCGAAAAATAGAATATCGGAATCGAGGTAGAGCGCCGGCGCTTTTAGCGGCAACGACATGATGAGGGCGAGCTGCCGCCCCGTCGGATGATTTTTCAGATACGGATAAATATTTTCAGGAAGATCTTTGGGCACCCAGTCGGTTGCTTCGCGGATGGAGACGCACGGATCGATCTCTTGAATGAGCCGCTTACTCGATTCCGAATAACTGCCGTCGGAAACGACATTGAACATCACTGGCCGTCCGACATGGGAGAGAAAGGAGCGGATGGAGGCGACTTGTTCCGGCAAGGCGGCCTCGCCCGAGTAGGCAAAAACTTCGAGCGGAAATGCGCGCGGCGGCTCGATCCGCGACAGAGCGCGAAGAGAAGCGCGATACAACCCGCGGACGGCCCGGCCTTTCGCGCGAGCGAGATGATATCCGTAATTCGGCATGAATCAGCCAGTGGTCGGCGGCCAGCGCCGGAACCCGCGATAACTCAGGACGAGATTCAGAAGAAGACTCGGGATCGCGGAGATAAGGTTGAAGGTGAGGACGCCGCGGACGCTGGAAAAATCGGTGAAGGGAATCAACGAGAGCTGAGTCGCGACGGTAAGCGGAATGTAAAGCCAGGAGCCGGAGATCCAGGCTTTGGCAGCGTTCAGCGACCAAAGCGTGCTCGCCATTGCCATAATGACCGCGCCGCCGACCATCAACAACAACTCGCGATCGAGGTGCGCGTATTTGTTTCCGAGAACGAAGAGGAATTGTTGCGGAAAAAATATTGCGGCAACGACGACGGCGAGACTGAATCCAGTGACCGCGCCAATAATCGCCGCATATCGCCAGCGGAGTGTCGTTGCCTCCTGGCAACGCGCGAACGCGGGTGCGAGAACGTTCGCGAGGAGATTACTCAAGACGGCGAAGATCATGGCCAGCCGGCTCAGTGCGCCTACTTCCGCGATCGCGCTCACCTGCCGTCCAAAAATGCTGATGAGGAAAACCGTGATCTGCCCCTGAAGACAAAAGAAGATTGCATTCGCGGCCTGGCTCCGAATGAAACCGACCATTGCGCTGCGATCCTCTGCATTCTCGGGCGCGTTGAGATCGATGACGCCGGCAACGTAACGACGCAGCATCCAGTACTGGAGCAACAATGTGGCCGAGCCGATGGCGATTGCCACGGCGCCATTCAGAAACAGATACATCAAGGCGACGATCGCGAGCAGACGCGCGACTGCCCCGGTAAGATCAATCGTCTGAATTTTTCCCACGGCCGATTGCAGTCGCGGCACGACGCTGAGGACGCCATTAGAAAGCTGGACGCCGAGGCCCACCAGGACGGCGACGATCAGAAGTGCCGTGTAATTCGTCGACGCCTCGTTTTTGACAAGCAGGTAATAGAGGATCGGCACGACCACGATCACGGCGACGAACCCGAGTTTGCGCCGTAACCCGAGCGCCGTGTTCACCAGCTGCCCGAACCGGTGACGGTCGTGCCAGACACGTCCGCCAATGGAAACGAGCCCGATGCTGATGCCGATGTCCGCGAGAAGGTTCAGGGTTCCCTGCATCGTGTTCGCGATCGTGAAATAGGCGTATTCGCGTTGATCGAGGTGGCGAATGAGAAGGATGCCGCTGACAAAACCGATGACCTGCACGGCGCTCTGGACGAGCGCGAAATGTCCGACGACGCGCGCGCGATGGAGCGCCCGCCGAATGATCGGCGTGGAAGCCTCGTTCAAAACCGGCGGCGAAATCGGGCCGAAGAAACTCATCGGGAGATTTCGCGCGACGCCGGACCGGCCGAGATCACGGTCCGCGATTCGGACCGCGCGCTAGGAAGACTGAATCTGTCTCGGTTGATGATGCCGATTCGCGGCGGCAACGTCGTCGTGTTCTTCCACGGCCATCGGCGTGTTGTAGTACTCCGAATACTGGTAGTAATAATATTCCGGCAGCGAGGTATCGACGTAATTCAGAATGACGCCGGGCACGTTGACCTGGCGATTGTAAAGAAGCTCGAGCGATTTGCGGACGAGACGGGCGGAGGTGTAGGAGAGCCGCACTACGAACAGGGTGGCGTCGATCTTCGGCGCGAGACTGGTGGAATCATCCGCAGCCAGGACCGGCGAGCTATCGATGATGATGTAATCGTAGTGATTGTACATGTCCGCGATCAGCGTGTCCGTGGAATCGCGGAGAAGATGTTCGCTCGGCTGGCCGAGGGTCTTGCCGCGGGGCAAAAGAAAGAGGTTCGCATAGGCGGTGGGAACGACGACTTCCTGCCAGTTCACTTCCTGTTTCAGAACTTCCGAGAACCCAATCTTTGACGAGACACCGAAGGCTTCGCGAAGCGCGCCGCGGCGCAGATCGCCGTCAATCAAAAGGGTGCGCGCGCCGGAGAGGGCCATTGTGATCGCGAGGTTCGACGAGATCGTCGATTTGCCTTCGTTCGGCACCGAGCTGGTAATGAGCATCGTCTTCGGCCGCGGGCCTTCATACGGCATGAAGAAAATTGAAGAGCGAACGTTGCGGTACGATTCCGCAAAAACGTGGCGCGCGTCGTCTGGTTGCAACAACGTCACGCGGCCCTTGGTTTTCTCTTTGGGAATCTGGCCGAGAACGTTCTCGGAGAAATGATGCTGGAATTCGCCGAACGACGCCATCCGGTCGTCGATCCGATCGAGGAGCAGCAGAATTGCGATGCCGGCAAGCGCGCCCGCGCCAAGACCGATGAGCAAACTCTTCAGCAAACCGGGACGCACCGAGACCGGCGCGCTGGCCATTTCCATGATCGAGACCTGGTCGCCGCTATCCACGCTCTGGGAAACGTTGACGTCCTTGAGATTGTTCGTGAGGCGATCGTAAAGAGTCTTTAGCCGCTCGGCTTTTCCCTTGATACGATTGAATTGCGCGAGGCGCTGCGCCAAATCGAGTGCCTTGGCGTCCCACTCCTTGATATTGGACTGCAAGTTTTCCATCTGTTTGCCGATGGATTTCCGGCGCGTATCGAGTTTCTCGACCGTGTCCTGTCGATAAAGCTCGATCAATTTTTCCTGCTTCGTGATCTCGTCATTGAGCTTGATGATCTTCGGATGTTTGGGCCGCAGATCTTTTGAAAGCGTCTCGCGTTCGGCCTTGAGCAACTGGAGCGCCTGCTTCGCCTTGAGGTAATCGGCTTCGGGCCCAACGTCGGAGAACGCCATTCCGGCCGTCTTGTCATCCGTTTGCCCATTGGCGGTGGCAGTTTCAGTTTTTCCCTGGGCGCGGTCGAGGTTCTGGTCGAGATCAAGGAGACTCAGCAAATCGTATTCGGTCTTGAGCTGCGCGTATTGCTGGTTCAACCGCACCAGATAAGCCGCCGCGCTGTTCCCTTCCTCCTGGATAAAGCCGATGTTGTTCTGCTTCTGGAACTCGATCATTTCATCCTCCGCGCCGCGCAAATCTTTCTCGACTTGGATGAGCTGTTCGGTGATGGCGGTCGTAACCGTCGAACCCTGGTTCTCGCGCATGCCCTTTTTGAAATCGAGATACTTTTGCATCACGGCATTGAGGTAGGCCTGCGTGTAATCCGGCGTGCTGCCGATCGCGATCAGGTCGAATATCGACGTGCGCGGTTTTTGCATGACGGAGATCTCAACCTGCACGGGCTGCATTTCCGGATGAGTCGAGCGAATCAACTGCTCGGCGCTGTGGCGCACTTCTTGGCTCTGCATCAATTGAATCTGGGTGCCGTAGAAATTAACACTGTCCTCGCTGTAGACGGCGCTCTGGCTGATGTTGAGTTTGCCGGCCAGCATCATTTTGCTGATCGATTGGAAGGAGGGCGGCGTCTGATAAATCAGCCAGGCTTGAACAAAGAGCCCGAGGCAGATTGTCAGGACCGGGATCCACCAGCGGCGTTGGAGAAGTGCCTTATAACGATGGAGCCGCGTGATGAACGCAGTGCTCCACGGAGCAGATGCGGGGCGATCGGTCGTAACGGGCGCGGGCGCGTGCATGATTTAGAAATTGATCGCCCGCTGCGGCACCTGGATCTGGTCGTCGGGCTCGAGCACAACATCTTCGTCGGTGTGCCCCTCTTCAATGACCCGCTTCAAATCGACGATGAAATTCTTCCCATCCTTGCGCGTGACCCGCACTTTGCGCTTGTTAGCGAAATCGCCGAAACCGCCGGCGCGAATAATTGCTTTGCTCACCGTGTAGGTTTCGTCGGCTGGAATCTCCTGCGGTCCCTGGCCTTTGACGTTTCCGTAAACGTAAACTTTACCACGCGATTTTTCACTCACGCGATCGACGGCGATAATCACCGTGGCGTGATAGTAATATTCGCGCTCGAGCAGACTCTTGACCGAATAAGCGAGCTCTTTGCAGGTGCGACCTGAAGCCGGGACGAGACCGATGTAGGGAACTTCGAGCTCGCCGTTATCATTAACCCGAAGATGCTGCGAGTCGTTGTCGCGATCTTCGACAACGCGGAAGCTGACGTAGTCGTTAGAACCGAGCCGCTTCTTGTCGTCGAGCACGGTCATCGAGTTGGTCCGCATCACCGTGCTGGTGGTCGGCGGATCGACCGTGGTCGCTTTCGGAATTGTCGGCATGGGACTGGAATCCTGCGCCCGCAACGCGACCGGCCCAATGAGGCAGGCGATGGCGACAACGGTGAAGGTCCAGGTTTTCATGCAGTTGCAAGCGAGTCCTCGTTAGAAGCTGTAAGTGCCGTCAACCGAAACACGATTCTGCCGATAATCGCGGAGCGGCTGGTCCGAATCCTTTTGAGTGTATTGATAACGAAATCCGAGCGTGACGTGCGGGGTGAGCTGGTAACCGAGGCTGAGCGCGCCGCCGTAACGATGAATGTGTTCGGCGACAAACGGATTGATGTTCGGCACGCCGGGAATCGGCAGGAAAAGAATGCCCTGTCCGCCGGAATCATCCGCCTTCTCATAGAACAGCTCGGTCGTGAACAGGGTGTGATAGAAAATGTTCCAGTTCGCGGTATGGCGGACGTAATTCAGTTTCACGTAATTCGAATTTACCCCGAGCTGAGACTCATGGCCAATCGCGAGGTTGTGGCTGAAAACGGAGTTAACGCGGTGAGAGATGAGCAGGTTCGCGTAGTAATCGTCGACGTCATGCGCGTCGTTGACGACGCCGGTGTTGTCGAAATCGATATTCTGATAGCCGCCTGCCACGCGAAATTTCAGATAACTCGTCAGTTGCGTTTCGAGGAAGAGACCTGCGCTGTAGCTCACGGAATCATTCAGAATATTCTCGTCGTAGTAGGTATCGACCACGTTGCCCTCGACGCCCACGGTCATGGTGGAGGTGGGCGTGAATCCGATCGAGCCGGAGAAAATGTCGGCGTTGCGATTGAGATAGTCGAACACGTCATTGGTCGCGACAAAGTTGTAGTGATCGTACCCGAGCGTGACGACCGCCTGATTCAAATCCCACAGGACGGACACGCCGGCCGTGTTTTCGAAGCGGCCATAATCAGCCACGTTACTGAGACCGATCTCAGCGATCGGGTCCTGTTGGAGCGAGAACCGGTCGTGAAGATTGATCCGGAAATCGCCGACGAAAATATCGAACGCGAGCTGCGATCCGGGTGAGATCAGAATCGAGTTCGTATCGTAATTGGAATGATCGAGGTAGAAAGAGTGGCCGATACCGATATCGAACCGCAGCGTATTGAGCTGGGTGATCGGCCAGAGGGCGTTCAGGTTGATCTGCGGGCGCAGAATGACGTCTTCCTGTGGCGAAGTCGTGATCGTGATTGGCCCGGTCGGGCTGGGGAAAGTAAACGAGCCGTCTTCCGCGAGGTTGACATTGTCGTTGTACTCGATCCCCATCGTGGCGCTGAAGCGGAACTTAATCGGGCCGATTTCCAAATTGTAGGGGATCTTGTCGATCGATTGACGACGCGCCTCGGCAGCTGCTTCACCCGCGAGGGAGGGCCGAACAGCATCCTGGGCGCGAACGATTCCACCTGCGCAAAGCAGCGGAAGCAAAAGAACGATGGCGAGTCTGCCGGCGAAGGGCGAAGGAGAATTTGCGTGACTCATGTGGGTGTCGGTCCGGTTGATTAGCAGATGTGATACCAAAGCGTTTAAGCGCATCCTGCGCTCAATTTGTTAGCTCGCGCAAACCCGGCGCGCGCCCGTTTCGGATTCAAAATCTGTAGTTTCAAGGTTAGGCGATGTGAGGTCGATTCTTCATTCAGATCGCCCGCACAGCAAGGAAAAAACGCCCAATTGTCCCGTATCGGGAAAAGTCCGATCCGGCGCTCGCAAGGCTGTAACAGGCAAATGTTTAGAGGTTCGCTCTCAAAAAACTAGAAAAGTTGGCGCATTCTTAGCTTTTGGACAGAACGAGTATGACTTGGAATTTCTCTCCCCGAGTGTTGAGGCTTTGTCGGATCGCAACTGCCATGTCTCTCCTGGTCGTGATGAATTCCGCCTTTGCGGGCGAAAGCACGATCGAGCAAAAAGCGGATCTCTACGATACGAGCAATCCGGCGAAAAATCTCGCGCGGATGAATTGCGGCGCGACGATCGATTTGATCGGACCGGATGGACGCGCGGTGGTCGTGACAAACAAAAGCTCGAGCGCCAACGAGCTCTTGTTCGACGACGATACCCTGAATTATCCGCTGGCCGAAGGCGACACGACGTTCGTCGTTTCGTTCCCGAGAATTTCCACGCTCGATCGCTTCACCTTTGTGAATGAAAACGCGGCCGCCGAGGGCGAAATGACGATCGCAGTGTCGAACTATCGCTTGCCGGCGAATAGCCGGAAATGGATCGAGGTCAACGGCGTCACGTCGTTCGCCGGGAAACGGCTCTTCGATCTTTCCCTCGCTGGAACGGAAGCGCGTTACGTGCGTCTGACGTTCCACGTCACGAAGTCAGGAAGCATCGCGGCCGTCGGTCTCTACGGCGCGCAATCGCTTCAGAAATTTGCGGCCCGGCAGCGTGGCACGATCCGCGTCACGAACACTGCGGCCACTCGCCGGCTCGAGGACATGCTCAATTTCAACTTCGCCAATCTCTACGCGCGCGCTCGCATCGTTTACATCAGCTCGGGTCCGGAGGAATTCGCGAACCGCATGATCGACGACGACGTCATCACGGCGTTCGAATTCGCGCAGGCCGATCCACATCCGACGGTCATCGTGGAATTGGCGGACCGCGAACGGCTGCATCGCGTGAGCGCGGTTTACAAAATGGCGAAGGGCAGGCTCGATGTTTTTCTGTTGCAGGATCTCGGAACCGATCCGGGAGAATTGAGGGACGCGAAATCGATCGCCTCGGCCACGGATACCGACGGTGACGGCAAAGCTGCGCTGGATTTCGATCCGCAAGGTGCCCGTTACGTCGCGCTCCGCTGGACGCCCGCGGACAATTCGGCGCCACACAGTTTCGAGGTCGCCGAAGTTAGCGCGTTCGGGGAGATGCCGCTTTCGATGTTGAGCACGATCGAAACGCCGGACATCTATGCAGACAATTCGGTAGGCCTGATGAGTCCGCCGCTTGTCGTGCAACCGCCGGTATTGCCGCTGGTCAGCGAGTAGTTTTTTCGACCCGCAGGATTTGCGGGACCATCCGCGATAGCGCTTCCCTCGCCTGTTCGAAATCGTCGAGGCCCAGCACCGCGATCTCAAGTAATCGCTGACCGAGATTGCGTTTCCCGTCGAGCGCCGCTTTCAATCGCCCCGCGATATTCCATTCGCCCGTATCCGCCGGACCCGACGCGACACGTTTGTCTTCCTGGATGCAGACAAAAACAAAAAGCGGCCGGTCGTTTTGCTCGAATTCGTAAGAACGAAAATCCAGTGAGACGGCTTCGGTCTGCACTTTCGCGTCCGACCGCGTTCCGCGGAACGTGCGGCCGATCGCCGGCAGACAGATTTCCGGGGAATGACTCCGGACCAATTGAAGAGCGGCGCGCTCCGGTTTCCAATGACCAAAAAAACTCCACCAGCGCAACCCGCGCGGCTCTTCCCACGCGGCGCTTTTCGCATCGTCATAGTGAAGAATCACTCGCGTCGATTCGGGAATAGGTAGCGAGGTGACGGTTTCGTTTTGGGCGGGCCACGTGACGTCCCACGCGGGACGCTCGATCAGATTGCGCTCATGATTGCGGTACCAAATCTCGGTGCCGGCAAAGATGAACACGAGCCAGGCGAGCGCGCCCCACTGCGCCGAAAAAATTCGCGCAGGGCCGGATGATAGAGGCGCGGCTTGCGGTTCGCTCTTCCAAAGCCACGCCAAACCGAGCATTCCCACCATCCCGCAGAGCAACGCCGCCGTGCCGATTACATCATGCCAGCGACCGAGCGCGTCCAAGCCGCTGTTTGCCGCCACCAACACGAGCGCGGTTGCGCGAAAAACGTTGCAAACGAAAACCCAACCGCATCCCAGCACGAGCAGGGCGATCCGCCGCGTCCATCGCAAATGAAGCAACTCGCCCAGGACGAGCGCGACCATGATCCCAGCCTGGAGCGTTTTCACACCGCTGCATGCTTCGTCCACGCCGACGAATCCATTCCGCAATTGGATGACGTTCCCCAGTTGATAGGCGCCTACCCCGAACCAGCCGGCGATTTCCACTGCCACGTAGGCAACCGCGCGCATCATCGTCTGGACGACGAAGTTTTCGAACTGCACCGGCCACGGCACCGCGGTGAGCGGAAAACAAACCGGAAACGCAAAATGCTTCAGCCATCGCGCGCCGCCTGCACGGACAAGCGACAGCAGAGAGAAATCGATCGCGCAAAACGCCAGGACCCAGCTGAGCAATCGCCAATCCGGATTCGCTTCTTCGATGACCCGAATGGGAAAGAGCAACACCAACGTGCACGCCATGCTCAGGGTAATCATCGCGTTATTCCGCGCGCGGATGTCGGGCGCAGGACGGCGTTGCCAACGGAAATAAAAAAGCAGAAGGGCGAGGAAGGGAACGCCCCAGCCATAGTTGTATTGCGGGTTCAGTGTCCATTCCACGCGCAAGTGAGCGAACAACCAAAGCCAGAGCAGACCCGGAACAAGCCAGGGCGAAAAGCGCGACATCTCCCAAAGATTCATCGGCCTGCACGCAAAGGGCAACGCCGAACCGCTAGGGGCACGACGGGTGCTAATAAGAGGCCGGCTCTCCTATGTCTTTTCTTAATCGCTTTTTGCGATCGGCCATGATCGCGCCATTTCTCGTTGCCACGGCTCACGCAGTCACGTTGGATTGGGACGCCGTCTCGTGGACGGCCGGGACGCTTAGCAATTCCTACGATATCGATCCTTCGAAACCGGGTAACGATATTACCGTGACGGTCTCGGGAAATACGTCGCAGCTCACGAATGAACTAGCCTCCGGAAATCCGATGACGCCAGCGATTACACCCGACTTTCAAGGCGGCCTCGCCAGCCCGCCGAACAGTCTCTGTCTAGCGGTCAACTTCGCCAATCAGGGCCAGGCCGTTGTCGTCACCATCGATTTCTCCGCGCAATACACGCTCGGCGTCCAGAACATTTCCCTCACCCTTTTCGACATAGATTTCTCGGCCGCCAGCGGCAACAATTACCAGGACCAACTGCGCGGCATCACCGCGACTTCCATTGATGGAGTGACTCTGGTCGCACCGACGATTACGACCAGCGCTAACAACACCTTGTCCGGCACAGGCCTCACTCAAGTCGTGAATGGAACGGTGAGTACTCCTGACACCGGAGCAGGTTCGGGGAACGGAAATGTAACCATTAGTTTTGGCGCAACGCCGATTAAATCGTTCACGTTCACTTATGGCAGCGGCAGCGGCACCGTGGCCGATCCCACTTATCAGCACGTCGGCTTTTCCGACATCACTTTCACCCCAGTGCCGGAAATCAATCCGGGCTGGAGTACGGTCGGTTCGTGCCTGGTCGCCACAGTCTTGATTCTTCGTCACCGTGCAAAATTCCGGAGGTAACGATTGCTTCGGCAACGTCCGCGCCCTGCAGCGGCGTGATTTTTGCAAACGCTGGGCGCGCCGGTTCGTGATTGGCTTTGTCGTCGCGCTGGTGGCGCTCGCCGGGTACCGCGGGTACGGCCTCTGGCGGAAACGCCATCTCGCGCAACAGGCGCAGGATTTCTTCGGGCAAAAAGATTATCAGAGCGCGGTGCTCGTTGCCCGGCATCTTCTTCAACTCGATCCAAAAAATATCGCGGCTTGCCGGATCATGGCGGAAACGGCGGAGCTAGTCGGCAAACGCGAAGCGCTTTCGTGGCGCGAACAAGTGGTCGCGCTCGACCCTTCCGACGCGGCCAACCGGATCGCGCTGGCTAACGCCGCGATTCATTTCGGCCAATTGGATCTTGCCCGCAAAACGCTCGATGCCGTCCCTGCGCCGGGCCCCGCCAATTTGAAATATCATGAGCTCAACGGCGCGCTCGCGATTGCCGAGAAAAACGCCGCACTTGCGGAAACGGAATTTGCCGCCGCGCTCGAGCTCGATCCGAACAACCCGCAGGTGGCGCTCAATCTCGCTACGGTCCGGCTCACCTCGCCCGAACCGGCAACGCGCGAAAAAGCTCGCACCGATCTTGCGGGGTTCGTCGAACAAAACAGCCTGCGTCTCGACGCGCTGCGCGCCCTCACCGCGGACGCGCTCGCGAACAAGTCGTTAGGCGCCGCCGAAAAATGGGCGGCGCAATTGCGGGCGGAAAAAGGCGCGACGTTCTCGGACCTACTCATTTACGTCGAAGCAAACCGCAAAAACTCGCACGACCAGAACGCCCTGCTCGATGCCAAAACGAATGCGGCCCGATCGCCTGCAACCGCCGCCGCGCTCATCACCTGGATGAATCGCCACGAGATGGCGCAGGCGGCCCGCGATTGGGCGCTCAGTTTGCCCAGCGAAATCTTGAATGTGCAGCCGGTTCCTCTCGCGGTTGCCGAAGCCTATAGCTTTCTCCAGGATTGGAACGCTCTGCACGCCTGGGTGGACGAAAAGAATTGGGGCGAGGAAGAATTTCTTCGATTCGCTGTCCTGAGCCACGCGCTTCATCATCTCACGCCGGGCGATCGCGCTTCGATGGAATCGCAGACGGCATGGGCCGCGGCGTTGAAGGCGACGAAGAGCCGGCCCGAGCGGCTCGCCGCGATCGCGCAACTGGCGGAGGGTTGGGATTACGCGGAGGAAGCGGCAGACGCCTGGTGGTTGATCGCGAATGGAAACGAAAACGCGAAGGAAGCGCTGACGGCGTTGCAACGCCTTTACAAAGCAAAACAGAATAGTCACGGGTTGCTGCGCGTGGCCAAACGCGCGCTCGAACTAAACCCAGCCGATCTCGTGGCGGCAAATAATTGCGCAAGTCTCGGTCTTTTGCTCAATGGCGACAGCGCTTCGCGCCGGCTCGCGACGAGATTGCATTCCGAAAATCCGGCGAACGCTGCCTTCCGGTCCACCTACGCATTCGCGTTGTTTACTGAAGGTAAAACCAGCGAGGCGCTCCGCGAAATGGAGACGTTGAAGGAAGCGCAGCTGCGTCATCCCGCGATCGCCGCTTATTATTTTGTGATGCTGGTCGAGAACGGCAAAATGGAACGCGCCCATTCGTTTCTCTCCGCCGCGAACAAAGCGCAGCTCCTCCCCGAAGAACAACAGCTCCTCACCGCCGCGACGCGCAAACTTCTCCAGCACGATTCGCAGGCCGTGATGAAGACCGCCGCCGTCGACAACTAACCGCCGGTACTGAATCCGGGATACAGCGTCATCCCGCCATCGACAAAGAGTGTCGTCCCCGTGACGTAATCCGACGCGTCGGACGCGAGCCACACCGCAGTCCGCGCAATGTCCTCCGGCAATCCAACGCGTCCGTCCGGAATTAACTTTAACAATTCTGCTTCCGCTGCCGGCGTTTCCCATGCCGCGCGATTGATCGCCGTCTTGATCGCGCCCGGCGCAATACTGTTCACGCGGATTTTTTTCGGCGCCAACTCCTGCGCCATGCTTTTCATGAGCTGCATGATGCCGCCCTTCGACGCGGCGTAGTTCACGTGCCCGGCCCACGGAATCATTTCATGCACCGAGCTCATGCAGATGATCTTTCCCGCCGCGGACGAAATTTCCGGCACGAGGCCGCGCCGCAAAAATTCGCGGACCGCTTCGCGCGCGCAAAGGAACTGGCCGGTGAGATTGACGGAGATCACGGTATTCCATTGCTCGAGCGTCATCTCCTGAAACGCGGCGTCCCGCTGCAGCCCCGCGTTGTTCACGAGAATATCGATCGTGCCGAATTGCTTCAGCATTTCAGCGAACATCGCGCGAACCTCCTCCTCGCGGCTGACATCGGCGCGGATCGCGATCGCGCGGCTGCCGTTTTCTTGGATTCGATCGACAACTCGGGCGGCTTCGTCGGGGTCCGATCGATAATTGACGACCACATTTGCCCCAGCCGTGCCCAGTGCGAGCGCGCAGGCTTCGCCAATCCCGGAGCTCGCGCCCGTGACGAGCGCCTGCTGGTTTTTCAGTGGCTTTAGTGAATCTGGTGAAGCGCTCATAATCTGTAAACTCGGAGCCGACAACATGAGGTTCGCACGCCGCTGCGCAAACGGTTTGATCATTACGAACCGCCGAGATGCAGAGGCATGGAATTAGCTATTTGGAGATGCGGGTTCCACCACGACCTGATCATGCGATTTGCGACCGAAATTCAGGCCGATGAAAGAGCTCAAACATACCGGGCCGCACAACCAACGGTCCACCAATCCGATGAAATTCCTACTGACCCTGCGCGCCGCCCGAATGAAGTCTCGCAACATCTTGCGCTCGCTGCCCAAGCTACGCATGATGCTGTTCGGGTTTGGTCTGTAGCCACTGGCGATCTCTCCTGGCCCCAGGGCCTCGAAGCGCTCCTCGGCTTTTCGCCTTCCTCGTCCACCGGCACGATTGGCTTCTGGCAGAAACAACTTCATCCCCAGGATCGCGCGCGCGCCGGCATAGCCATTCATGAAGCGCTAGCCGGCGATTCGGATCATTGGACGGGAGAATACCGGTTACGGCATAGCGACGGGTCGTATCTCGATATTCTCGAGCGCGCCTGCATTACTCGCGATTCGTTAGGCCGGCCGTCGCAATTCGTCGGCTCGCTCATGAACATTACCGCGCGCAAACAACTCCAGGACCAGCTCGTCCGTTCACAAAAATTTGAGGCGTTTGGGCAACTCGCGGGCGGTGTGGCGCATGACTTCAACAATTTCCTCACCACGATTCTCGGCTACAGCGATTTGTTGCTCGATGAGCTGGAAATGAAAGGCGAGGTCGCGGAACACATTCGCGAAATTCGCGGGGCCGCGGCGCGCGCTTCGGCATTGACCGGGCAACTGCTCGCGTTCAGTCGCAAACATCCGCTCGCGCCGGCAATCGTGGATGTGAATGCGCTGCTGACGAATCTCGAGCGCTCGGTTCTTCGTCTCCTTGGCGAACACATTTCCGTGCAGTGCAATTTCGAAGGCGGCAAGGAGGGATTGCACACAAAGGTCGATCCCGGTCAGCTCACCCAGATTATCCTGAACCTGGTCGTGAATGCGCGGGACGCGATGCCGGGCGTTGGCTGTCTCGCTTTAGAAACCGCGGCGGTTACGATCGAGCCGTCGGACGATCACGATTGCACGGAAGAAGCACTTCCGGCCGGCAGCTACGTTCGGATCAGCGTGACCGATAATGGCACCGGCATGACCGACGAAGTGAAGCAGCACTTGTTTGAACCGTTCTTCACTACGAAAGATGAAGGCGGCAGTGGACTCGGTCTGGCGACCAGCTACGGAATCGTCCGGCAGAGTGGTGGCCATATTTGTGTCGAAAGCGAACTGGGCAAAGGCACCACGGTTAAAATTTTTCTCCCGAAGGTGGCCGCGCCGCCGCCGCCGTCTTACAAAAAGCCGGGCGCAAACAAACTGGCGACCGGCACTGAAACGATCCTCGTGCTCGAGGACGACATCAGTGTGAGGCATTTGTCGGTACGCGTGCTGCGCAGTCTTGGTTACGAAGTGCTCGAAGCCGCGAATGGCGACGACGCCCAGCAATTAATCGGTCGGCGCAACGGCAAGAAGATCGATCTCCTGCTCACAGACGTGGTGATGCCACAAATGAGCGGCCGCCATTTTGCCGATTGGATGAACAAGACGAGCCCCGGCACGAAGGTCGTGTTTATTTCCGGTTATATGCAGGAGTCGCTTCAGCCAGCCGATCGGCGCGACAACGACACGTTTTTCCTCCCGAAGCCGTTCGATCCCGAACAGCTCGCCACGAAAATTCGCCAGGCTCTCGACGCCTAGGTCTAACAGGTCTTAAGTGACCTGTTGTGACTGCGCCGGTGACGCTCGAAGACATTCAAGCCGCGCGAAAGCGCATCGAGGGCGCCGTCTATTATTCGCCGTGCCCGGAATCGATCCCGTTGAGCGAGCTCACCGGGATGAAGATCTTCACCAAGCTCGATTACGAGCAGCGCACCGGCAGTTTTAAGGAACGGCGCGCGCGCAACGCCCTCGCGCAATTGCCGCCGGACCAGCAACAGCGCGGCGTCATCGCGGCGTCGGCCGGCAATCACGCGCAGGCCCTCGCTTACCAGGGAAAATTGCTCGGCATTCCGGCGACGGTCGTCATGCCGAAGTACGCGCCGCTGATCAAAATTGGAAATTGCGAAAAGCTCGGCGCGAACGTGGTCTTGCATGGAAAGGATTTTAGCGAGGCGAAAGAAAAGGCGCACGACATCGCAGCGGAACGCGGACTCGCTTACATCGACGGCTATGACGATCCGGCGATCATCGCCGGTCAAGGCACGATGGGTTTGGAGATCCTCGACCAAGTGCCGGACGTCGACGCGATTGTTGTTCCAGTCGGTGGCGGAGGACTTCTCGCCGGCGTCGCGCTGGCCGTGAAAAGTTTGCGGCCGCAAACGAAAGTGATTGCAGTCGAAGCGGACCACGTCGCCAGTTTTTCCGCGGCAATCCAGGCGGGAAAACCGGTCCGCATTAACATGCAGCCGACGCTCGCGGACGGTCTCGCGATTGCGCAGGTGGGCGCGAATGCATTCGCGACGGCGGCGCCGCTTGTCGATCGGATCATTGTCGTAAGCGAGGAACAAATCGCGATTTCGGTACTGCGCATGCTTGAGCTCGAGAAAGGCGTGGTCGAGGGCGCGGCGGCCACACCACTGGCCGCGTGTCTTTCCGGGCAGCTCCCGGAACTCGCCGGCAAACGCGTCGTGCTTCTTCTCTGCGGCGGCAACATCGATCCCAATGTGTTGGGCCGCGTCGTCGAGCGCGGTCTCGTCGCCGATGGCCGGCTCGCTCGCTTCACTGCGATCATCAGCGATCGGCCCGGCGGTCTTGCGGATCTCGCTGCGAAAATCGCGTCCGCCGGCGCGAGCATCAAACAAGTCGTGCACGATCGCGCCTTTGCCGGCTCCGATGTTTCCGCAGTTCATGTGCAGTGCACCGTCGAAACGAGGAACCATGCCCATCTTGCCGAACTGCGCGCCCGTTTGCGGGAAAGCGGCGTCCAGACACTCGATGCTTGAACGGCTAAACGCACTTCGTAGTTTGGCGGATGCCAACCGCCGAAACGGAATTGCCGGCTGCTAAGTCCGCAGCGACGACACGACCTGCCCGCGAAAAGGATCGCGTCGGGTCATTCGCTCATCGGCACATCGGCCCGAACAAAGCCGCGCGCGCAGCGATGCTCGCCGACCTTGGTTTCGAAAATCTCGACGAGTTGATCGACGCGACGGTTCCCAAAAACATCCGGCTCGATCACCCGCTGAATTTGCCCGCAGCGAAATCGGAAAGCGAAGCCCTGGCCGAACTGCGATCGCTCGCGGCGAAAAACACCGTCGCGCGTTCATTCATCGGCGCCGGGTATTCCGACACGATCACTCCGCCGGTCATCCAGCGGAACATTCTCGAGAATCCAGGTTGGTATACGGCCTACACACCTTACCAGGCGGAGATCGCGCAAGGACGCCTCGAAGCGCTCCTCAATTTCCAGACCATGATCACCGACCTGACCGCGCTCGATATCGCGAACGCGTCACTGCTGGATGAAGGCACCGCTGCCGCGGAAGCGATGACGCTTTGTCGCGCCTCCGTCGGAAGTGAACGAACAACTTTCTTCGTGGCGAACAATTGCCATCCGCAAACAATTGAGATCGTCCAGACGCGGGCGAAGCCGCTCGGCATCAAAGTCATCGTCGGCGATTTCTTGAGTTTCAAATTCGACGAAACGGTCTTCGGCGCGCTCGTCCAATATCCCGCGACTGATGGCGCGATCTTCGATTACGAATCGTTCGGCAAAGCTGCACACGACGCGGGTGCCTTGCTCGTTGTCGCGGCAGACATTCTCGCGCTGACGTTGCTGAAACCGCCCGGCGAATTCGGCGCCGATGTCGCGGTCGGCAGCACGCAACGTTTCGGCGTGCCGCTAGGATTTGGCGGACCGCACGCCGCTTATTTCGCCACCCGCGACGCTTACAAGCGCCACATGGCTGGCCGTCTGGTCGGCGTTTCCCACGATGCGACCGGCCGTCCCGGTTACCGGCTCTCGATGCAAACTCGCGAGCAACACATTCGGCGCGACAAAGCGACCAGTAACATCTGCACCGCCCAGGTGCTGCTAGCGATCATCGCGTCGATGTATGCCGTTTATCATGGGCCGCGCGGCCTGCGCGCGATCGCGCAGCAAGTGAATGACCTAACGAATCGATTGGCGGATTCGTTGCAAAGCGCGGGCATCAAAGTCGCGCACGAACATTTCTTCGACACCCTACGGATCGAACTGAAGGATCCCGATCAGGTTATCGCGCGTGCCGCTAAAGCCGGAATGAATCTGCGCCGACTCGATGAAGGCGCCGTCGGAATTTCTTTGGACGAAACGACTGGCGAAGACGAAATCCGCGCTCTCTGCGAGCTCTTCGGCGGAAAGTTGAAATCGTCCTCCAATCGAAATTCGAAAATCGAAAATCGAAAATCCGATTTCCTCAGCCATCCTGTTTTCAACACCCATCATACCGAGACCGAAATGCTGCGCTACCTGCGTCGGCTCGAATCGCGCGACCTTTCGCTCACGACATCGATGATTCCACTCGGTTCCTGCACAATGAAGTTGAATGCGACGGCGGAGATGTTCCCGATCTCATGGCCGGAATTCGCGAAGCTCCATCCATTCGCGCCCGAGGACCAAACCGTCGGTTATCGCGAGATGTGCGATCAGCTGGCGGAGTGGCTCGCGGAGATTACCGGTTTCGCCGCCGTGGCACTGCAACCGAATGCCGGCTCTCAGGGTGAATACGCCGGGTTACTCGCAATCCGCGAGTATCACGCGTCGCGCGGCCAGGCCGCTCGAAAGATTTGTCTCATCCCAACTTCGGCGCACGGAACAAATCCGGCGAGCGCAGTGATGGCCGGGTTCCAAGTCGTTCCGGTCGCCTGCCTGAAAGATGGCGACATCGATCTCGCCGATCTCCGCGCCAAAGCCGGCACGCATAAGGACGATCTAGCCGCGCTGATGGTCACCTACCCTTCCACGCACGGTGTTTTTGAAACGACGATCCGCGAGATTTGCGAGATCGTGCACTCCCACGGCGGCCAGGTTTACATGGACGGCGCGAACATGAACGCGCAAGTCGGTCTTTGCCGGCCCGGCGACATCGGCGCGGATGTTTGCCATCTCAATCTCCACAAAACGTTTTGCATTCCTCACGGAGGCGGCGGCCCCGGCGTCGGTCCCATTGGCGTCGCCTCGCATCTCGTTCCGTTTCTCCCCGCGGTATCCTCCATCCTCGGTCCTCCATCCTCGCAGCGCGACGGCGTCGGCGCCGTCACCTCCGCGCCGATGGGAAGCGCCAGCATTCTCACCATCTCCTGGATGTACATCCGCATGATGGGCGGCGAAGGGCTCACCGAAGCTACGAAGATCGCGATCTTGAACGCGAACTACATTGCGAAGCGGCTCGATGGTTATTTTCCGGTCCTGTTCAAGGGCAAACGCGGTCTGGTCGCGCATGAATGCATCGTCGATCTGCGCCAGTGGAAGAGTGGCGGCGTGGAAGTGGAAGACGTGGCAAAACGATTGATGGATTACGGCTTTCACGCGCCGACTGTCTCCTTCCCGGTAGCCGGCACGATGATGATCGAGCCGACCGAGAGCGAATCGAAAGCCGAGCTGGATCGTTTCTGCGACGCGATGATTTCTATCCACGCGGAGATCGACGCAGTCGTCTTAGGCAAGGCTGATAAGAAAAACAACGTCTTGAAAAATGCGCCGCACACCGCGCAGCAGGTCGTGGCCGACAAATGGGACCATGTCTATTCGCGCGAAGAAGCGGCGTATCCCGCGCCGTGGACACGCGAGTTCAAGTTCTGGCCCGCGATCGGACGAATCGACAGCGTTTACGGGGACCGGAATTTGTTCTGCACCTGCCCGCCGATCGAAGCATTCGAATAACGCTGTAGCCCCGCTCTGTCGGAGCGTCCCGTTGGCGCGGCGACAGAGCGCCGCGGCTACAGCGCGTTACATCTGCTCCGGCGCGAGCTCGGCAGACGTGGACAAGCGTGAGGGGACGTGACGCAAGGCGGTGCCGTTTGTTTCTTCCGCGGCGGCGTGGCCCGCCTCGTGATATTCGGCGTCGCTGTTCACTTCCCAGAGATCGTAAAGCTTCGTATCGGCCAGGATATTCTCCACGCAAAGCATCGCGGTCATCATGGCGTGGTCCTGGTTGTTGTATTTGTGCATCCCGTTGCGGCCGACCAGATGCAGATTCGGATAACGCGACTCGAGCTCTTCGCGAATCGTCTCGACGTGCGCCGCGTAATCGTCGTCGTAAACCGGATACGCTTTCTTCTGGCGAACGACAGTCCCGTCGAGGACATCGCCGGCTTTTGCAAGACCGATCTGGAGCAGCTCGCGCTCGGCCTGCTTGATCAGGTCTTCGTCTTTGGCGTCCCAAACGCCGTCGTGTTCGAAGCAGAAATATTCCAGGCCGTAACAAGCCTTGTCACCGTCCGGGACCATCTCCGGCGACCAGGAACGGAAGTTCTGGATCCGGCCGACCTTCACGTTGGGGTCGTGGATGTAAATCCAGTTGTCGTGAAAGGCGTCGCGGTTCTTGACGATCAACATCACGGTGAGGAAGTCGCGGTACTTTAGCGAACCCGCCGCGGTTTTCGCCGCTTCAGAAACCGCCGGTTGAATTCCACGGACCAGTTCGCGCATCGGCGCGGAGGAAATCACGTGATCAGCCTCGAGCTTCTCCGTCTCGCCTTGCGGATTCTTGAATGTAACCGTCCACGTTTCGCTCACCGCGTCGTAATCGAGTCCGACAACTTTGGAGCCCATCTCGACTTTGCCGCCCATGACTTGGGTTTTTTCCGCGCACGCTTCCCACATCATGCCGGGACCGCGGCGCGGATAACGGAACGAATTGATCAGCGTCTTGATGACCCGGCTCCGGTCGCCGTTGTAACGCTGCGGAATGAGCGCGTTCTTGATCGCGCTGCCTAACGACAGGCCTTTGATGCGCTGCGCCGCCCAGTCGGCCGAAATGTCCCTGCAGCTCATTCCCCAGACCTTCTCCGTGTAAGTCTTGAAGAAAGTGTTGAAGAGGCGTTTGCCAAATTGATTGCTGACCCAGTCCTCGAAGTTTTTCGGGTTTTTGACCGGGAACAGTTTCGCTTTGAAATACGAAAGCAGACACAAGGTCGAGCGAACGACCCCGAGCTTGATCAGCGCTTCGAAGGCTCGCAGCGGATAGGCGAAGAATTTCCCGTTATAATAAATCCGCGACGAGCGCGGCCGGACCAGCATGTCGTCCGGCAAAATCTCCGTCCAAAAATCCTCGACCGCTTTCGATTTCGAGAAAAACCGGTGCCCACCAATGTCGAAATGAAAACGCTTGTAGGTCGCCGTCCGCGAAATCCCGCCCACGTAGACCGGGTCGGCCTCCAGCACGGTGACCGGCACGTTGTTCTTCGAAAGAAGATACGCCGCCGTCAATCCAGCCGGTCCCGCACCTATGATTGCTACATTCGTTTTCATTAATCCCTTACGCCACCCAGTTGCCCCTCGTGAAATTCCACACGTACCACCCCTGCACGCTGAGCCCAGCCGCGCTGAGCAACGCCATGGCCGCCATGCCACTGACGCGCACCCACAGTCGCGGGGTCGGTAATTGATGCAAAAAATGGAGAATTGCCAGCACGATTAACGCGTGGACGCAAAATTCGTAGCGCAGCATGCTCTCCATCTCCACCGACGCCACCCCGCTCACCGACACGTAATAAATGACCGCGGCGCAGAAGTAGAACCCGACCCGCGCGGTCCAGGCGAATTTCCGGCGAATAATCGGCAGCAGCTCGCAGAGCATCATGGCTAATAGAAGAACGCCGCCGAGCGTCATCGTCATCTGGCTCGCTTCCGTGGGATTATTGAGCGCCGGAACGAGCCATCGGTAACTGGAGGGCTTAAACACCGCCATGTAATCGGGGATGATGGCCCAGCCGGACTGCTGCGTGAGCATGTAAATATCCCAGCGGCCCCAGCGGAGAAGGCAATAGAAAAAGAACACGCCCGCGCCGAGCGTCGCCCCAAGCATCACCAGGATCGCGGAACCGTACCGCTTAATCCATCGGCGCACCTCGGCCAAACGGCGCCACCCATTCCGAAACACCGCCTGCACCACCGGATAACCCGCGCACGGAATCCCGACGATCCGCGTCGCCGACATTATGAACCCGTGAAGCACGGCCAAGGCCCTCGCGCCCTTTCCCTCAGCCGTGCTCCAGAACATTAAACCGAGGAGTCCCATCATGAACATCGACTCCGAATACCCCGCGACGAGGAAGAATGCCGCGGGATGCGCGAGGATCGCCAGCGCGCCGAAGAATTGCAGGAGCGGCGAGATGTTCCACCGCTGGCAAAAGAGGAAGAAATAACTCCAGAACGCCCAGGCCGCTGCCTGCGCCGTCACGAGCAGCGCGTCGTAAATACTCAGCCGCGCGCCGTAATGCAGGATCGCCGCGATCGCCGGATACGCCGGGAAAAAGGCCACGTTCGAGACTTCCATCATTTTGTGGCTGACCGGCGGAACGGTCGTCTCGTAGCCGCGATCGACGATGTTCGCGAACCAATAGCTGTCGTGCTGGATGAGCGTGTTGTAGCGGAAAGAGAGCGGCCCTTCCGGCGCGATCAGGACCACCGCCACGAAGACCTGAACGAGCGTGATCATCAACCCCAACGCCCACGGTCTGAACAGGATTGGCTTGGGATTCATCGGCGCCGGTTTTGGAAGCGCCGAGGAGACACGAAAGCCCTCGTCAATACAAGGCTTAGTCAGCAGCGTCGTTTCCACCGGAGAAAAGCGCACGCGCTCCAGAACTTGGATGTCGTTTCCTGTTTTCAGAGGAAACTTTGGACGACGCCGCTCTGTCTTTATTCGGAACGTCCTCGCGCATTAACAAGCAGTGTCATCCCGAGCCGCGCAGACGGCGAGGGACCTCTCAAACGGTCGAGTCATCTTCGCGAACCTCAATGCGTCATCCGACGGAGTGCCAACCCGGACGCGCGAAAGCGGTGCAGCGCCTGAGAGGTCCCTCGGCGCGCTTCGCCAGCCTCGGGATGACACCGCGTTCGCGCGGCACTAATGTCCACCCGTTACCGTGTACCCCTCGTCCCGCAGTTCCTCCGCCAGCTCCAATTCCATCTGGAGCGCCGCCTCGTACGGCATCGGGTTTAGATGCTCATACAGCTCCGGCAATAATCGCACTCCGTATTTCTCCACTACCCACGCCGCCTTGTAACCGTGCTTGTGATTTTCGAAACGATGCTCCGGCGGCAGCCCGCTCATCCCGACGTAAACGCACGGCTTCTTCCAGTCGCGCTTCGGATTCATCCGCAAAATCGTCGGATGTCGCGCGGCCTTCGGATCGAGCAGGATCACATAGACGTTGTGATGAAATTTCTCCGGCGCGGATTCCGCCGGATCTTCCCGCCTGTATCGCAGCCGCGCCATATTTTCACGATAAGATAAATCCAGCTTTTAAGTCGGATCATTCTTCGCTCTAATGCGCGTCCCCACCCAATGCTCCGCAACATCAGACGAATCGAGGACGAGCGGGCGCGCATCGCGCGCTATCAGCCAAGCGTGGTGGGCGCGAAATTTTTCAACAACCGCCAGTATCACGCCGATTTCGAATGGCTGATTCTCTCCTACCTCACCCGAGCTCTGCGCAACGCCGGTTGGAAGGATCCTGAATTCGCGGAGAAGCTCCCGCCGCCCCAGCCGGATTTTCAGACATATCTCGCGCCCGACACACCGTATTGGCGCATCGAAACCAGCGAAGTGTTGCCACCAGATTATCGGCGAGGCGATTTTCTTTTTCGAAACGCTCGAAACGGCAAAAAACCTTACATCACTCCAAGCCCGCGTCCGGAGCCCTGGTCCAGCTATTACCAGTTGTTCCGCACAAAACTACCGAAGCTATATGCGGCCCAGTCCTCCCTCGTCATTTACGACGACATGACTGCTTCGGATTTTCCCGGCCATGTTCCGTGGCACGAACAGTTGTTCGAGCGACTCAAGACGTGGACCTACGACTCAGCCACGACCTGCGATCTCACTCGCTCTCAATACCAGAACATTTTCGTCGTCGATGCGAGCGGCCTTGACGCTGTCCGCCTCTACCCGCATTGGGACGTCATTCGATCTCGCTGTAGTGATCGCGTTTCAAAAATCCTGCTGAACGGTCACGCGAATTCCGAATCGCTCGCGCGGGAAGCGGTGTGACAAAAGACGATCACTGCAGATTGTAAGCTTCTACGACCGCGATGCCGGTGCTATTGTTTTTCCCGCGCACAACTGCGGTGTAGTTGCCGGGTGCCAGCGTCGCCAATATCGCCGCTTCGTTGTCGCTGGCCGGAGGCAGGCCGGTTCCGATAATCTCGTTCTCCTGAGTGCTGCGCCAGCCTTCGTTGCTGATGACGCTGCCATTGCTGTCGTGCAGCTCAAGGGTCGTTGCCGGCAATGCGCCTTGCACGCCGAACGCAGTTAGCGAAGGACCAATCGCGCGGACGAGGATCTTTGCCGGCTCGGTGCCGCCAATAATGAAACCGCCGATCATGACGTCATCGCCCGTATTCACGAAACCGCGCGTCGCGATATTCGCTAGTTTCGCCGTCGAAGCGGTCTCGAAATCGTAAACCTCCGCCAGGCCTACTCCGGTCTCGCCGTGGGCGCCTTTCAGGATCGCAGTGTAATTGCCTGGCGAAAGGTCGATGTAGATAGCGGATTCGAGTGAGTTCCCCGGCGAAAACCCCGCCGGAATTTCCGACGCGTTGCTGGCCTGTTGCCAGTTATCATTCGTCACCACAGCCCCATCGGCCTTGTGCAATTCGAGCAGCGGATCGCTGATGGTCCCTGGCACACCAAAATTCGCTAGCGATGGTCCGATGCCGCGGATCAGCACTTTCTTCGTAGAGCTACTCGGTCCTGTCACGATGAAACCAGCAATCAAAACGTTCTCGCCCTTTTGAACAGCGAGCCGTGTCGCGATGTTTAACGGCTGGCCGGTGTTGGGAGCACGCTTGTTCGGATCGATCATTGCGCCAAGGCCGCTGGCATTGACGCTCACCTGCGCATTGGAGCTGACGGAGGTAAACGATCCGCTCACCGCGCTATAGCTCAACGGGCTGAATGCGTCTGCCGGATCGGGCGCATAACCGCCAATGGCACGGATATCCAATTTGCCGCCGAGCGTTGCCGTGCTGCTGATCTGCAGCATATCCGATTGACCGCCAACCGGACCGCCATTCTCCACGATAAGCGTTCCGCCCGCCGTTTGCGTCAGGTTGCCGAGCACCGAGATTGTGCCGGCCGAGTGTCCCGGCGAAATGTAACCGCCGTCGTTCGTTACATCGCCCGCTATGACCCCAGTGCCGGTGAGCACCCCGCCGTCGATCGTCACTGGTGCAATGATCAGCAGGTGGCGCAGATCAGTTTGTCCTGCCGTTTGCGTGAAACCCGTGGTGACCGCAGCCGCGCGGACCTGCGACCCGTTCGCGCCCGGATTATTGCGGACGATGAGACTGCCGCCATCATTTGTAATCAGACTTCCGCCGTCGTTCGTGATCAGGCTCCCGCCGTCGTTTGTGATCAGACTGCCGCCATCGTTCGTGATGAGGCTCGCCCCGTCATTACCGATGATCGTGGCGCCGTCATGAGTGATGATGCTGCCGCCATCATTTGTAATCAAACTTCCACCGTCGTTCGTGATCAGGCGTCCTTGATTAACGAAGCTCGAGGCCGTTACTACTCGCGGCGCTGGCGGCGGCGGGTTTTGCACCGGCGCCGGCCGCTTTACGCTCGGTCGGTGGAAGATGAAATCGCCGGCGTTCTTGAAGAACGCCGCGATACCGTCGAAAAAGCCAGTGCTGATGTCCGGCGACTGGGTGCCGCGCATCGTTAGTGCGCTGCTGGTCGGAACCGGCACGATACCGCCTTTACCGGTGATTCTAATCGTACCGAGGTTGGTAACTGAACCGCTCACTGGCACATCCGTGTCGCCGGCAATCGCCAGGGTGCCGTGCGAATCGATGGTGAGGTTCAGGTTACGAAGCTGACCCGCAATGACGGAGAGGATGCCGGGAACCGTGAGCGAACCTCCGGAACCGTTAACCGATCCGCCGAGCAGCGAGACGGCCAACGCCGTGATGTTCTGCGTGATCGTCGCGTTTGAAGCGCCAACGACCGCCACGTCATTCGCGCCAGGGACGCCGGTTTGACCGTTGCTGTCATGCCAGTTGTTGGAATCGCTCCAATCACCGGAGTTGATCATCGTGAACACCCTGCCCGCGGGCGGCAGAATCCGGAGATAGACCGGATTAGCGAAACCGGTCACGCCGCGCGCGTCAGTCGCGAACGCCTTGATCACGTGATCACCGGGGACGTTCGTGGTGTAGTCGGTGTTCAGCGTCGAGCCGACCCCGGCGCCCTCGGATTTGTTAACCGTGGAGCCGTCGTAGAT
>JBHELY010000008.1:81996-82404 GCA_046262815.1 Chthoniobacterales bacterium | reverse complement strand
ACATTCACCTGGCCCAGCAGGTCCTTGGCTTCTTCAATGTGCGGACCGCTCGGGAATTTCTGGAGAAAATTCAGGAGCGCGTCGCGCGCTTCGACGAGTTTCCCTTCCTGACGCAGTTTCGCAGCGGCCTGGAAATCCGGGAGGGCCACGTCCGGCACCGGTTCGACTGGGATTTCGCCGCTTTTCTCCTGCTGGATTTTGCGCTCCGGCTTAACGAACAGGTCGTAACTGAAAAACGCCGCCCCGCCGAAGATCACGACCGCGAGCAAAAGAAGGAAAAGCCATTTCATGGGGCGGGTGAACGTGATTCAAAGAACGAATCGTGTCCACGCGCTTGCGTGACTGATTTTTCAACGACCCGGTCGTTGCCGATCCGCGGCAGCGGCTAGGAAAACGTCTCCCAGGCGG
>JBHELY010000008.1:0-81986 GCA_046262815.1 Chthoniobacterales bacterium | reverse complement strand
TCTGTGAACCGCTTTTTCGCCAGGACCTAACTGGTCTCCCCACCGGGGAAGAATCGATGCCAAAGGCGTCCAATTGAAGGCTCTTCCTGGTTTGTCCAGGTGAAGTGGCAATCCTGACAGTAAAACTCCTTCGGGAAAATTTTCAGCGCGAAAAGAATGCTCGCGATCCCCGGCGTGATGAACTTCCGCGTCAGCTGCGGGTATTCGATGCGGGGCGACTTGCATTGCGGGCAGCGAATCGCCGAGCCGATCTCCGGATCGCTCGCCTCCCATTCCAACATCATCTGGTTCGCCTTTTCGAAGTCGTCCTCGTGAACGAGAACCTTCGCGTTCGCCTGGGGCTGCGACATGAACGCCATCTTTTGGAGATGGCCTTCGTTATGGACATCTGCTTTCACGCCGGCGGTTTGCAAGCGCGTCTTCAAATGCTTCGCCTTGGCCGGTTCATTGAATGTCGCGATCGTGACCATGAGAATTCGCCCGCCTCAATTCCCATCAAACATCAACTACTGGCCGAGCGCAAGATTCGACGGCGGGAACCATTTGTAGAGCATCAGGTAGACGAGCACGCCGGTGATCGAGACGTAAAGCCAGATCGGCATTGTCCAGCGCGCGATCCGCGTGTGCCGGTCCCAGCGCCGGCGGAAGACGGGCACCAGCGTGATAATGACGAGCGGCAGGGTGACAAATGCGAGCAGGATGTGCGAGATCAGCATCCCAAAATAAATCGGCCGGATAATTCCGTGGGCGGTGAAATGCGTGGATCGCTCGCCGACGTGCGCGTGATAAACGAGGTAGCCGACCAGAAACAGCGTTGAAGAAATCAACGCCGGGATCATGCACGCGACGTGGCGACGCCAATAGCCGCGCCGAATCAAATACCAGCCCGCCGAAATAAAAATCGTGCTAATAAAGTTCAGCGACGCATTGATGGCCGGCAGCTCCGAAATCGTCACCGCGCAAGTATACACATCATTGGGCGTTGGACGTTGGGCGTTGGACGTTGGACGTTTTCTTCATGCCTCCAGTTTTAGAGCCAACACCGCCCTCTCTCGCGCGCCAATTCTACCGGCGCCGCGCGAAGGCGCATCATTCCCAAACCCGCCGATACCTGCGGCTGGCGGTGGTCGCGTTCATTCTCATCTTCGCCTGGAGCAGCTGGTATTTGGCCAAGCGCGGCTTCGGCAAGGAATGGCGCGACCGCGTGTCCCAGGAATTGCACAAGCGGGGCGTGGAAGCTTCCATCGCGCGGCTCACGGTCGATCCGGTCCGCGGTCTCATCGCGCAAGACGTTCGGATCTACGATTTCAAGCACCGCGAGAACACTCTCGCCGTCATCAGCGAGGTCGCGCTCGACATTAATTATTCGGCGCTCTTGCATGACAAACCGTTCTTGAACGCGCTCGACGTTCACGGCGCCGAATTGACGATTCCCAATCCGAATGCCGCGCCGCAGGCGCCCAAGACCCAGATCAAGGAACTGCGGGCCCATATTTATTTTCCACCCGAGCAAATCTACGTCAGCCAGGCAGAAGGAATTTTTTGCGGGGTGCGCATTTCGGCGACCGGGCAATTGATCAAGCGCAACGATTACAAAGCGACCGGCGAAATGTCGGACGAAGATTGGCGCCAACGTCTCCTCCTCGTCCATCGCGTCGCGGACGAATTGCGTCGGTTCAGTTTCCCGGGGGACGGTCCGTCGCTCCAGCTAAAATTCGCCGGCGACCTTTCCCAATTCGAGACCGTTCACGCGGAAGCTACTTTAGCCGGCGAAAAATTGCGCCGCGGCGATTACGAAATGTCGAACCTGTCCGTCGCTGCCGAATGGGCCAACCAAACGCTCCACGTCAATCAATGCACGTGGTCGGACAACCTCGGCACTTTCTCCGGGCGCGCCAACTGGAGCCGCGAAAAAAACACCGCTGATTTCCAGGGCCGCAGCACGCTCGACGCGAAACGATTTCTCGACGCCGCGGGTCTGCCGCAGCTTCTCGCCGACGCCAGCTTCACTTCGCCGCCGCTGCTCGAGCTCTCTGGCTCGGCCGAATTTTCCGGCAAGACGCCGAAGCTCAGCGTGATCGGTCGCATCGACGTCGAGCGCTTCAACTACAAGAGCGTCCCGCTGTTGAAGCTGACCGGTGATTTTTCGTGGGATGGCGAGCGCGCCATGATTCGCGACCTCCGGCTCCGCCATGAATCCGGCGAACTCCGCGGCAACCTGCTCGACGCGCCAAACGATTTCCGCCTCACCGTGGAAAGCGCCATCGATCCAATCGTTTTCCGTGGGTTCGCGACTTCACCAGAACTCGGCCATTTCCTGGCGGAATGGGAATGGAGCCGCCCGCCGACGATCCATTTCGCGCTCCACGGTCCCGGTCGCGATCCCGAAACGTGGATCGGCGACGGAAATATCACGGCCCAGCGGACGAAATTCCGCGGCGCAACTATGAACGAAGTCAGCGCCGCGCTCCGCCTCGAAAACGGCGCCCTGAATCTCAACAATCTGCGCATCGTTCGCGACGAAGGCACCGGGACCGGCTCGATCGCCTACGACTTCGCCCATCACGAAGTGCGCTTCAAAGACGTGAGGAGCGGATTGCGCCTCACCGAAGCGATCGTCTGGGTCGATCCGAAATATTTCAAGGAAGTGGTCGATTACAAATTCCGGCATCCGCCGAATCTCGTCGTCAACGGCGTCTTTCATTTTCACGGCAAGAACGACCACATCGAGATCAAGGTTGATGCGCCGACTGGGATGGATTACGGCTTTCTGGGCAAGACATTGCCATTCGATCGGGTCTCGGGCCGCCTCCTCTTCACCGACAATCGGCTCCAGTTATTCGACATCGACGGCAAACTCTTCGGCGGCGATGTGCGCGGCGGCGGCGATGTCTCGCTCGCGCAAAACGACAAGCGCTATCACGCGAACCTCACGCTCGAAGGCGTCGATTTCCCGCGACTCGCCGATCTCTATTTTAAATATAAGACGACCCGGGGAAAATTGAGCGGCGCCTACGAATGGACCAGCGTAGGGAGCGACGCGCGCGCGATGCAGGGACGCGGCACCGCGAATGTGACCGAAGGCGACGTCTTCGCGATCCCCGTCTTCGGCCCGCTCTCCGAGCTAACGTCGGCAATCATTCCCGGCGCCGGTTACAGCATCGCGAAAACCGCCAAGTCCACTTTCACGATCAAGGACGGCGTCATTCACACCGACGATTTCAAAGTGTCCGGCAAACTTTTCGGGATGATCGGCCACGGCGACATCTATTTTCTCGAGGACCGGCTCGACTTCGACGTTCGGATCGAGGCCGGCGGCGCCGGCGTGGTCCTCACGCCCGTCTACAAACTTTTCGAGTACAAAGGCGAAGGCCCCATCGCGAAGCCGAACTGGCACCCGAAGAGATTCTAGCGAATCGCTGAATGACGAATGTCGAATGACGAAAAAGCAGCCGGCTCCATCATCTTCGTCATTCGTCATTCGTCATTCGTCATTGCTCCTCGGGGCCCACATGTCGATTGGCGGCGGAGTTCATCGAGCGATCGAGCGGTCGCGCTCGATCGATTGCACGGCGATGCAGATTTTTGTGAAAAACAATATGCAGTGGTTCGCCCGACCGCTGTTGCGCGAGGAAATCCGGGCGTTTCTCGATCACGCGCAACGCAAAGAACTGCACGCGGCCTTTGCCCATGCGAATTATCTGATCAATCTCGCGGCCACGAATACGCAATTCCACGCGAACTCGCTCCGCGCGCTTTCCGAAGAATTAGTGCGCGCCGATCAACTGGAGTTGCCGTTTCTCGTCATGCATCCGGGCGCGCATCTTGGCGCGGGTGAACAGGCGGGCTTGGAAAAAATCATCGCGTCGCTCGATGCGATCTGGGCGGTGATTCCGAAAGTGAAAACGAAGATCGCGCTCGAAACGACGGCCGGCCAGGGATCGTGCCTGGGTGAGAAGTTCGAGCATCTGGCGGCGATCATCGAAAACGTCCGCGAACCGGAACGGCTCTGTGTTTGCCTCGATACCGCGCACGTTTTCGCTGCCGGTTACGACATCGGCAGCGAAGCCGGAGTGAAGAAAACATTTCGCGAATTCGATCGCGCGATCGGATTGGATCGACTCGCGGCGCTGCATCTCAACGATTCCAAGACAGCGCCAGGATCGCGCGTCGATCGCCACGAGCATATTGGGAAAGGGAAGATCGGTCTCCACGCGTTCCGTTTCATTATGCGCGACCGGCGTTTCCGCAAAATTCCGAAAGTACTCGAGACGCCGAAAGGCAAAGACCTCGCCGAGGATGTCGAAAACCTCAAGACGCTGCGCGGCCTTCTCTAATCAATCTGCCTTCACGCGCTCGATGTGCGCCCCGAGCTCGCTCAGTTTCTCGTCGAGATGTTCGTAGCCGCGATCAATGTGATACACGCGGCTCACTTCCGTCCGGCCTTCGGCTTTTAATCCGGCCAGCACCAGCGCCGCCGAAGCCCGCAGATCGCTCGCCATCACCGGCGCGCCGAACAATCGATCCACGCCCGTGATGATCGCGCTCGCCCCTTCGAGCTGCATGTGCGCGCCCATCCGCTTCAGTTCCGCAACATGCATGTAACGCTGCGGAAAAACGTTTTCGGTAATCACGCTGATCCCTTCAGTCGTCGAAAGCAGCGCACACATCTGCGCCTGCATGTCGGTCGGAAAACCGGGATACGGTTCGGTCGCCAGCTCGATCGGCTTCGTCTCGCCGTTTGGTAAAACCGTGATCGAGTCGTGCGCCCATTGGATTTGGTAACCGCAGGCCGTGAGCGTGTCGGTGAGCGCAGTGAGATGGTCGCGCACCACCCGTTTCACGGTCACGCCCTTGCCGCAGATCGCGCCCGCAATCAAAAACGTGCCCGCTTCGATCCGGTCCGGAATCACATCGTGTTCCGCGCCGTGCAATTCCTTGACGCCCTCGATGATCAACCGCCGCGTCCCCGCTCCTTCGATTTTCGCGCCCATCTTGTTCAGGAAATTCGCGAGGTCCACGACTTCGGGCTCGGTCGCCGCGCCTTCGATCACGGTGACTCCCTCCGCTAACGTCGCCGCCATCATCACGTTGTCGGTGCCGAGAACCGTCGGCCCGAATTTGCCGGTGAGATTCACCACCGCGCCGACTAATTTCGGCGCGAACACTTTCACGTTCCCGCCTTCGACCCGGACTGCCGCGCCGAGCGCTTCAAATCCTTTCAGGTGCAAATCGATCGGCCGATCGCCAATGACGCAGCCACCCGGCATCGACACGGTCGCTTCCTTGCATCGCCCCAGCAGCGGACCAAGCACACAAACCGACGCCCGCATTTTTCGCACGACATCGTAGGGCGCAATCGATTCCACTTTCTCGGCGGTGACCGTCACCGTGCCGCTCGCCCGTTCCACCTGCGCGCCGAGATGCGTGAGGATCTGGAGCATGTAATGCGTGTCGCTCAGATCCGGCACGCGATGGAGAATGCACGGCTCCCGCGTCAGCAGCGTCGCGGCGAGGATCGGCAGCGCCGAATTTTTCGAGCCGCTGATCTTGATCGAGCCCTCCAGCGGCCGGCCCCCGTGAATGAGAATCTTATCCATACCTCCCAAAGAGGAATCGTATCACACCCGCATAATCGCGTTCTGTTTTGATGTCGTGATAATTTTTTTCCGCCATCAGCGCGGCCAGTTCGTCCGCCTGCCCGATCCCAACTTCAAGCGCGAGCAACCCACCCGGCGCGAGGTGAGCCGGCGCTTCGTCCATCAGCCGCCGTACGATTTCATCTCCACGTTCTCCGCCGAAGAGCGCCACTTCCGGATCGTGCGCCACCTCGCGTGAAAGCGTCGCCCGATCGCCTCTCGCGACGTACGGAAGATTGGCAACGATCACGTCATATACGTGATTCACGTATGTCAACAGATCGCTGCGCAGGAATTCGACACGACTCGTTAGGCCGTGGCGCTCGGCGTTTTCGCGGGCGAGCGCGAGCGCCTCGTCCGAAATGTCGGTCGCGGTTACTTTCGCTTCCGAAAATTTCGCCGCCAAACTGAGTGCGATTACTCCGCTGCCAGTTCCGACATCGACAATTTGGGATTTGGGATTTGGAACTTGGGATGTGAGCAACTCGACGAGCTGCTCCGTTTCCGGGCGCGGGACGAGAGCGCGCTTGTCGCAAAGAAAAATCTGGCCTGCGAACTCAACCGTTCCGAGCAAGTGCTGAAGTGGTTCGCCCTGGCCGCGCCGCCTAACGACTTCGCGCAACGGCGCCAGTTCGGTCTCCATTAATTCGCGTTCGAATTCGAGATACAGCTCGATCCGTTTTCGATTCAACGCCTGCGCCAGCAAATGTTCCGCGTTCAACCGTGGGTTCTCGATTCCCCGTTTCTTGAAATAATCGGTTGTCGATTGCAGAACTTCGAGAAGCGTCATTGCAACGTCAGGTTGCGACGGATGATTCCTTGAGCCGTTCCTGGAGATCGGCGGTCTGGAGAGATTTGATCATCTCGTCGAGGTCGCCTTCCATAAAGCGGTCGAGATTGTAGAGGGTCAACCCGATGCGGTGATCGGTCACGCGGTTTTGGGCGTAGTTATAAGTCCGGATTTTTTCTTCGCGGCCGCCGGAGCCGATCTGGTTGCGGCGATGAGCCGAATATTTTTCTTCTTCCTCGCGGCGTTTGTCCTCGAGCAGACGCGCGCGCATGATCTTGAGCGCTTTCTCCTTGTTCTTCTGCTGGCTGCGGCCGTCCTGGCATCGAACAATGCGGCCCGTCGGAATGTGGAGGACTTGAACGGCGGAGTCGGTCGTGTTCACGCCCTGGCCGCCGGGACCGCCAGCGCGGCAGACTTCAATGCGCAGATCTTCGGGTTTCAATTCGATATCGACTTCCTCGGCTTCCGGAAGAACGGCCACCGTCGCCGTGGAAGTGTGAATGCGTCCCTGCGCTTCGGTCGCAGGGACGCGTTGGACGCGATGGACACCGCTTTCGAACCGCAGCGTCTTGAAAACATTTTCGCCGGAGACTCGAAAGATCGATTCCTTGAGGCCGCCGAGCTCGGAAGGACTCGATTCGAGGTCTTCGACCTTCAGGCCGGCTGCCTCGGCGTAGCGGTTGTACATCCGATAAAGATCGGCGGCGAAAATCGCGGCTTCGCTCCCGCCGGTGCCGGCCCGAATTTCCACGATCGCGTCGCGGCTTTCGTTTTCGTCCGGTGGCAGAAGCGCAATCTGGAAATCGCGCTCGAGGTCAGCGACGCGTTTTTCGAGATCGGGAATTTCGTCATCGGCCATCGCGGCGATCTCGACATCGTTCGATGCCGCCAGCTCGCGATTCTGGTCGAGCTGCTCGCGTGCGGCTCCGAGTTCCTCCCACTTCGCAAGTAACGCTTTCGCGTTCGCGTGTTCGCGCATGATTTCGCTCGCGCGTTTCCGGTTCTCGAAAAGCGACGGATCAGCGATCTCGCGTTCCAGCTCGGTGAAGCGTTCGCGTTTGCGCTCGACTAGGGAATTAAAGTCCATGGGTGTGTAGAGGCAGCTGTCTCAGCCGCGGAGGAACAGCGTCCCGCAAGAGCGGGACGGCTACAGAGCTAAACTTTCTTGGAAGTGCGCGCGGCCTTGGTCCCGCCGTAGCGCCGCGCGAACTTCTCCACCCGGCCAGCCGTATCGACGAACTTCTGTTCCCCGGTGAAAAACGGATGGCACGCCGCGCAGATGCCGATTTTAATGTCCCGCTTGGTCGAGCGCGTGTGATAGACAGCGCCGCAAGCGCAGACGATATCGGTCTCGTAATACTCTGGATGAATGTCCGCTTTCATGTTTGGAAACGAGGGGGAGGCGCGAACTGTAGCCCGCTCCGGCTCTCGCGCAAGGGATGAAATCCGACGACGTCCTGCTCTCCGCCTGGGAGGAAACGCTGGCGCGGAAAGGCGAGGCCGCGGCCATTTTCGACACGCGCGGCGAAGTCGTGCGGACGTTTCTCGAAATCGCAAAGCGGGCGGGGCAACTTGAAACCGAAATCGCCGGGCCGGTCCACCCGATTGATATCGGCAATCATCCGGACTGGCCTTCGCATTTGCTGGCGGCGTTGCGGCGGCGGGTTGTCGCGTTGCCGCTGGAAAGTTCGATCACGGCCCAACAACGCGAAAACGCTCTCCGCATTTGCGCGAACCACGATTGGCGAAACGAACAAACGGTTTTGCTGAAACTCACCTCGGGCACGACCGCGGCGGCGCGCGCCATCCGATTCCGCAGCGAACAGCTGCTCGCCGATTGCATTCAGATTTGCGACACGATGGGCATCGGCGAGGACGATCTGAACTTCGCCGTGATCCCGCTCTCGCATTCGTACGGCTTCAGCAATCTCGTTACTCCGCTCCTTGTCCGCGGCGTGCCGATGGTGCTGAGCCGTGACCGAATGCCGCGCGCGGTGCTCGACGGTCTCGCGCGGACCAGCGCCACCGTTTTTCCCGGCATGCCGGTTTTCTACCAGGCGTTTTGTGAAATGGAGACGACGCCGGCGCTGCCAAAGTTGCGCCTGTGCATTTCGGCCGGCGCGCCGTTGCCGCTCGAAGTCGCACGGAAGTTCCGCGGGAAATTCGGCCAGACGATCCATTCGTTCTACGGGTCGTCGGAATGCGGCGGCATTTGTTACGACCGCGAGGCGCGGTTGGAAGAAGCCGGTTTTGTGGGACCGCCGATGAATGGAGTGAAAATCGAGATGCTCGAGTCCGCTGCCGCCGCGAGCCGCGTTCGCATTCAAACCGCGGCCGCGGGCGATGGCTATTTCCCCGAACCCGACGCGGAGAAACTCAACGCCGGATTCTTTACGCCGGACGATTTGCTGAGCAGAAGCGGCGACGGTTTCCGGATCGTTGGCCGCGTTTCCGACGTCATCAATGTCGCGGGGAAAAAGGTGAACCCGGTGGAAATCGAAGCGGAGCTGTTGCGGTTTGCCGGCGTGCGCGCGGCGGTCGTGTTCGGGCGCGAATCCGTTTTGCGAAATGAAGAAGTAGCGGCATGCGTCGCCGCGAACGCGGAGATTCGCGAAGCGGAACTGTTGGATTTCTGCCGACGACGTTTGAGCGGCTGGCAAGTGCCGAAACGGATTTTTTTCGTCGAGGAAATTCCGGTCAATGAGCGCGGAAAAGTGAGCCGGCATGAACTGGCACAACGATTTGCGAGCAAATGATGCGCTCGGATGAGGCGTTCATTTCGATTCAAGGAAAAGGAAACTAATCATGCGAACAATCTTACTTTCTTTTATCGCGGCCATCCTCCTCCTCGGCGGATTCACCAGTTGCTCGACGACGGTCAAGACCGACAGCGGGCACGGCGTAACGGCGGGCGTGCATTGAACAAGGAGGGGCGCTTTCCAAACCGCCCTCTTAAAAACTTCGGTCCCGGCGTCGCGGGATAAACCGCCGCTCCTTGTTTTTGAAAAACTGCTTTCCATTTTCGCGAGAGCAGGCATCTGTCCCTTAGGCGTGGCGTGAGTGCCGGAGTGCGCAGACCCCCGCGCCGAATTCATTGTGAACGACGCCATGCCGAGCCATGCTGCTGACAAGAACGCCCTGAGCGGTCGCGTTCTCGTTCTGGAACCGGACCTGGAGATGGCGGAGAAAATTCACGCCGCTCTCCACGAAGCGGCGCCCGCCGCCGAGGTGGATGTCGCGCCGACGGTCGCCCAGGCGCACGGCATCGTCGTCAATGCGAAGCCCGATCTTTTCGTCCTCGACGCCGAAGCAGTCCCCGATCTCGGCCAGGAATTTCTCTACGATTTGCGCACGAGCCATCCGAACGCTCGCGCCATCGTTCTCACCGGACATCTCGCCACGCATCGCGAACAGGCGGCCAGTCTTGGCGCGATTCATTTTTTGGAAAAGCCGTTCCCGCACGGTGATTTTGTCGATCTTGTCCAGGCGCTGCTTTCGCCCGCGACCAGTCCCGACAGCGAGAAATTCCAGGGAACCCTGAGCGATCTTCATCTCGCCGATATCATCCAGCTCAAATGCATGAGCGGTTCTTCGGCCGCGCTCCAGTTCACGGGGCCGAACGGTGAGAAAGCGCGTGTTTATTTCGACGGCGGCCAGGTCCGCCACGCGACCGCGCCGGGCAAGGAAGGCGTCGCCGCGTTCAATGAAATCGTCAATTGGAAGGGCGGCCAGATTTCCGAAGTCTCTGGCGCCGGGCCGGTCACGCGCACGATCCATGACGATTGGCAGATGTTGCTCATGGAAGCCGTGCGCAAAATCGACGAGACGCGCGACACGCGGCCTTCGCCGCGAACGAAACGCAAATCGGCGACGCGAAAAGTTCTGGTGATCGACGACAGCCTGATGCTGCTCAGTTTCGTGAAAGAAATTTTGGCGGAAGCGAACTACGAAGTGACGACGGCAGCTATGGCTGAGGAGGGATTGAGCGCGGCCAGGAACGATCCGCCCGATCTGATTCTGCTCGATTACGTGTTGCCGGACATGAAAGGCGACGAAGTTTGCCAACGCCTGTGCGATAACGCGGCGACGGCCAGCGTGCCGATCGTTTACATGTCGGGATTTGGAACGGACTTGCAACCGGACCAGATGACGAGTCCGAGTGTGATAGGATCGTTGAACAAACCGTTCACATCTGATTTGCTAATGAAAACGGTGGAGAACTACATGCCCAAGGATCCAAACGAACCGGCCGAACCTCAACCTCAGAGCGAGTTCATGGAACAGGAACCAGCCGCTCCGGTCGAAGAACCGGCGTGGACCGCGCCGGTTTGGCCGCAAGAGGAGACAGCCGCACAACCTGAAGCAAACCAACCGATTTGGCCTGAGCCCGGCGATCAACCTGCGGCCGCTCCGGCGGAAACCGCCGAGATCGCGTCCGCCGCTGGCGCCACGAGCGATGCGTGGTGGAGCGCGCCGGTGACCGGTTCGACCTGGGAATCGCAGCCGGCCAGCGCGTCAGCTCCGTTCCAATCGCCGACCGAGCCGGCCGCAACCGAAGACCGCTTCCCGGTGAACGGCGCATTCTTCTCCGGCGACACCAGTTTCTTTTCACTCAACGGCGCCCTGCACACCATCGGCAAAGAAAAACTGACCGGCACCCTGCGCACGTTCTGGAACAAGGCCAGCGTCGATCTGCTCGCGCGCGAGGGCGCGATCGTCCTCGTAACGACGCGCGATCCGGTCCTGTATTGTCCGGAAGCGCCGATCACGTTGGTGAACATCGACGCGGAACAGACCGAGAAGGGCCGGGCCGAACAACGCGAGACCGGCTGCCCGCTTTTCCTCACCCTCGCGCGCCAAGGATTGATTCTCCACGAACCGGCGGTGCAGCTGGTGCAGCATTACGGGCAGAAACTTTTCGCGCAGCTGTGGACGGCGAAAAAAGTCCGGTTCGTTTTCGAGACGAGCGCAACGCTGCCGGAATTTGCGAGCGAAGTCCCTGGCGAAGAAGACATCGATCACTGGATTCTCACGACCTTGCGCTGCATCCAGTTCCAGGAACTCGGCGAGACGCCGGACATCGAGTCGGGCTCGATCCCTGCCTACACCCGCGACGGTTACGAGCGCGTGCAAAACCTTCGGCTCACCGTGGCGGAAGCGCAGTTCGCCTCGCAGTTCAACGGCGTCCGGTCCGTCGCTCAGATCGCGAAAAATCTCCGGCTCGATTTCAAATTCGCGCGGCTCACTTTGTTTCGGTTTCTCGCGCTGGAAATCGTCGAATGCTGGCCGCCGGCCGCGACCACCGCGAAACCGGAGAAGCGCGGGTTCTTCCAAAAGTTCGGGTTCGGCGAATAATTCGCGCGCGTCACCGTCGCGATGAAGAAGAAGGTCCTCGTTGTCGACATCGGCGGGACGCACGTGAAGCTGATGATCTCGCCCAGCGAGACGCGGAAATTCGATTCCGGAATGAAGTTGTCTCCGAAGGAATTGGTTTCGCAGATCAGGAAAACAGCAGCGGGCTGGAACTACAACGCGATCTCGATCGGTTTTCCTTCCGTGGTGAAAAACGGTCGCGTGAAAAAAGATCCAAAACATCTGGCTCCGGGCTGGATCGATTGGGATTTCGGCAAGTCGTTAGGCAAACCGACCCGCGTCATCAACGACGCCGCGATGCAGGCCCTCGGCAGTTATCACGGCGGGCGAATGCTTTTTCTCGGGCTGGGGACCGGACTCGGCTCCGCCCTTGTTTGGGAAAAAAATCTTCTCCCCCTCGAGCTCGGCGATCTGCCTTATGAAGGTCGCATCATCGAAAAGTATCTCGGCAAAATCGGATTCGATAACCTCGGAAAAAAGGAGTGGATGCGCCACGTGCTCTTTTGTCTGAAATATCTCAAACTTTCTTTCATCGCCGACTACATCGTCCTCGGCGGCGGCCTCGTGAAGGAATTCGATTCTCTTCCGGCCGGCGTCGAGCCGGGCGACAATCGCAACAGCTATCTCGGTGGATTGCGGATGTGGGAAACCGACCCGAAAACGCGGCGACCGAAATGGAACGTGATGTAATCCGGCCGACAGATGGTAACTCTGCGCGTGTTTGATAGTCCCCTGGAAGCAGGCCTCGCAAAGTCCCTTCTGAACGATCGCGGAATTGAATGTGAGTTGGCCGACGAAGCTTCGCATGATTTGAGCGGCGCGGCGGTCGCCGTTCCGATCCGTCTTCTCGTAAGAGACGACCAGGCGGAAGAAGCGTTGCGCATTCTCAAACATCCAGGTCCCGGCTTGCCGGAAGATTTTGATCCGGGCGCGAATCCGGAAGAAACAGCGCCGATGACTCGGCCCGACGTGGCGACGCAATTGGACCAGCTCCGGAAAACGGTTCGCAGACTTATCATCGTATCGACGGTGCTTTTCTTTTTTCTCTGGTGCTTCGTCGCCTATCTGCTGACGGACCGACCTAATTATGCCAGTCGACTTTGGATCGCGATGACGACTGCTTCCCGGCATTCGGACTTTGAGAAGGCAAGACGGATAGCTGAAACCGCCGTGAAGCGATATCCCCACGAATATTGGTCGCATGAATGGCTGGCAGACGTGGAATTTGCAGCGAACAACTTAAAAGGCGCGGAGATCGAATACCAACGCGCCTACGACTTGTTGCCCAACCAGGAAATCAGGAAGCGCCTGCAGGAAATTCGCGTTCGAATGGCGTCGCAGCCTTCACCTTCGCCAAGTCCGGCATCGAGCCCGTGACGGTACAATTACAACAACTTTAGTTTCGTCAGGTCCTGCGAATCGACGATGCCGACGGGGGCCTGGTGATCGTCGACCACGACGAGGTCGTCGATGCGATGGCGTTCGAGCAGGTTCAAGACTTCCACCGCGAGTTTGTCCTGATGAACGGTCACGGGATTCAGCGTCATTAAATCGCCGACAAGGCGGTCCGCGATTTTGTTGTCGGATTGGAAATGACGGACGAAATCGCCGTGGGTGAAAATGCCGAGAAGCTGGCCTTCTTCGTCCGCAACAACGGCGGCGCCGGCACGGACTTCGGTCATTGTTTTCAGCACGTCGCGGATCGTTGCATCGGGCGCGACCATCGCGAGCGCATGCCGCGGCCGCATGATCTGGTGAACGCGCAGAAGCAGACTGCGTCCGATCATTCCGGCCGGATGGAAGCGGGCGAAATCTTCTTTCTTAAAGCCACGCGCTTCGAGCAGCACCATCGCAAGCGCGTCGCCGAGGGCGAGCATGACCGTGGTGCTCGAAGTCGGCGCGAGATTTAGCGGACAGGCTTCCTGTTCGATATTCACGTCGAGAACGACGTGCGAATTCTTCGCAAGGTTCGAATTCATGTCGCCGCAAATTGCGATGATCTGGACCTGGAACCGCGCGATGGCCGGCAGCACCCGTAACAGTTCCTCTGTTTCGCCGCTGGCGCTCAACGCCAGGATTACGTCGCCGTCCGCGACCAGCCCCAGATCGCCATGCAATGCATCGAGCGAATCGAGCACCACCGCGGGCGAACCGGTGCTGGTCAACGTCGAGGCGATCTTTCTGCCGATGTGGCCCGATTTGCCGACACCGACCACGACAATCTTGTTGCGCGCCTCCAGGCAATCCTTCATCAGCGCGACGGCGCGCGAAAAATCTTCGTCAAGCCGTTCGCGCAGCCGTTGGAGTTCGACGATCTCAATGTCGAGAACTCTTCTCGCCTTTTCCAGGTAATCCATCGCGCCCTGATTGTGCGCTGGAGCTGTCAGCCGGGCAAGACCTGCGAATATGCGTGACTATTACTTGCTTTTGCACAACCGACCTGATTCAACTGGCGTTCCATCGTTATGAAAACGTGCCTGCTCGTCCTTTGCCTCGTCGCGACCGCTGCCAGTTCCGTTGTTGCTGAAACGTATCGCGCGCCGGTGCGTCCGCCGCGGAAGCAGCCGAAGGAACGCAAGCCGCCCCCGCTGGCCCCGGTCCCGGTGGACGGCGTTATTCCGCGCGCCGTTCGGGGCGGGAATCCTCTCCAGATGTTGAATCCGAAAGCGCCCGCCAAGTACGGCACTTCGCAGGAAGCGATCGTTTTCGAAGCCATCCCTGTGACCACGGCAGTGGCTCAGAACGGTCAGACCGACGCCGGCAAATGGAAGGGCATTAAGTTCTTCGTGTTTCGGTTTTAGGTGGATCGAGCGCTCCATTGCTCGTGCTACAATAGCGGCTGTGCCGCACTCGACTGACATCGCGCGACCGGTGGTCGCCTGTTATTGCGCGACCTTTCTCAAGCCGGAGATGCTCCACATCTACCGGCAGATCACCTCGCTCAAGCGCGTCGAGCCTTTCGTGATCGCGCAGAAGCGCGAGGAAGCGGAGCGGTATCCTTTCGAAAGAATCGCGATCGTCGGAAAACCAGCGACGCATTTCGTGCGCCGGTTCTGGTTCAAACAAATGCAGGAAGCGCCCTGGCAAATCTCGCCGGCTGAAGTGGAAAAACTCCGAGCCGCTCTCGATAATGCGAAAGCGCAGTTGCTCCACATTTATTTCGGGCACATTGCCGTGCATTTGCTGCCGTTGATTCAGGCATGGCCGAAACCTTCAGTCGTTTCGTTTCATGGCGCGGACGTGATGGTCGACCTGGACAAACCCGCCTACCGCGCGGCGACGCAAAAAATGCTCGAGTCGGTCCGGCTCGTTCTCGTCCGGTCGGAGTCGTTAGGCCGGGCGCTGATCAATCTCGGTTGCCCGGCCGGCAAAATCCGTCTCCAGCATACTGGAATACCTGTCGACGAAATTCCGTTCCGTCCGCGCGAATGGCCGGTGAAGGGCCCCTGGAAATTCGTCCAGGCCTGCCGGCTCATCGAGAAGAAAGGATTGCGGGTGAGCCTTCGCGCCTTCGCGAAATTCGTCGCGGGTCATCCGGGATCAACCTTCACGATCGCGGGAGAAGGCCCCCTCCGAAATGAACTGGGGCGGCTCGCGGCTGAGCTCGGAATTGCCGACAGCGTTTTCTTTCCCGGGTTTATCTCTCAGACGCAACTGCGCGAGCTCTTTTATCAGTCGCACATTTTTCTTCATCCCAGCGAAATCGGCGGCGACGGAAACCAGGAAGGCGTTCCGAATTCCATGCTCGAAGCGATGGCGAGCGGCCTGCCTGTTTTCGCGACTGAGCACGGCGGAATCCCGGAAGCGATTGAGAACGGGCGGAGTGGAATTCTGGTGAAAGAGCGCGATGAAGAAGCGCTCGTCCTGGCATTGCTGGAGCGAAGCGCAAATCCGGAAGGGCTCGGGGCGATTGCGCGGAACGGCGCCGAAACGGTCCGCAAACATTTTGAACAGCGCGGTCAGACGCGGCAGCTCGAGGATTATTATTTAGAAGCGATCGGCTAGCGTTTGAAGAATTCTGCGAGCTGCTTTGCGACGACTTCGAAGCCAAGAACTTTCGAGGCCGCGGGGATCAACCCAGCGATCCTGCTTCGATAGAACTCGCGATCGGTCAGCAAGCGCAAAGCGATCTCGTGCAGCTCCTCGATCGATCGCCCGAAGCCGCAGGTTTCCGGAAAACCGAGACGATCAATCGCGCCGTTTCCGCCGACACATGGAACGCGGCAGAGCAAAGCGTCGCCTGCGACCTGGCCGGGAACGAAGCTCGTATCGAGTTGCAGGACGATTTTGTGACGCGCGATTTCGCGCAGGTAATCGGGATACGCCAGTTTCTTGTTGAGCACGCGCAGCTTGCCTGCAGGGAATCCGATTTCCGAAAGGAGCCGTGCGCCTCTTCGGCCATCGCAATCGAACACGGTCACAGATTCGCCAGTGCTCTCGCTGAGTCGCCGCGCGACCATCAAGGCGGCGAGATGATTACGCGACGGCACGTCCCATTCGCGGGTGCCGATGAAAATGCCGGCGCGTTGTTCGATAGGCCGGGAAAAATCCCAGCGCGAATCATCGATCGGATACGGCGTGGGAATGAAAGCGACGCGCTCGGGTCCGCGAACGGCACGATACAAATCCGCGGCTTCCGGCGTCGGTGCAAGACAGGCATTCGCTTTTTTCACGACGCGCACGAAGCGCGCGAGCCGCGCCGAGTTCTGCAACTGATCCGCGATTTGATGCAGGCCGGTTTCTTTCAACGACACCGCAACGAAACGCCGGGCCGCTTGCAACGCGTCCACCGCGCGCTCGGTCGAACCGAAGTCGCCACGGAGCAAAACCAAAACCGGCGTCTCCTGTTCGAGCGCGTTCTTTGTTTCGTGCTGGAAACTGCCGCGACTGCACGCCGCGTAAGCATGAAAGTTCGTCGGTGGATGCGGCAGTGCGCTTTCGCCGGCGCCGTCGGGAAATTTCTGCGCTTCATCGCGACCGCCCGGATTGAGGACCGTCAGCCGAAAGTTAGCCTGGGCTTTTGCCTGCATCGCTATTCATCGGGCGTCGAAGCCGGCGGAGGGGTCGGGCGCAAAATCGAGTCCTCGGGAATTTCGTCGCTCGGACGAACTGGTTCCGCCCGCCGAATTTCCTTCGGCGACGGCGTCGGAGTCACCGGTTCCGCGCGCAGAACCGGTTTGTCTTCCTCGGGCTCCACGCGCTCGGCTTTCAGCACCGGTTTCTCGGTTGGCGATTCCACCGGCTCGGCTTTCATGACCGGCTTCGTCGGGTCGGGCAACTTCGTTGGCTCATCCACGCTCGGCGATTTTTCCGGCTCGGGTTTCTCGATCGGCTTCGGTTTTACGGTCGAATGAACGGAGTTATAGGGATCGTTCTCCGCCATCAGCACCGGGCCTTTCGGCGCGATCGGCTGGACCTGTTTGGGATCGACCGCGAGCGAGGCGCGCGGAAAACCCGACGCCGGCAGATCGCGAACGAGGCGCGTGCGGACTTCACCATGGACGTTGCATGGCTCGGTCGGCATTTGCGTGGAGGTCGCCAGCTCGATATACGTCGTCCGCTTTCTAACGGTCTCGCCGCTCGCGGTCTTAACCGTGTCGTAACATTTGTCGGTCGCGAGCAATCCCGAACGTAGACAAATCTCCGCTTTCTGGATTCCCTTCGGCTCCGGAATTTCTTTCGCGGGATAGCGCTCGTTCGCCACGTTCATGACATCCACCCAGATCGGCAATGCGATGTTGCTTCCGAATGCGCCCCGAAAAATTCTTTGCGGCTTATCGAACCCGGCCCAGACCGCGCAGGTAATCGAGTTATCGTAACCGGCAAAAAGCGCGTCGGTAAAATCGTAAGCCGTCCCGGTTTTTCCCGCCGCCGGAAATTTTTGGAGTCCAAATTTCCCCCGGGCTGCGCGACCGGTCCCGGAGACGAGTGCATCGACGAGACATGAATGCACTTCGTACGCGGTCTCCGGTTTGATCACCGTCTGCCGCGCGGTGCTCTTCGGCGCTTCCCAAACCACGGTGCCGTCCTTTTCTTCGATCCGATCGAGAATGTGCGGCGCAGCGGCGCGCCAACCGCCATTGGGAAAAATCGTGTAACCGAGCGCGAGCTCAGCGAGCGTGATTTCACTGCTCCCGAGAAACGTGGCCGGGAACGGACGGAGCGGCGATTTGATTCCCGCCGCTTTGCAGAGTTGCAGAACGGGATCGACGCCAACTGTCATCCCGATGCGGACCGTGGCGCCGTTCTTCGATTTCGCGAGCGCTTCTCGTGCAGTGATCGGGCCCTCGTAACGGTTGTCTTCCGTTTCCGGTCCCCATTCGCCGAGAATGCCCGTCGTGCCTCCGATCATCACCGCGCGGTTATCGAGCGCGGAATCTTCGACGAGCGTACCGGGAAACAATCCGTTCTCGAACGCGGCTGCGTAAACGAACGGCTTCATCGCCGTGCCCGCCGGACGCCGCGCCTGGAGCGCGCGATCGTACTGGTTGTGCTCGAAATCGCGCCCGCCAATGAGGACGAGGATCCCGGCCGTCTGATTATCCAGCGCGATCAACGCGCCCTGCAAATAATCGGGCGCCACCGCCTGGTTCGGGATCGCGAGCTGTTTCGCGCTCTTGTAACGATTCGCGTAAACTTCGTAGGTCGTGTGATTGTAACCTGGATGCTGCTCCGCTTCGGCGAGATGCTTGCGAAGTGATTCTTCCCCGGCCTGCTGCATCTCCGCGTCGATCGTGGTGTGGATCCGGTAGCCCTCTTCCATCGCCCGGTCCCACCCGACGGCCGCGATGACCTGTTGCCGGATGTAATCGACCGCGTAGGTCTGGCCCTGCGCGCTCTGCCGGTTGCCAATCACGATATCTTCCGCCTGCGCCGTCTCACAACGCTCGCGCGAGATAAATCCAAGGTCGCGCATTCGGCCCAGCGCGAGATTGCGCGCCTCGCGCGATGCAGTTTTGTCCGTCCACGGCGACAATCGGTTTGGGCTCTTGATTAAACCGGCGAGCGTCGCGCATTCCGACAACGTCATGTCTTTCGCCGGTATTCCGAAATAGCCGCGCGACGCCGCTTCGGCTCCATAGAGACCGCCCCCGAAATAAATCCGGTTCAGATACAGCTCCATGATTTTTTGTTTTCCGAAGCGTTCCTCGATGCGCTTGGCGAGCAGAACCTCGAGGAGTTTGCGGCGAAACGTCCGTTCCTTGAGCGCGAAACTGTTGCGCGCCAGTTGCTGCGTAACTGTGCTCGCGCCCTGTCGCACATGGCCTGACGTGAAATTCTTCAAAGCCGCTCGCACGATGCCCGAAAGATCATAGCCGCCGTGCTGGTAAAATTTATTGTCCTCGACCGCGACAACGGCGTTCACGAGGTCGCGCGGTAATTGATCGTACGGAACGGTCTCGCGGTTCTCGACGTAGATCTGGCCAAAGATTTTGTCGTTCCGATCGAGAATCACGCTGGCGGATTCCATCTGCTCGAGCTTTGAGAGATCGAACGTCTGGGCTTCGACGCTGAGAACGCTGGTCAGATACCAGAAATAAATTCCGAACCCTATCAGGCCGACGAGGACGATGATGATCGGGACGTAAAATTTCGGACGCTTGTACCAGCGCGGCCGCTCGAAATATTCGACCGGCGTTTTCGGAAGATAGGAAACGGGCATGCGGGACAGGCGTGGAAAGGTTACAACGTTAGAGGCGCAAGGTGGCTTGCCGCAGGAACGCTGTCACCTTCTTGCCTTTTCACAACCGCATGGAGTCCGGCAATCCTGATCTGGTCACGTTCATCCGGGAGACCATCCGGCGCGATGGTCCGGTGCGATTCGACTGGTTTATGGAGCAGGCCCTTTATCATCAGGAGTTCGGTTACTATAGCTCGGGGCGATGCCAAATCGGACGAAAGGGCGATTATTTTACCAACGTCAGCGTCGGCCCGCTCTTCGGGCGAATGCTGGCGGCGCAATTCGCGGAGATGTGGGAGACCATGGGGCGGCCGCCGGATTTCACGATCGTCGAACAAGGGGCGCACCATGGGGAATTTGCGAGCGATGTCCTGACAGCGATGCGCGATTTTCCGGCAACGCTTCGTTACAGCATCATCGAGTCGTTTCCGGTTTTGAAGGAGCGGCAAAAAGAAACGCTGGCCGATTTCAGCGAGAAAGTGACGTGGCGAAAATCGCTGGCCGAGCTCGATCCGTTCTCAGGCGTCCATTTTTCCAACGAGCTGATCGACGCGATGCCGGTGCGTCTTATCGCGCGTGACGGCGGCGGCGCATGGCAGGAAAAATTCGTCGCGGATTCCGGCGACGATTTTGTTTTCGTCAGAATGGCAATCGATGACGAGCAATTGCGCTCGTACCTGGAAAGAATTCCGCCGACCGGAAACGACGATTACGAAACCGAAGTCAACCAGGGAGCGTTGGACTGGATCAATGACGTCGCGAAAAAGTTGATGCGCGGATTTGTTCTCGCGATCGACTACGGATATCCGCGGGCGGAGTTTTATGCACCGGAACGAACAGCCGGGACGCTGCAAGCTTTCGCGCGCCATCGGAAAGTTGGGTCGCCGCTCGAAGACGTCGGATGGGTCGACATCACTGCTCACGTCGAGTGGACCAGCATTGCGGAATCAGCGGAACAAGCCGGACTCGATCTCGTTGGGTTCACCGACCAGCACCATTTCATGACCGGACTGCTCGCGAACTATTCGCCCGATGAAAACGAACGCCGCGGCTTACAGACGTTGCTCCATCCGGAATTTCTGGGCACGCGGTTCCAATACCTTTGTCTCGCCCGGAACGTCGGCAACGCGGCTCGGTTGAGCGGATTTCGATTCGCGCGCGACGCTAAAACCGGACTGTGAATTGCGCCGCGAACATGTGGGTCAAATCACGAATGCCGTAATTATCGCGCTGCACGCTGTATTGAACTTTCAGCTGCGTGTGCGCGGTGAAACGGTAAGCCGCCGCAAGATCCGCGCGCCAAAGATCGCGCCCCCACGGCGCGGTGCCGCCATAATTGTCGGTCACGTCGCCGAAGAACTGCTGGTTCCACCGGATGGCGGCGAAGAATTGCGGCGTGAATTTGTATTTCGCCTCGAGGTAATACGCGAAGGTATCGGCATCCGAAAAGCCGGGAATTTCGAAGCGCGCTTCGAAAAATTCCGCCCACAATTGCCAGTGATGCCAGGCGAAGCCGATATCCTGGCCAAGGAGGCGCTCGTGATAATCTCCAATGTCGCGGCCAAACGGCAGCGTCCGCATCGCTTCCGGCCGAAAATAGGCGCCGTCGCTCGCCGAGAATCCGAAGGTCCACATCTCGTTAGGCCGGAACCCGAGACGACCACTGAACGTTGGGTTGTCGAAATCCATCTGCGTGATCGGCCACGATTCCGGCCGGGAAGAAAGCGACGCATTCTTCATCTCCGCCGCGTAATCGAATTTGCCAAGCCGGCCGGCCACCGAAACGCCCGTCGCGTAGCTGGGCCCCCAGATCACCGGATTGTATTCGTATTTGTCCGCAGGAATTCCGACGCTGAGGTAGCCGTAATACGGCGCAGATTTGTCTTCGATTGCGGTGATATTTTCGTAGGGCAATGGCGCGTTGATGAACGGATTATCCCAGGAAAGTTGTCGCGGAACCCAGTTGCCGATGACGGTGGAGAACTGGCCAGCCTGGACACTAAACCGGCCGTCTTCCCACGGCGTTACCCGCACCGCGTATTCGTCGAGTCGAATTTGCGCTCCGTCATCGGTCGGATCGAAACCGCGATCGATGCGGGTCTGCGTGAAAACGTAAACCGCCGGCCCGAGCTGCGCGTCGACAAACAAACTCAAGCGCGGATTAAAGAGTGCGTCACTTGTGGTGCGGATCAGACCCGGTGCCGCGCCGCTGAAAGCGTAACCTTCGAGATCCAACGTGCCGCTGACACGTGCCCGGACATTGTCGTTGAATCCGGTCAAAGTGAGCGCCTCATCAACGCGATCCAGGAGATCCTGGGCCTGGGTTCCGGAAATCACGCAAAGAAAAACAACGGCAGTGATCGCAGCGGCCGGTCTCATGCGGTCCGTTGAAAGTTCGTAGCGGCCGCTGCCGCCCGCCGGAAGCGGACTTCGAATTCCGTCCAATCGTCGTCCGACGACACCAGCTTCAGTTCGCCGCCGTGCAGGCGCACCAGCTCGCGCGCGAGATTCAAACCGAGCCCGTGACCGGCGACAGTCTCGCCATTTGGCCCGCGCGAGAATCGCTCAAAAATGTGCGGCTGCATTTCGCCCGGAATCGCCGGCCCGCTATTGCCGACGGTAAAATAGACAGCGCCGTTCTCTTCCCGGGCGGTGACGTGAATGCGGCCACCGGGGCGGTTGTACTTCCGCGCGTTCTCGAGCAGGTTTTGCAGAATGAGCGAAGTATAACGCTGCTCGCCGGCGATGAAGAGTCCTTCCGGCAGGTGAGCTTTCACATCCAGGCCGAGCGGATCGGGCAACGCATTGAGATCGTCGAGCCACTCTTCGACGAGCTTGCTCAGCTCGACCGCGCTGAACTCGATCTTCAAGCGGCCTGCGTCCATTCGCGACAGCAGGAGCAGATCGTCGATCACGCCCGTGAGCCGATACGTCTGATGATGAAGCGAGGAAAGTTCGTCATAAATCCCGGGCTCGAGATTCTCCCGGCGCAGCAGTTCTTCAATTCCCGCGCGCAAAACGGTGACGGGAGTTTTCAATTGATGCGAGGCGTCAGCGGAGAACCGCGTCGAGCGTTGCAGTTCTTCCTGCTTGGAAACGAGCGCGGCTTCCACGCGTTTTCGTCGCGCCCGGTTCTCCTCCGAATCGATCGCCAGTTTCGCGACCGGCGCGGAAAGGCGTTTCGCAATCAGGTGACTCGCGACGAACCCAATCAGCAAAAGGACCGCGCCGGCCCCAAGAATCTGCCAGCGCAGCCGGCGTTGTCGGCCGAGCGCGCCCTTCAATGGATAAACAGAAACTTCGTAGGCGGCTGCGAACGTAGAGTTCGGATTCAGCATTTTGAAAAAGAGGAGATGTGGATCGCCGTCGATCTCGATCCGCGAGCTGCGCTCGGTCTGGTTCGCGGCCAGGAGACGCGTCATTTCCTGGTCGACGGCCGCGCGGGCCGCCTCCGAAAGCGCCGGCAAATGGAGCCAGCCGTTGAGCCAGATGCCGCTCTTCATTTCTTCCGCGCCGCGCTTCTGCACCACCTCGAGCGGCTTGAATCCGATGACGAGCGCGGCGATCACCTCATTGGTCTCAGTCGAGATAATTGGCAGCGCGATAATCTCGTCGATCGTTTCCCCGCCGGTCCCGGCGCCGCGGAGCAGGTAACCGATCTGCGGCGCTTGCGGCAGGATTTTCAAGGCGAGCTGTTGCTCCTCGTCCACGCGCAGAGGGCCGACGTCCTCCGGATTGGGCGGCGCCAAGACCGCGCCAGCATGATCGAGGAACCGATAAAATCTCGCGTGCGGAACGCCGGAAATTTCATCGGGCTGCGGATTTTTTTCGTCCTGCATGATATCGCGCAGCTCGTCCTTCGCGCTTGGATAAAGCAGGTCCAGAGCGTTGTCTTCGAGCGCGGCGTGAAGGCGCGGTTTCGCCACGAGGGCGCGACAACGCTCGGCCAGCGCGGCGTAACGAATTTCTTCGACGTTATGCAACGCGGCGAGGTCAGCCTGGAAAGCGCGTTGGAGATCCTGCTCCAGCGCGCCGGTGGCGTTGCGTTGCGCGACGTAAAGGCCGGCGCCGGTAAGTCCCGCCACGACGAGCATCATCGCGATCAAAAGTCTCGCGCGAAAACTTGCGGCCGGAGATTTTTTTTCCTCGCTCAAACGATCACGGAAAATCGACATGGAGAGTCGAGCCGCTGCTGAGATCCACCGGGTGTTCGCGGGTAGTCCGGCTATCGATCCAGGCTTTCAACGTGTAATGGCCGGCAGGCAATCCGCTCAAACGAAAATGGCCGCTCTCGTCCGTCACCACAAAATGCGGCGTGGCTAACACGAGAAGCAAACCGCGCATGTGTTCGTGAATGTCGCAGCGGAGCGTGACCAATCCGGCGACGTCGAACAGGACCGACGGCACCGGCTTTTCATCGGGGCGATAGCGGCCGAGATCGAAACGCTTCGTGGGCGAGTAGGAAAAAATATTGTGATAGGTGTCCTTCTCCAGGTTTGGAAATTCCACTTTCGTCCCGACCTGGACCGGCAAGAGCGCCGGCATGAATGCCAAATCTTTTTGCGCGACCTGCTTCGTCGGCAAGCTCGCCGGCTTCGGAAACGAGCCTTCGAGATAAACCACCGCCAGCGGCGGATTCGTCCCTAGGATGCCGCCGTAGGTAACGATCTCGTAGCGCTTCGCGATTACCGGCGCCGATTTTGTTTTCGGCAACTCGACGCGGCCTTCGACCGTGGCCTGCGCGAGAGCATCGTTCGACAGAGCCCCGACGAGGCAGAGGGATAAGAGCACGCCGCGCACGCTTACTATCTGAACGTCTAACTCAGAAAGTAAAGCATGTCGGTGTTATTCGGTGCGCAAGGCGGCCATCGGATTCACCCGGGTAGCGCGGCGCGCCGGGACGAAACAGGAAATCGCAGCGACTAAAGTAAGCAGACCCGCGACAACGAGGTAAATCGTGGGATCAAGCGGCTTCACTTTGAAGAGAATGTTTTGAAGCGCGGCGGCCAGGGCCACGCCGAGCAGGAGCGCGGCGGCGCCGATGCCGAGAACCAGGCCGATGATCAATTGCCATGCGCCTTGTTGCATCACCATTCGGAAAATTCGTGTCGCGTCGGCGCCGAGCGCCATGCGGATGCCGAACTCTTGCGTGCGCTGATTCACCGAGAAACTCATCACGCCATAAAGGCCAACGCCGGAAAGGATGAACGCGACGATGCCGAAGATGGTGAAGAGCGTCGCGATCACGCGATTGCCGGAGAGAATATCGTTGTGGAACTGCGCGGGTGTGCCGGGGAAATACGTGGGCAGGTTTGAGTCGATCTCGGCGATGGCTTTGCTCAGAACAGGACCAAGAGTATCGGCTCGCTGACCAGCCCGCGGCCTAACGACTACGGTCGCGAATTGGGTGGCGGGCGAAGCCCCGAGCAGCGGCATGTAGAAGCCCGCGGCTTCGGTCTTCTGGTCGAACGGCCCCTGCATCAACGTGTCGGGCACGATACCTACAATGGTGCGCCACGGCTGTTCTTTGCCGGGATTGAAGATGCGCAGCTGATGTCCGATCGCGCTTTGGTTGCGCCAATGCTTGTGGGCGAAGCTCGCGTTCACGATCGCGACCGGTTGCTTCGCGTCGCTGTCCTCGATGGTGAAATCGCGGCCTTCGCGAATCTTCAGGCCAAGCGTGCTGAAGTAGCCGTCGGACACTGATTCGAAATTGCAGGTCGGGCGATCGCGATCCGTCAAATAACTCTGGCCATCGACCTCATATTGCCCGTTAGCCGCGAAGGTCATGCGGAAGCGATCGGTCATCGCGGCGGCTGAGAAGTTCGGATTACTGCGCACCGCGCGAACGGCGCGCGTGAAAAAATCCCGGCGCGAGTCTTCAGTCGGGTAGGTCCCTTCCATTAACGCCAAGCGCGCGGCATAGAGGCCATTCTCGTCGTAGCCGTAGTCGAGCTTGGTTTGATTGCGGATGGATTTGATCTGCAACATCGCGGCAATGAGAAGCGCGGCCGTGAGCGCGATTTGTCCGACCACCAGGACGCGGGTGATGACGTTGACGAGACGGCTGCTGTTGCCACGCCCTCCTTCCTTCATCACTTCGGCAGCGTTCCCTCGCGAGCCGAGAAATGCCGGGAGCAAACCGGAGACGACGGTCGCCAGCAGCGTTATCCCCAGCGTGAAGACGAGAACGCGGGCATCGATCGTGAATACCCACCAGTAGGGCGGCGGGAAAGGCGCAGCCTTTACGACTTTGTCGAACATGTCGGTGCCCCAAAACGCAAGCAACGTCCCCGCGATCGCACCGAATACGGCGACGACGAGACTTTCGGTGAGCATTTGCCTAACGAGTCGCCAGCGCGTTGCACCCAGGGCACCGCGGATTGCGAGCTCCTTCGCGCGCAAAGCCGCGCGACCGAACTGCATGTTCATCACGTTCACGCAGGCGATCAACAACACGACGATGACCGCGCCGAGCATCGCCCAAACGGTCTGGCGCAGTTGCACGCCGGTGAACGTCTTTAGCAGCGGCATAACGGCGGCCGACGTAAAATTCTGGTTCGTCTTTGGATTATCGGTCGCCATGTTGCGCGCGATCGCGATCATCTCCGCGTTTGCCTGGTCCAGGGTGACGCCTGGCTTCAACCTGCCAATCACGGCCGGCGCGCGAGTGTTCGCGCCCAGGAAAAGCTCGCCGCGCGGCGTCGGCGGCCACTCATTATATAGAGGCGTCCAGAGTTCCTCCGAGATCGGGAACTCGAATCCCGGCGGCATGACGCCGATGATGGTGGCAGCTTTGCCGTTAATGACGCAGCTCTGGCCGACGACGTTCGGATCGGCGTTGAAATCGCGCCGCCAGATTTTGTCGCCAAGGATCGCGGTTTTCGGTGCGCCCGGCTTGTTGTCGTCCGCGGTGAAATCGCGACCGATCGCGGGCGAGACGCCGATCATTTTGAACAGGTCTTCGGTGATGTAGGCGCCGGTGTAACGCTGCGGATTGTTGTTGTAGGTAACGTTGATGGTCGAGCCGTTGAGGTAGCCGGCCATCATCGCGAACGACTTCTGCGCCGTCTTCATGTCTTCGTAATCCTGCGCGGCCGGGATGTTGCCGTTGCCGAAGTTGTTATTCTGATCGCTCGCTTTCGGATCGATCAACCCGACGCTGACGAGCTGTTCCGGATGCGGAAACGAAAACCCGCGCAGCACAATCGCGTTGACCACCGCAAACTGCGTCATCGCGCCGCCGATTCCGAGGGCGAGGACCAGGATGGCGAGAAGACAAAACGATTTCTCCTTGAAGAAAATTCGGAGACCGATCCGGAGATCCTGGCCAAATGTATCAAGGATCATATTGTTCCTCGGTTTGGGTTACTCAGTTCGCAACGCAACCATTGGATTCACGCGAGTAGCGCGCCGCGCCGGGACGAAACACGAAAGCGCGGCGACCAGTGTTAAGAGGCCGGACACGACGAGATAAATCGTCGGATCGAGCGGCTTCACTTTGAAGAGGATGTTTTGGAGCGCGTTGGCGAGGAGCACGCCAAGCAAGAGCGCCGCGGCGCCGCCGCCGAGAACAAGACCAATGGCGAGCTGCCATGCGCCTTGTTGCATGACCATCCGGAAAATCCGTTTCGCATCGGCGCCGAGCGCCATCCGGATACCGAATTCCTGGGTCCGCTGGTTCACCGAAAAACTCATCACGCCGTAGAGACCCACCGCCGACAGCGCGAAGGCAACGGCGCCGAAGATCGTGAACAGATTCGCGGTCAGGCGATTCACGCCGAGAATTTCATCGTGCAACCGCGCGGGCGTTCCGGCGAAGTAAGTCGGCAGATTGGAATCGAGTTCTGCGATGGCTTTGCTTAGGACTGGGCCCATGTTTGCCGCGACCGCTCCCGCGCGCGGACGCACGACAATGGTGCAGAACTGCGCCGCCGGCGTCCCGGCCAGGAGCGGCACATAAAACCCGACGCCATCCGACTGCTGGTTGAACGGTCCCTGCATCAGCATGTCGGGCGCGACACCGACAATCGTGCGCCAAGGCTCCTGTTTGGCTGGATTGAAACGCCGGACCTGATGACCGAGCGCGCCTTGGTTGCCGAAATATTTGTGCGCGAAACTCGCGTTCACGATCGCGACCGGCTGCTTCGTGTCGGTGTCTTCGATGGTAAAATCGCGGCCCTCGAGCATTTTCAATCCGAGGGTGGTGAAGTAACCGTCCGAGACCGACTCCCAATTGGCGCGGAGCCGGTCTTTGTCCGTCACGTAGGTCTGGCCATCGACTTCGTATTGGCCGTTGGGCGCAAACGTCATCCGGAAGCGATCGCTCATGGCGGCGCTTTCAAACGCCGGGTTGCTGCGGAGCGATCGCAAGGCGCGAACGAAGAACTGATGCTTCGCGTCGTCCGTCGGGTAATCGCCTTCCATCAATCCCATGCGCGCGCTATAGACCGCATTTTCGTCGTAGCCATAGTTCTGCGAAGTCTGGTTGCGGATCGATTTGATTTGTAACGTCGCGGCGATGAGCAGCGCCGCGGTCAACGCGATCTGGCCGATGACCAGGACGCGCGTGATTACGTTCACGAGCCGGCTGCTGTTGCCGCGACCGCCTTCCTTCATCATTTCAGCCGTGTTACCACGTGCACTGAGGATGGCCGGCACAAATCCAGACAGGAGTGTGGCGAGAATCACACTTGCGAGCGTAAAGATGAGGACTTTGCCGTCGATGGTGAACTGAACCCAGTAGGGCAACGGGAACGGAAGCGCGTTCGTGGTGCGAATCAAAAGGCGGACCGCCCATTCTGCGAACAGCATCCCGACGACTCCGCCCATCGCGGCGAGCAGAAAACTTTCCGTCAACATCTGGCGAACCAGACGCCAGCGGGTGGCGCCGAGCGCGCCGCGAATCGCGAGCTCCTTCGCGCGCAACGCGGCGCGTCCGAATTGCATGTTCATGACGTTCACGCAGGCGATCACGAGCACGAGCAAAACCGCGCCGAGCATCGCGTAAACGGTCCCGCGTAGTTGCGGGCCGGTGAACGAATTCAGCAGCGGCTGCACGTTGGCCGCGGTCAGGTGCTCGTTCGTTTTCGGGTTGTCCTTCGCGAGGCGTTTCGCAAGGGCGGAGAACTCGGCGTTCGCCTGGTCGAGCGAAACACCGTCTTTCAAACGGCCGAGAATGGCCGGCGCGGAATTGTTAGCGCGCGGGTCTTCGCGAGGAACAAGCGGAAACTCGTTGTAGAGCGGCACCCAAAGTTCTTCCGAGATCGGGAACTTAAAGTTTTGCGGCATCACGCCGATGATCGTGGCCGCCTTGCCGTTAATACGGACGGATTGGCCGACGATGTTCGCATCGCCGCCAAAATCCCGTTTCCAAATTTCGTAGCCGAGGATCGTCGTCTTCTCCGCGCCGGGTTTGTTGTCGTCCGCCGTGAAATCGCGACCGATGATCGGGGACACATTGACGATCCGGAAAAAATCTTCCGTGACATAGCCGCCGGTGTAGCGCTGCGGATTGTTCTTGTAGCTGACGTTGATGGTCGAGCCGTTCAGATACCCCGACATGAGCGCAAACGAATTCTGGCCGGCCTTCAGATCTTCGTAATCCTGCGCCGTCGGGATGAACCCTTGCCCGAAATTATTCTGCTGCGGCGGCGCCTGGGGATCGAGGAGGCCGACGCTCATGAGTTGCTCGGGATGCGGGAAGGAAAATCCGCGCAGGACGAACGCGTTGACGATGGTGAACTGCGTGGTCACGCCGGCGATGCCGAGCGCGAGGACGAGGACCGCGAGAAGGCAAAAGGATTTTTCCTTGAAGAGAATGCGGAGACCGATTCGGACATCCTGGCTAAACGTTTCGAGGATCATATGGCTGAGTTAGGTTGACGTTGAAGGGCGCTTCGAAAATGAGATGCGGCGTGAGCCGGGAACGGATTCAAGAAACGGGAACAATCCCGCGCGGTGTGATGGCCCACGCTAAACAAACGCCGCGATCGCGGCTTTTTGTTTAGCCGGTCGCGGCTGCTGTTCGCGGTCAGAGTCGTGGCGAATAATCGCAACACAGTGGTCGTGGAACTGTGTTTTGATTAAGCTCGCTCTGTGCTGTTCGCGGATTGCGAAATCGAAGTCGTGTGGACCGTAGTCGGCACCTGGACCGGCTGCGTCGCAGCCTGCCAGAGCGAAAGAAGCGCGCTCAGAATGACGGCGAAATAAACTGCGCCCTCAAAAATGCTGCGCTCTTTTTCTTCGGAACGGACGAGCAACGCGTAGGTCGATTCGAATCCTTCAGCGGAGTAAGTTTCGTTTTTCATAGAGTTGGATTGGTTGACAACCGCTCTATTTGCAAAGCCCGTGCCACGGTCTTGCGAGAAGTTCTAAATCACTGGGGAACTGCCGCTTGTCGGCGAGCCTGAAACCGAACGGGTCTTCGCTGTGGTCTCGCCCTCGGGATTAATTGTTCCGAATTTGGGACACCAAAACGGTCCAAAAAAGGGGCGCAGAGGATTGAACCTCTGCGCCTCCATGAATACGAATTGCCGGATTACATGTAGTTCAACGCGCCGCAACGCCAGCACGTGAACCAGCTCCAATTGGCGTGGACGTAATTTCCCGCGCCATCATTCCAGCAGGTGTAGAGCAAATGCCGGCGGCGACCGCCCGCTTCACTCGCGTCATCCCCTTTTTCCGCCCCACTGCCGCCCTCTTTATCCGGCTTCTTGCCTGACTTGTCGTCAGCCATATTTTTTCCTCCGTTGGTTAATTTTGGGTTGTTGTCTGCCTGCCACATCAATCCTTGTGACGGCGGGCCGTCAGTTATGCCGAGTCCCGGCAACCGAAGCAAGCCCGCAGTCCTCGCGAATTCAGGTGGTGGATGGCAGACGTTCCGGCTGCGTGGAATTTCGAAATTGTTCGTGGCCCCGGATCATTTTTTCGAACGCCAACCGCTCGTTAGGCGCAACGTCGGCCGGGAATTTCGCGGCGGATCGTTCCCATCTCGCGAGCCAATCGGAAAAAAGCAGATCGCGCTTTGCTCTCGCTTCATTGTGAACCGCCGCCGGCGTGAGTGCAATCGTCGTCTCGATCTTTTCGCCGGCATTCCGGCCACGCGCGACGAAGAAACCCGCGGCGAGAAGCGCGGCGCGGTTCGCTGTTGAGCAGGTGTAAGTAAAGAGCTCGGTGGGACGATCACGACAAACATCGAAGAGATTTCGAAAGAATGTTGTTGTCCAAAGTTCCGGCGAACTGTTGGGCGAAAACATGTCGTAGAAAATCACGTGTGGCGCTGGCGCGTGATTCATCGTCGTGAGGAAATCGCCGCGCTGCAGCTTCCAAATCAGTTTCTCGTCGTCGGCTCGCCATTCGCCGTCGGCAACGATGGCGTTGATTAAGTCAGCGCGCAGATAGGGAAAAGATTTGATGTGGGCCGCGGCAAGGCGCAAGGGATCGAGATCGTTTTCGAAACTAAAGATGTGGAGCGGCCTTTTTGGTTTCGCGGTTTCGTAGCCTTCAATCGCCGCCATTGCGTTGGCCGCGGCACCGAGTCCCACGTCCCACAGAATAAGCGGCTCGGCCGAGCTTTCGCGCAGCCGTTCCGCTAATCGGCCCTGCCCCACATAAAGCTGCCGAGCTTCCTCCATCGGATCCGTGCGCGAATGCATGATTTCGCCGGACGAAATTTGACGGATGCTGGAAAAACCTTCGCGCGCCAGGTGGACCTCGTAATCGCCGAGACGGAAGGATTCGTCACTTTTCATTTCAAAATCTCGCTTGTTTTCAAAGCCGAGTTGCAGTTCAACTAATCCGCCCCAAGCAACTCAAACCAAAAGGACTATGAAACGCATCAGTATTATTCTTCCCGCCATCGCGGGACTTGCGCTCGGGGCCTCCGTCCGGGCTGATCTCAACCTGCCGGATGTCAGTCAGCTTGCCGTCATCAAACAACGCATTGGGTTGACCGACATCAAAGTCACCTATCATCGGCCGCTCGTGAATGGCCGCAAAATCTGGGGCGGCCTCGTCCCGCTCGGCGAGGTCTGGCGCGCCGGCGCGAATGAAAACACCACCGTCGATGTCAGCGACGCGATCACTGTCGAAGGTCAGCCGCTTCCGAAAGGAACTTATGGTCTCCACACAATCCCCACTGCCGATACCTGGACGGTGATCTTTTCCAAAATGGCGGTCGCGTGGGGCAGCTACACCTACGACCAAAAGGAAGACGCGTTGCGCGTGACGGTGAAACCGCGCGCAAACGAAATGGAGGAAGCGCTCGAATACGAATTCGAGGATCTCAAACCCGACTCAGCGACTCTGACGTTAAAATGGGAAAAGCTCGCTGTGCCGGTAAAAATCGCGGTCACCCCTGAGACGACAGTGGCGAACCTCCGCGGCCAAATGCGCGGCATCGCCCAGTACCAATGGCAACCGCCGATGCAAGCCGCACAATTTTGCCTGACCCACAAGATCAACCTCGATGAAGCGCTCAAATGGGTGAACCTCTCGATCCAAAACGAAGAACGTTTCGAGAATCTCACGACGAAGGCCGACCTGCTCAAGGCGATGAACAAACCGGATGACGCAAAGAAGACCTGGGACCAGGCGCTGGCAAAGACCACCACCCAGGGCCTCTATTCCTACGGACGCCGTCTCCAAACGGAGAAGCGCGACGCGGAAGCGATGGACATCTTTAAGGAAGTGGCGAAGCGCTACCCCGACACCGCCTACGCGCATCTGTCCAACGCGCGGATCAAATCGGCCGCGGGCGATTTCGCCGCCGCCGCTGAAGACGCGAAGAAAGCGCAGGCCGCTGCCACGACCGATCAGCAAAAGAACGCCATCAAGGCGTTGATCGATCGGCTCAACGCGAAGCAGGACATCAATAAGTAGCTGCGCGTTTGAACTAATCGCGTAGGTGTAGCGCTCATGGGTAATGGGAGAGCGAGAATTATTCGCCGCGCGCTGGGGTTTTTTCTCATGAGCGCGGCGATGGTTCGTGCCGTGGAACCGCCGCCGCGGAGTTTTCCGCCGCCGATGAATGCGGCCGAGATTCAGCTCGCTCTCCAGAAGCTCAATGTCCTCGGCCGCGTCCTCTACGTCGCCGCGCATCCGGACGATGAGAACACGAACCTGATGGCGCTCTGGTCGAACGGCTCGCTCTACGACACCGCGTATCTGTCGGTAACGCGCGGCGATGGCGGGCAGAATCTTCTCGGGCCGGAGCTCGGTGAGCGTCTCGGCTTCATCCGCACCCACGAACTTCTCGCCGCCCGCAAGATCGATCACGCGAACCAATTCTTCACTCGCGCCGTCGATTTCGGTTTTTCGAAAAGCGCGGCGGAAACGCTGAAGATTTGGGACCGCGAAAAAATCCTGGCTGATGTTGTCTGGACGATTCGCAAATGGAAACCGGACGTCGTCGTCACGCGGTTCAGTCCGGACGACGACAAAACGCACGGCCATCACACCGCCTCCGCGATTCTCGCGCGCGAAGCCTTCACCGCGGCGGCGGATCTGAAACGTTTTCCGGAACAGCTCGCGTTCGTCGAAGTTTGGAAGCCGACCCGGCTGGTCTGGAACACTTCGCCGTTCTTTTTCCAGAACCGAAATATTCCGTTCGATCCCGCCGGCCTCGCGACTCTCGAAGCAGGCGGATTCAATCCGCTGTTGGGAAAGTCATTCACTGAGATCGCGGCCGCGGCTCTCAGCATGCACAAAAGTCAGGGCGTCGGCAGCCCGCCGCGCCGGGGCGCCCGGAAGGAATACTTCAAACTGCTCGTGGGCGCTCCGATGACGGACAAATTGTTCGATGGCGTCGATACGAGCTGGGCGCGCGTGCCGAAAGCCGGAGCGATCGCCGAGAAAGTGAAGGATCTGATCGCGACCTATTCGCCCGCCGATCCATCAGCGTCCGTCCCGAAGTTGCTCGAGTTGCGCAAAGAACTGACCAAGGCCGAGAACAACGACTGGTTCGCAACGAAAGTTGGCGAAGTCGATGCGCTCATCGCGGCGTGTCTCGCGTTGCATATCGAAAGTTCGACGACCAGTGCCGTCGTGTCGCCCGGCCAGTCGCTCCCAATCAAGTTCGATGCGATCAATCGCTCGAATGTGCCGGTGCAATTACTCGAAGTGCGCGCGCCGGTTTCGGGCGAGCAGTTGCGAATCGACGTTCCGCTGGCGCAGGACCAATTCGTCAGCAAAGATCTTTCGCCGACGCTGCCAAAGGACGTCGCGTCAACCCAGCCGTATTGGCTGCGCAAGCCTCCAGCGCTTGGAACTTATACCGTCGATGACCAGAAGTTGATCGGTCTTCCGGAAAATCCGCCGCCGTTCCCAGTCGAAGTGAGCCTGCGTGTCGGCGACCAGGAATTGCATTACCTCGCGGACACGAAATACCGCACCGTTGATCGCGTTATCGGCGAGGTTCACGAGAATCTCGTCATCGCCCCTCCAGTCTTCGCCAATCTCCAGAATTCCGTTTTCGTTTTCGGCGACGACAAAGCGAAAACGGTTCAGGTCCGCGTGATCGCTTCAACTGGACCGGTGAAGGGCCAGCTCCGTCTCGAGGCGCCAAAGAACTGGCGCGTTGAGCCTTCCTCGGGCGCCGTGGACCTGCCGGCCGCGGAGAACGAATCCTTCTCTACTTTCACCATTCACCCGCCAGCGAATGCCAGCGAGGGAACCCTGCGCGCGATCGTGAACACGGACGGACGCGATTACTCGTTCGCACGTGAACGCATTTCCTATCAGCACATCGGCACCCACATCTTGATGCCGTCGGCGGAGGCCAGGATCGTCCGCGCCGATATTAAGACGAAAGGTCATCTGATCGGCTACATTCCCGGCGCGGGCGACGACATTCCGCAGAGTCTTCAGCAAATCGGTTACGACGTGAAGATGCTCGATGGCCCCGAGATCACGGCCGGAAGTCTGAAGCGCTTCGATGCCGTGGTGCTTGGGATCCGAGCTTACAACACGCAGGATCGCATCGGCGCGTGGCAGGCGGAATTGCTGGAATACGTCAAAGCGGGGGGCGTGGTGGTGGCGCAATACAACACCACCGACCTGAAAACGAAGCAGATCGGGCCGTTCCCGTTGGAGATCTCGCGCGACCGCGTCACGGATGAAAATGCCGAGGTCCGCATTCTCGCGCCCAATCATCCGCTGCTGAATACGCCGAACAAAATCACCGCTGCTGATTTCAAAGGCTGGGTCCAGGAGCGCGGTCTTTATTTCCCGAACAAGTGGGACGCGAACTGGACGGCGCTCCTTTCCTGCAACGATCCCGGCGAGAAACCGCTCGATGGCGGATTACTCGTCGCGAAATCCGGCCAGGGCTACTTCATCTACACCGGCTACGGTTTCTTCCGGCAATTGCCCGCCGGAGTTCCCGGTGCCTATCGCCTCTTCGCGAACATGGTCTCGCTGCGGAGCGCAAAATGAGAACGCGAGGCCGCATTTTCTGTAGCCGCTTCGCTGTGCGAAGCGCGAGAGCGGCGATCCACTTGGCCTGCAGCGCGCATATTCACGCCGCCCACAGGGCGGCGGCTACAGAAGAGGGGTTCGCAAGATGAGCCTGCACGATCATCCGCCGTTTTTTTCTTCCTGGCGCAAGGCCTACCTGTTCGCCGTCGTTCTTTTCGCGGTTGAAGTCGCGTTGCTTTACGCGTTCACGCTCCGGTTTTCGTGAACCGGCTCGATTACCTTGTTCTCTTCGCGACGATCATCGCGATCCCGCTCTACGGACTTTGGCGAACCTACAATCACCCGAATCTTCGCGAGTACCTCAAAGGCGACCGAACCATTCGCTGGGGAACAATCGGCCTTTCCGTCCTCGCCACCCAGGCAGGTCCGATCACTTTTCTTTCCATGCCCGGCCAGGCTTACGAAAGCGGGATCGGGTTCATCCAAAATTATTTCGGGCAACCGTTCGCGCTCATCATGGTTTGCGCGGTCTTCGTGCCGATCTATCAACGGCTGAAAGTTTTCACCGCCTACGAATATCTCGGGCAGCGCTTCGATAAAAAAACACGGCTGCTCGGCGGCTTCCTCTTTCTCATTCAGCGCGGCATCGCTGGCGGGATCACGATCTACGCGCCGGCAATTATTCTCTCGGCGCTGCTCGGCTGGGATTTGAATCTCACCATCTGGCTCGCGGGCGGTTTCGTGATTTTTTACACGGTTGTCGGCGGGACAAAAATCGTCAGCATTACGCAGCGTTATCAATTTCTCGTCATTTTCATTGGAATGGCGCTCGCGTTCGGGATCGCGGTCTATCGCCTGCCTTCCGATCTTTCCTTTACTGACGCGCTGCACATTGCCGGCCGAATGGGAAAACTGCAGGCCGTCGATTTTTCGATGGATCCGTCGAAGCGCTACACGTTTTGGTCCGGCATCCTCGGCGGATTTTTCCTCTCGCTTTCCTATTTCGGCGCCGACCAATCGCAGGTGCAACGTTACCTGGCGGGAAATTCGCTCCGCGCTTCCCGCATCGGTCTGCTCTTCAACGCGCTCGTGAAAGTGCCGATGCAATTTCTCATTCTGCTCCTCGGCGCGATGGTCTTTCTCTTTTATCAATTCGAAAAACCACCGATCTTTTTCAATCAGCCCAGCTACCAGCGCGCGGTCGAGAGTGGTTACGGGCCGAAGCTGAACGAGCTTCAGACCCAGTTCGACGACGTTTTCACTCGCAAGCGCGAGCTCTTGCAAACCGCGCCGGGCGATCCCGCGATTGAGCAACTCGATTCGCGCGCTCGCGCCATCCGCGATGAAACCAAAAAAGTCCTCGAGCAGGCCGGCGCCAATCCCAAGAGCAAGGATTCCGATTACGTCTTCATCACGTTCGTCCTCCAGCATCTCCCGCACGGCGTCGTCGGCCTGCTCGTCGCGGTGATTTTTTGCGCGACGATGTCGGCAACTTCAGCTGTCCTGAACGCACTCGGTTCCACGACCGCCGTCGATTTCTATCGCGTCTTCCGCCCCGGCGCTTCCGATCATCATTACGTCGTCGCGACGCGCTGGCTGACCCTTGGCTGGGGCATCGTGACGATCGCCGTCGCCTCGTTCTGTAGCCTGGTCGAAAACCTCATCGAGGCCGGGAACATTCTCGCCTCGGTTTTTTACGGCAGCATCCTTGGCCTGTTCCTCGTCGCCTTTTTTCTCCGCAACGTTCGCGGCTCCGCCGTTTTCTTCGGCGCCGTCCTCGCGCAAACCATGGTGCTCCTGCTCTTCTTCACCACCAACATCGGTTATCTTTGGTACAATTTAATCGGCTGCGCCGCCGTGCTCCTCTTCGCCTGGATTTTGGAAAATACCCTGTTCCGCAATGGTTCTCGAGTCGCTTCATAGCCCAATCAGTTTCGCTGGTAGGGACGGCGCTCTGCGCCGTCCGCCGCGACGGCACTTTTCACCGCTCGGACAGCGCAGCGCGCTGTCCCTACCATGAGCGCGCCGATCATCTGCTTCGGCCAGCAGCCCTGCGGTTTTTTTCCGAAACGATTTCTGTTCGCTAAAATTGTGACTGCCCGCCGGCTGCAGGCGGAGATCGGCGGACGCATCGTGTTCTTTTGCCATGATAGCGACCACGACCCGCGCGAGACGACGACTGTGTTGCGCGATCGGCACTCTGGCAGCGAACACTCGTTCAATTTCCAGTTCGCGAACAAGATTCAGAAACAATTCTCGCCGCTGTATGCGAAGCGCCTGGTATCGGACTGGCGGGCGAAAATCGCGAGGCAGTTGCCAAACTACGTGGCGCCCGGGCTCATTGAACATTTCAAATCGGTTGAAGCGATGAATGCCGCCGACTTCTGTTACGAGATGTATTCACGGATGGGACTGCTCGATGGCATTCGGATCGAGCGTTCGAGCGATGCTGAATTTCGAAAACGCGCCGTCGCGATCGACGACTATTTCGTTGACGTGCTATGGAAAGGCGAAGTCGTTCGCGGGCGCTGGCGCGATGGAAAGCTCCTGCTGCACAAAGGCGGCGAGAACTACCTCGAACTGCCAGCGCAAACCTTCGACACATCGCAAATCAGTCCCACGCGCGACACGCGCTTGCGCTGGATGCAATCCGTCATTCGCTGCACCCATTACGTGGCCGGCGCCGGTGAACGCGAATACTTGAACGAAGCCGACGCGCCCGGCGTGACTTTCGTCGAGCGTGATGAGATTTCCGATTCTGGTCTCGCGTATATTGGCGACTGATGGAACGGCCGCTTAAGATTGGGATCACTTGCTTTCCGCTGATCGGCGGCAGCGGGATTCTGGCCACGGCGCTTGGAACCGAACTGGCCGCTCGCGGTCACGACATCCATTTTTTCAGCCACGCGAAACCGGTCCGGCTCGATCTTTCGCTCCCGCGGATTCACTTCCACCAAGTTGAAGTCGGACACGCGACCGTTTTCCCCTGCCCCGATTACACCCTGCCGCTGGCGGTGAAGATGGCGGAAATTGGCGAAGCCAAAGCGCTCGATGTTTTCCACGTTCACTACGCCGTGCCGCACGCGACCGCCGCATTTCTCGCGACCGAGATGATCGGCCGCGGCGCGCCGAAAGTAATCACAACGTTGCACGGAACCGACACCACCTTGCTCGGTCCGAATCCGCAATACCGCGCCGCCATCGAACACGCCCTCATCCACTCGGACGCCGTGACGACCGTTTCGGAAAGTTTGCGGCAGCAGACGACGCAGCTGTTTCAGCTCCGCGACGAGATCAAGGTCATCCCGAATTTCTTCACGCCGAATGCGCCCGGCCGTAGCCGAGAGGAAGTCCGGCGCGAACTCGGAATTAGCGATCGCGATTTTCTCGTCGTCCACATGTCGAACCTGCGCGCGACCAAGCGCATCGATTTGTTGCTGCGCGTGATCGCGGCGGCCGGACATCGCGATCGCATTCTACTGTTGATCCTGGCCGGCTCTTCATTCGCTCCGTTCCGCGCCCTCGTCGACGAGCTGGGCTTGACCGAAAACGTGATCGTGAAAGAAGACGCCGCCGTCGTCGAAGATTTCCTGCCCGCGTCCGACGCCGGTCTTTACACTTCGGAGAATGAAAGCTTCGGTCTCAGCATTCTTGAGACGATGTTTTTCGGAAAACCCGTCGTCGCGTTTCGCATCGGAGGAATTCCGGAAGTAACAGGTGACGCCGCCTGTCTCCGCGAGTTCGGCGACATCACCGGCATGGCAGCTTCGCTTGACGCCCTGATCGATTCGCCGGAACGTGCTCAAACAATTGGCGAACGCGGCCGCACGTGCGCCAGGGAATTATTCGTCGCCGAAAAGATCGTGCCGCAATACGAAGCGCTCTATCGGAAAGTGATCGGGTAAAGAGCAAATCCGCGATGGCGATTTTTTTCTCGCCTGCATCAGCCCACACGCTCCACAATCCAATGAACCGAAAATCGCATGCCCCCGTTCCCTGATAACCAGGCGCCTTTGCCTTTCGATCCCAAGGTCTTGGATCGCAGTGTCATTGCGACTCCGTTGTTGGATCAGATCAATGACGAGAAGGCGCTCATCAATGAATACCGCGAAAAATATCCCAAGGAAGCAAAGCAATATAACAGCGTCATTTTTCTACCACCTGAAACCAAGGTAACGCCGACGGTCATTAAGAGTCTGGACAAACTCGTCCGGGACACGGCGCAAGATGCGGGAGCACAACCCGAGAAGCATGAAATCGGAAAACGCCTCCCCGATTCCAATGGAGTGTTTGCCTGGCTCGACGCCCGGACGATTCACCTGATTTTGAATCGGCACGAAGTGTGGTTGGCGAAGGCCGAGCAAGCTCAGCGGGCAAAGCGCAAACCGCCGGAGAACGAGCCGACGGTGATTATTAATCGGATTCTACCTTCTCGTTTCAAGGTGATCATCGACCTGAACCTGGAATTCATCGCGCAACGCAGTGGCGCCTATGACTGGGTGAAAGAGGCCATTGCCGAGGCATTGCAACAAGCCGGAGTGAATGACGACGGCCAGGTAGTTAACGAGGCAAAGAGCCAATATACGGACCAGTACATCTTCGCCACCATCGAAGCCGACGTAATTTATCGGATCGTGGAAATGGATGCAGACGCGGGCGCGAAAACAGCATGGGTGAACAAGCGCAACGCGACGGGTCAGCAGACGCCGCAAATAGAATCAGTCGATAAAGCGAAGCTCCGGGCCATCTATCGTATCTGGCCCGACTTCCAGGTCCGGGCGCGGATCACGCGTTCCATCGCAACTGTCAAAGCCAACGCGGCGATCAATTCGTTCGCGGCCCGCGGAAGCGATATTACCTGGGCGGTTCTGGATACAGGGATTCAGGACAAACATCCTCACTTTCAAAAACACAACAATCTGCACCATCCAAAGTCTCCAGCGCACCGCGATTTCACTGCTACACCCGAGAATCCATTGGAGGACAGAAACGGGCACGGCACTCATGTCGCCGGCATCATCGCCGGAGAATGGACGGCAAAAGACGACAAGGGAAATCCGGTGCCCCCGTCATCTGCCGTTTCGCGCTACCTCGATGAGCATGGCGACGAGCAGCAGGACGTGACGCCGATTGAAGCCATCAGTGGAATGGCGCCGGAGTGTCGCCTGGTCAGCTTGAAAGTGCTGGATGAAAACGGAATCGGAAACGCCAGCAACCTCATCGCGGCCATCGCCTACGTGCAGGAAATCAACGGTCACGGCCGCCGCGTTCTTATTCACGGGATCAATATCAGTATCGGATATGATTTCGACCCGAAGTGGTTCGCGTGCGGGCAAAGTCCACTTTGCGTGGAGGTGGATCGACTGGTGAAATCCGGAGTGGTCGTCGTGGTCGCAGCCGGCAATACCGGTTATGGAGCGGTAAATAACGGCGCCTCGAGTGCGGGTCTTACCGTCACGATTAACGATCCCGGTAATGCCGAGCTGGCCATCACCGTCGGCGCCACCCATCGTGACATGCCGCATACTTACGGCGTGTCCTATTTTTCTTCGAAAGGACCGACCGGCGATGGGAGGCTCAAACCCGATCTGGTTGCGCCCGGAGAAAAAATTATTTCGTGCGCGGGTTCGTATCCTGGCCCGGACGGCCAAAACGTTTGGATCGCGAGCGAACTGAAAAACGAAGTCGCGCAGGGAAAAGAGTGCGACTACATCGAGACCAGCGGAACGAGCATGGCTGCGCCGCACGTCAGCGGATTGGTCGCCGCGTTTCTCTCGGTGCGGCGCGAATTCGTTGGCCAGCCGGAGGAAGTGAAAAGGATTTTTCTTTCCACCTGCACCGATCTGCGGCGGGACCGCTATTTCCAAGGCGCCGGTCTCATCGACCTCATGCGCGCCATTCAATCCGTCTGAACTAAACCCCAACACCCACCCAAATGAGCACGATCAAAGGACAACCCTATTTTCAAGCGAAGTTCGACAAGGACGGCGCCGCGCTTAACTCCATCTCACTCCCCGCCGGCACCACGGATGTTTTCGTCATTTCCCATGGCTGGCGGAACGACGAAAACGACGCCTCGCAGCTTTACACCACGCTCTTCGATAATTTTTTCGATCTTGCTGCGGGACAGCTCGGCGGCCGCAAGTGCGCGATCGTCGGCGTCTTCTGGCCGTCACGAAATTTCGATGCGCTGGTTGCCGCGCAAGGAGCAGGCAGCGCGCAGAACGCGGCGGCCATCGGCGACGCCGTGTCCGATCCGGAATCCCAGCAGAAAGTGATCGAGCGATTGGAGGCGTTGAAAGCACCGGGCCTTTTCGATGAGCCGGCGCAAAAACAAGCGCTGAGCGAGGCGCAAGCCCTGGTTCCGAAGCTCGACAAAAATGCGACGGCCCGCACAGACTTCATGAAGAATCTACGGAGTCTCATGGAACCGGATCCGGCGGCGAAGGAAGACGGGTCCGATATTTTTCGGACGATGGACGCGACGGATCTTTTTCATCGCTTGAACATTCCCGCCGTGGCAGTGGACAAGGATATCGCCAAGACGGGGAAAGCGATGGCGCTGCACCCGGCCGGATGCGTTGCTATAGAGGGACACGCGGCGGGCATTCTCGATATTTTCAAAGGCGCGGCCGCGGCGGCGACGAATTCGGTCAGTTATCTCAGCTATTTCATGATGAAGCAGCGCGCGGGAGTCGTCGGCGAAAAAGGCGTGGCGCCACTGATCGATAAGCTGGCCGCGGACACGAAACGGATTCATCTCATCGGCCACAGCTTCGGGGGGCGCGTCGTCGCCGCGACGGCCAAGGCGTCAACCAATGACAAAATTCAAAGCGTCAGTTTTTTGCAGGCGGCGTTTTCCCACAATGGCTTTTCGCCGCCAGGGCAGATGAACGGCTTCTTTCGATCGGTGATCGACAAACATCGCGTCAAAGGACCGCTCATCGCGACCTACACGAAGAACGACACCGCGGTCGGCATCGCGTACCCGTTGGCGTCGCGGATATCCGGCACGGTGGCGGCTGCTCTCGGCGACGAGAACGACAAGTATGGGGGGCTCGGTCGCAACGGCGCGCAGAAAATGAATGCGAACGAAGTTGTGAAAGCTCAGCTGCTCGCAGTTGGCGGCGCGTATCAATTAAAGCCCGGGCTCATCCACAATCTGCTCGCGGATGCATTTATCTCGAATCATGGCGATGTCACCGGAAAGGAAGTGGCGAGCGCGATCGCGGCCGCCGCTTTCAGTTGACCTAATCTTCCAGCGCGGCTTCGACCGCGGTCGGGAAGATCTCGGCGACGTCGCCTTCGATCCGCAACGAAACCGCCGGCTCGTTGTCGTGGTCTGTCGCGCCGCGATTGATCACGACGTACGGGACTCCGCGTTGTGCCGTCATCAGCGGGAACGAGGCCGCGGGATAAACCGACAAGGTTGAACCGAGCGCGAGGACGAGATCGGCCTTCATCGCCGCCTGGCCGGCGCGCTCGAGCGTCTCGCCCTCGAGACTCTGTCCGAAACTGATCGTCGCCGGTTTCAGAAAGCCGCCACATTCGCAAACCGGCGGCCGGCGATGCTCCCGAAAAAAATCGAAGTGCGCTTGTGGATCGGTGCGCGCTTTGCAGCTCACACATTCGACCAACAGATTCGTGCCGTGCAACTCGACCAACCGTTCCGGAGTGGTTCCCGCGAGCGCGTGCAATCCGTCGATGTTCTGGGTCACGACCATCAGGACCTTGCCCGCTTTTTCCAATGCGACGATGGCGTGATGGGCCGCGTTCGGTTGTGCGTTTCGGAAACCGTCCCAGCCTTCCAGTTTGTAATCCCAGTGTTCGACTCGCGCCGCTTCCGAGATCAGGAAATCCTGGAAATAAACCGGCTGACGCTTTTTCCATATGCCTTGCGGCCCGCGAAAATCCGGAATCCCGCTACCGGTGGAAATGCCGGCGCCGGTGAAAATCATCATGCGCCGCGCCGCGCGCAGGTAATCCACGAGCGCGCTCACGCTCTCAGGGAAACTTGAGCTTCTCAATTCCGGCCGCTTGCAGCTCCGCGTTCAAAGCTTCGACGTCGGCGGGAATCGCGTGCCAGCGTTCGATCGCGCTTTTTGTGTCTCGCTCCAAAGCCAGCGCGGCCATTTCCACTTGCGGCGTCGGTCCGGCGTCCGCCTCCTGGAGATGGCCGAACAGTTGTTCCACTTTGCTCAGGACGTCGAAGTGCAGCGGCTGTTCGGGGCGCGACGGCGCGGGGTCGCCGAACGTTTCCAGCTTTTGGTGGAACGCTTCGATCTTCTCCTTGATCGGTTGTTCGCCCGCCCGCTCCTTTGCTTTCGCCACCTCGGCGACGAGCGCATCGAAGCTCTTCCCAATCGGCAACAAGGTGGCGCGCGTTTGATAAAGCGCTTTCGAGAGATCGAATTGCTTCGCCAAATCCGCCGGCAAAACTTTGACGCGTGGATCCATCTTCACCGTCAACGGTTGGGCGAACGTTTTGCCGGCCGCCGTGAGAACGACTGAATACTCACCGGGCGGAACCCACGGTCCAGTTGGTTGCGGCGCGGTCTTTTGAAACACAGCGGTCATCGGATACGCCGGCTCAACTTCCTTCAGCGGCTCGAGGTGCAGGTCCCAGCAAAATCGGTGCAACCCCGGCTCGGTCGAAAGGGCCTGTGGCTGTTTTACCCAGTAGCGCGGGATTTTCAGTTTCGGGTCCGGCGTCGGAACGGGATCGCTGCTTGCGTAACGACGGAGCACCGCGCCTTTGCTGTCTTTGATCTCGAGCGCGACCGGTCCAGTGGCGCCGGCAGCGAGGCGATAATCGATCATCGCGCCCTCGGGTGGATTCTCGCCTTGCGGTTCGTCCGGCGGCAACGGCGTGTCGGTATTGAGATTCCAGCGGACGCGCCAGGCTGTTTGCGGTTTGAACAACGTCGTCGCGTCCGCGCCGATCTCAGGTTGTCGCAGCGCGCTGATGTTATCGAGGATCCAGAAACCGCGGCCATGCGTCGCCACCGCGATGTCGTCGTCTTTCAGAATCAGATCGCGCACGGAAGTGGCCGGCATGTTCAACCGCAGCGGACGCCAGTTCTCGCCGTCGTCGAACGAAATGTAGACCGCGCGCTCGGTTCCGGCGAAGAGCATCCCGCGCCGGCGCGGATCTTCGCGAACGACGTTGACGTTTTCATTCTCCGGGATGCCACGCACAATTTCCTTCCACGTTTTTCCACTGTCGTTGGTCCGGTAAATGTGCGGCCGCAGATCGTCGAGGCGGATCGTGTTCACCGCCGCGTAAGCCGTGCTCGCATCGAAGTGCCCGGCGTCCATGATCGAGATTTTTTGCCAGGCAGTGATCGCGGGAGGCGTCACGTCCTTCCAGTTTTTGCCACCGTCGATCGTTAGCTGAATCAGACCGTCATCCGTTCCCGCCCAAATCCGGTTCTTATCCAGCGGCGATGGCGCGACAGTGTAGATGACGCCGCGCTGTCGCGCTTGCGCGCTCGGTTGCGAACGATATTTCCCGATGCTCGCCGGCAGTTCGAAGCTCTTTCGCGACAGATCAGGACTGATCTGCGTCCAATGCCGGCCGGCGTCATTCGTTTGCCAAAGCGTATTCGCGGCGAAAAACAACAGCCGCGGATCGATGGGCGAAAAGAGGACCGGTTGCGTCCGCACCGTCCTAAAATCGGCGGAGCGAAACGGCTTTGGCGAAATGCTCTGCGCCTGATGGGTCCGGCGATCGTAACGCGTCAATTTCCCGCCGTAGATGATGTCGGGATCGAGTGGGTCCGGCGCGCAATAACCGTATTCCTCCGCCGCGACCGGGCGCCAATCGCGGAACGTGATCGCGCCATCCGGACCGCGGCTTGTTATTCCAACCGAGCCGCTTTCCTGTTGTCCGCTGTAAAGCCGATACGGAAACGCGTTGTCGGCCGCGACATGATAAAGCTGCGCGGTCGATTGGTTGTACCACGAGCTCCAAGTTTTGCCACCGTTCACCGTGACGATCGCGCCCTGATCGCTGCCGAGCACAATCACGTCGGAATTCGTCGGATTGATCCAGACGTTTTGATAATCGTCGCCGCCGGGCGCGCCGCGCCAACCTTCCCAGGTCTTGCCGCCGTCCGTCGATTTCCAGCAAACGACGCTCGCGGAATAAACGACGTTCGGTTGCTGCGGATCGATCCGGATCAACGGAAGATCGCCGCCACCGATGCGCGCCCCGGGACGATCGTCTTCGGTCGCCAGCTTCCAGCTTTCGCCGCCGTCTTCGGAGCGATAAAGCTGGCCGGCTTTTTTCGTGGCGACCGCCGCCACTAGTGTTTGCGTTGCGCTCGATGCGATCGCCAGATTGGCCTGCACAATGTCGTTAGGCAGACCGTTCGTAAGTTGCTTCCACGTCCTGCCGCCGTCGATCGATTTGAAAATGCCGCCGTTAGTTCCGTTCCACGATCCGTTTTCCCACGGACCTTCCCGCGCTTCCCAGAGCGCCGCGTAAACGATCTCCGGATTCGACCGATCGATCTGGACGTCGGCCGCGCCGGTGTTCTCATCCTTGCCCAGCGTCTTCGCGAAAGTTTTGCCGCCGTCCGTCGAAAGATAAACACCGCGCTCTTCGTTCGGCCCATACGGATGACCCGCGACTGCAACGAGAACACGATCCGGATTCTTGGGATCAACCGCGATCGCTGCGATCTGCTGGCCGTCGCGCAACCCGAGATGGGTCCACGTTTTTCCCGCATCGGTGGATTTGTAAACGCCATCGCCCACCGACAAATCCGGGCGATGCAAACCTTCGCCGCTGCCGACATAAATGATATCCGGATTGGAAATCGAAACCGCGATCGCACCTACAGAGCCACTCGCTTGATCGTCGAAGATCGGTTGCCAGGTCCGGCCGTAATCGGTCGTCTTGAAAACGCCGCCGTTGACCTGGGCGAAATAAAAAACGTTCGGCTGCGAGGGCACGCCGCTGACCGCGCGAACGCGTCCGCCGCGAAACGGTCCGATGTTTCGCCAGTGCAACATGCTGGAGAAATCCTGCTGCGCCTCGGCAACGGATCCGCCGAACAGCAGAACAAACAGGACCGCCGTGCCTCTTCGCAACCGCATCTAGGTCTTTGGTTCAGGCGTTGGCGCGGCGGCTGGAGCTGGCGCGGCTGCCGCTTTAGCCGCAGCGGCCGCCGCAGCTGCTTTCTTTTTTGCTTCCGCCTCGGCCGCCGCTTTCGCCAACGCGGCATCTACCTCGGTCGCTTCCAGCGGATGAATCTCGTGATAATACGTGTTCGATTTCGCCAGCTCGCTCTTGTCCATGAGCAACGCATCGAAGCGCTCGCGCCGGCTCAATTCGTATACCTTGTCCATCTTGATCGCTTCGAACGGGCAAACCTCGACGCAAATCTGGCAGCTCATGCAGACCGAGATGTCGATGTCGAAAATCGCCGGATAAAACTGCGGTTTGCCGACGTAATCCGGCTTCTTGTCCTTGCTCTTCGTGATGTAGATGCACTGCGGCGGACATTCCTTCTCGCAAATCTGGCAGGCCACGCATCGCAGGCCGGCATGCGGATCGTCGCCGTCGTAAACCAGGAACGGAAAGTTCCGGTAGTTCTCCGGCAACGGCGTCCGCTCTTCCGGATATTGCACCGTAATGAGCCGTTCCTTGTCGAAGTAACTTCCGACGAAATTCTTCGCCGTGACTGCCATTCCTTTGAGAACACCCGTGCCGATCATGGTTTCGCCTTTAACAAAGACATTCTTCGCAGAATCTGCAAAGTCGGTTCAAGCGGCAAAGCTTCCACGGTGTGGCCGCAGCCGGTCGTAGTCTCCGCTTTGAAAAGCGAATTGTAGATCGCTTCTTCCGTTGCTTCGATGACGGCGAGGAAGAGCGGCGACATTTCATCGTTGGTCAGAAGTTTCGGGGCGCCTTCTTTGCCTGCGATGCGCGTCGAGAACGCGATCGCATAATCGCCGCTGCCATTCGAACCCGCTGCGCCGGTGCGCCCGAGTCCCATCATTCCGCGCGCCGCCATTCGTTTGAGATTGCGCCCATCCACCGGCGCATCGGTCGCGATCACGATGATGATCGAGCCGTCGGCGCTTCGAGTTTCCAATTCGCGCTTGAGATAATAACCGCCCAGCTCGCGGCCAATTGGTGCCCCGTTGATCGTGAGCACGCCGCCGAAATTCGTCTGGACGAGAACACCGACCGTGTGTCCGCCCAGGTTCCGCGGCAACTTCCGCGACGCTGTGCCGATGCCGCCTTTGAAGTCGAACGCGATCGTGCCCGTCCCGGCGCCGACGCAACCTTCGTCCACCACGCCGCCCTTCGCGTTCTTGATCGCGGCGAACACGTCGTCCTTCGTCACGGCGCGCGCGCGGATGTCGTTCAAGTATCCGTCATTCGTCTCCGCGACAACAGGATTGATCGAACGCACATCTTCGTTGCCCGGTAACGCGAGCACATAATCGAGCAGAAAATCGGCGACGCGCGGAACGCTGAGCGTGGAAGTGAGCAGAATCGGCGTTTCGATTTCACCCAGCTCTTCGATCTGCGTTGAGCCCATCAATTTGCCGAAACCGTTGCCGACAAAAATCGCACCCGGAACCTTTTCGCGAAACATATTTCCACCGTGCGGCAGAATCGCCGTTACTCCGGTGCGAATGTTGTCGCCGCGGACGATGGTCTGATGTCCAACGAGGACGCCGGCGACGTCCGTGATCGCGTTCAGCTCGCCGGTCGGCAGAATGCCGACTGTGACTCCAACGTCTCGCGCTCGTGGGCGTTTCGGGTTCTCAGCGATCGTCGCGCCCTGCGAAATGAGAACAACCAACGCCGCAAGCGAGAACGCGCGCCCGTTCAACGATCTACTTCTCCCATCACGATATCGATGCTGCCCAGGATCACCATCACGTCGGCGACAGTGTGACCGAGACACATGTCTTCAAGGATTGTGAGATTGATGAAGCTCGGCGGGCGAACCCGGTAGCGGTAAGGAATCGCGCCACCATCACTTATTAAATAGAAGCCGAGCTCGCCCTTGGGGCCTTCGATCCGTCCATACGCTTCGCCGACCGGCGGTTTGAAAGCGCGGATTTTCACTTTCGGATTCACGATTGGGCCCGCGGGAACGTTCTTCATCGCCTGCTTGAGAATGTCGAGGCTCTCGCGCATCTCGAGCGCGCGAATCATCAACCGATCGTAGCAATCGCCGTGGTCCCCGAGCGGCACGCGAAACTTGAAACGCGGATAGATTCCGTAGGCGTCCACTTTCCGCAGATCGTAATTCACACCGCTCGCGCGCAACATTGGGCCGGTGATGCCTGCGCTGATCGCGAGCTCCGCCGAAAGTTTGCCGACGCCCTGCGTTCGCGCGATCAGGATTTCGTTCGAGACAATCAGCTCTTCGAACTCGTCGAGAAACTTTGGAAACGCATCGACGATCTTCTGCGCGCGCCCGAACCAATCCGGACCAGCGTCGACGCGGCAGCCGCCGAACCGCATGTAGTCGCACATCATCCGCGAGCCGGAGAGCGATTCAAACAGGTCGAGGATTTTCTCCCGTTCGCGGAAGGCATACATGAGCGGCGTGCCCCACGCGCCCATGTCGCTGAGAAGAAAGCCGAGGAGCGACGCGTGATTCTGGAGTCGGGTTAATTCCGCGAGAATGACGCGCAGATACTCGGCGCGCTCCGGCACTTCGATCCCGGCGAGCTTCTCGACGCTGAGCGCATAGGCCCAGTTGTTGGTCATCGAGCAAAAATAATCGAGCCGATCGGTGTATGGCATCGAGCCGAGATAGCTCGTGTTCTCGCCGATCTTCTCGTGGTTGCGATGGAGGTAACCGAAGACCGGTTTCAGTTTCCGCACCACCTCGCCATCGAGCGCGACGTTCATTCGAAAGACGCCGTGCGTCGACGGATGCTGCGGCCCCATCGAGACCTCCATCAGGTCGCCTTCGATCCGCGAAGTCATCGCGGGCGGTGGCGCTTCTTCGAGCTCGTGGAATCCCGTGGGGCTCATTGCTGCTCGGCGGCCGTGAGATTTTCCGCGCCGTCGAGCTGGGGCCGCGGCGGGTAATGCTGCTTCGCTTTCTCCACTACTTCATCGTGCGGCGTCGGTTCGTATTCGTAATCGTCCGGCTCGCGGTAATCTTTCCGCATCGGAAAATCCTCGAACTCGTCCCACATCAGGATCCGGCGCAAATCGGGATGGCCATCGAATTTGATTCCGTAGAGATCGAAGATTTCGCGCTCCTGGAATTCGGCGCTGCGCCAGATCGAAGTCAGGGAAGGTAACCGTGCGCCGGTCGCGCGATCCGGCGTTCGCATTCGGATGATCAACGGCCCGTGCTTCAGCGCCATCGAGAAAAGGTGGTAAACCGCTTCGAGATAGCCGGGAAAAAATTCTTCCCGCGTTTCTTCGACTTCCTTTTCGAGGCCGTCCACGACCTGCTTCGCTTTCACTTTCTTGGTGACCTTGCGTTCCAGCCAGTCGACACCCGTGACGTTGGAGCAGTGATCCAGTTCTAGCGCCGGATCGTCGCGGAGAAATCGAGCGACCGCGACGGCGTGCACACGATCGAGCAATAAAGATGACTGCGCCGGCACGGCGGCATTCGGAATTGTCTCGATCTTCGCGCCCGGCACCGCGGCTTCCACGCGCGCCTTGATTTCCTCGAGCGCAATCATGGGAGGGACGCCGCGCTGCGGCGTCCGAGACTTTTACGCGCGCTTACTGAAGACGATCGGACGGTGCAGCGCGCCGTCCCTGCCATGATCCTCGTCATCATGCGCGCTCGAGTTTGGGCGGATGGAAAACGTCCGGATTATTCGGCGGCTCGAGATCGTGCGCGCCGAAATTTGGAACGGGGAATTCGCTCGGCTGCGCACGATCGAGATGAGCCGCTTTGTTTTTTCCAGTCAGCTCCTGCTCCTTGATCTTGCGCTGCAATTCCATGAAGGCGTGAAGCAGCGCTTCGGGCCGCGGCGGGCAACCGGGAATGTAAACATCCACCGGGATGTAGCGGTCAATCCCCTTCAGCACGTTATAACCTTGCTTGAAGGGCCCGCCGGAAATTGCGCACGCGCCCATGGAGATGACGTACTTCGGGTCCGGCATCTGGTTGTAGAGCCGGACGATTTGCGGCGCCATTTTTTTGGTGACGGTTCCGGCCACGATCATCAGATCCGCCTGGCGCGGGGACGGTCGAAAGACTTCGCCGCCGAAGCGCGCGAGATCATAACGCGACGCGGCGGTCGCGATCATTTCGATTGCGCAACAGGCGAGGCCAAACTGGAGCGGCCAGATCGAATTGCGCCGGCCCCAGTTGTAGAGTTCCTGCGTCGACGTCACCCAGACGCCGCGTTTTTGCAGCTCGCTTCGCAGGCCTTCGTCGATCTGGTTGTCGCTCATGGCGCGGGTTTGCGTATCCGCGCCCAATCTAAACAACCTTTGCTCCAGGCCCAAACGAGTCCTTCAAGCAGCAGGAGCAGAAAAACGAGAATCGCGATGAACGCGCCGAAGGGCAATCCAGTGAATGCGACCGCGAACGGCACCAGGAAAATCGCCTCCACGTCGAAAATCAGAAAAATGATGCAGTAGAGATAATACTGCGATTGGAACTGCACCTGGGCCGGGCCGAGCGATTCCACGCCGCATTCATACGTCGCGTTTTTTTGGGGCCCCGGCTTCGGCGGTTGCAAAAAACGGCGCCAGACCCACGCCAGCGCGAGTGGCATCAGCGGAAAAACCAGCGCCACGCCGGCGAAAATGACGAGAAAAAAATACGGATCGGGAGTCATGCTCTGTCGCGATTAACTTTCCACCAACGGCTGTCTGCCATCGGACCAGCTTGCCGCGCCCAGCGCGTTCTGTCAGTCATTCTTTGTGGAGCAAAATAAAGGACGCGCCGTTCCTCAATCGACTCCTCCCTTCGCCTTCTTTTTTCTCGTCCTCCCTTACGGAATCAGCAGCGGTTTCGTTTCCATCACGCTGCCATTTTTTCTGACGAAAGCCGGATTCTCGGTCGCCGCCGCCGGTGCGATCGTGGCCGTCGGGGCCTCGGCAAATCTCTGGCTTTTTCTCTGGGGACCGCTGGCCGATCTCACCCTCACTCCCAAACGCTGGTACTTGATTGGCCTAACGACCGGTGCCGCGGCGATTATCGTTCTAAGTCTGCTCCCATTCCAGCAAAGCGCCGCCGCGATTTTGACGATCATGGTTTTCGTGTCCCAGATTGCGACGACGCTTGTGGTGTTACCACTCGGCGGCCTGATGGCGCACACAGTGGCGGACGAAAGAAAAGGCCGCGCGGCGGGGTGGTATCAAGCCGGCAACCTGGGCGGCAACGGCGTAGGCGGCGGCGCCGGCGTGTGGCTGGGCGCCCATATGTCGAAGGAGCTCGCTGGCTCCGTCCTGGGATTTGCGATGCTGCTCTCGGCTATCGCTCTCTATTTCGCGTCCGATGTTCGCATCGTTTCCGCCGGCGAGAGTTTTCGAAGCCGGATGCGCCTGCTCGGTCACGATCTTCTCGCCATGGTTCGAATGGCGATCCCACTCCTGACGATCGTTCTCGTCGCCTCTCCGATCGGCGCCGGCGCGATGAATAATCTTTGGTCCGCCGTCGCCGACGATTGGCGCGCGAACGCGGATGTCGTCGCGCTCGTCACCGGCGTGCTCAACGGCATCCTCGCGGCGCTCGGCTGTGTTCTGGCTGGTTGGATCGTCGATCGTTTCGGACGCTGGTGGGCCTACTTTGGTTTTGGCCTCGCCCTCGCGTTTGTCGCAATCGTCATGGCGCTGATCGCGCGCACTCCATTGGTCTACGAAATCGGTGTTCTCATTTACTCATTCTTCGTCGGCGCAGGTTACGCCGCGTTCTCGGCGATGGTCGTGCACGCCATCGGCAAAGGTGTCGCTTCGACCAAGTACGCCTTCTGCCAATCGCTCGGCAATCTTCCCATCGTTTACATGACGGCGCTCAACGGCTACGTCCACGATAAATTCGGCCCAAGCTGGATGCTGCTGACCGAAGCCCTCGCCGCCATCGTCTGCATCATAATCGGGCTCCTGGTCCTGCGTGCGATCCTGAATCGAAGCCGCGACCTTCGCTCTTGATTAAACAGCAGGGCATCGCTTTCCTTCTCGGCGAATGAGCGCCACCTCCGTCGACCAGGCTTTTGTTTCGTTGAAGAGCTGGTTGCTCTCGTTCGTCTCGTCGGCGCCGGATTGGGTTCAGGCGATCCTCTCCAGCCTCGTCAATATCGTCGGCGTGCTCGGAATTTTCATGACGCTGTTCGCGTTGATCTCGGTACTCGAACGAAAAATTCTCGGGCGAATCCAGAACCGCTACGGGCCAAATCGCGTCGGGCCGTTCGGGCTCTTTCAGCCGATCGCGGATGGCATCAAGCTTCTGATTAAGGAAGACATCGTGCCGACGCGCGCAGACAAGGTCGTCCATTTTCTCGCGCCGATCATGGGCGCGATGCCGGCGATTCTCGCGCTTGGCATAATTCCGTACGGACAGAACATGACGCCGTTCTCGATCGATGGCGGGATCCTGTTTTTCTTCGCAGTCGGTTCGGCGGCGGAGCTGGCGGTGTTCATGGCCGGCTGGGGCAGCAACAATAAGTTTTCGATGCTCGGCGCCATGCGCGCGATCGCCCAGATGGTGAGTTACGAGTTGCCGCTCATTCTCACGGTGTTGCCTGTGGTGATGATCGTCGGCTCGCTTTCTGCCGACGCGATCGTCGCGACGCAGGCCGGTTACGTCTACGGGTTCATCCCGCGCTGGTTTGTTTTCACGCCGTGGGGCGCGGCCGCCTTTCTTTTGTTTTTCGTCTCGGGCCTGGTCGAATCGAATCGGACGCCGTTCGATGTGCCCGAAGGCGAATCGGAAATCGTGGCCGGTCACATGACGGAGTATTCCGGCTTCAAATACGCCATCTTTTTCCTCGCAGAATATTTTGGAATGTTCGCGGTGAGCGGATTGGCGGTAACCCTGTTTCTCGGCGGCTGGCACGCACCGTTTCCTTTCCTCGAGATCATTCCCTCTTATGTCTGGTTCTTCGCGAAGCTCGCGGTGCTTCTGTTCGTGTTCATTTGGATCCGCGGGACACTGCCGCGAATGCGGGTCGATCACGTCATGAATTTCGCCTGGAAATTCATGATGCCGATGGCGTTCACCTGTCTGATTGCAGCGGCGGCGTGGCACTATCAATCGCACAGCTTCACTCGCTGGCTCTGGTCGCTCGGAATTCTGCTCGTCGTTTACTTCGCGCTCTCGCGTTTTCTCCGGACGAACAAAAACCTCTCGGCGCGCACTTATCGATTCGCCGAATGAGCGCCGCGGCTTTCATTGTCATCGCGATCTTCACCCTGAGCGGCGCGCTGGCGGCAGCTTGTCTGCGGAAACTGATTCACGCCGCTCTTTGCCTGGTGGTCGCGTTCATCGGACTGGCCGCGTTCTATTTCCTGCTCGGCGCTGAATTCGTCGGGCTCGTCCAGGTATTCGTTTATGTCGGCGCGGTCGCGGTCTTGATCGTCTTCACGATTTTGCTGACCCGTCGCGACGATGAAGAGACGAGCGGCTTTAATTGGGGCGGCGCGTTCGTTGCGCTGGCTGTCTTTGCTGGGTTGGTCTGGACAATTCTGAAAACGTCTTCGGTGTCCGTCGTCGCGCCGGCCATCGAAGCGCTCACCATCAAACGCATCGGCGAAGTGCTAATGACAAATTACGTCTGGCCGTTGCAATGCGTCGGTCTGTTGCTCACCGCCGCGTTGATCGGCGCGCTCGTTCTGGTGATGGAGGAAAACCGATGACGCCGACACTCCAGCTTTGCCTCATTATTTCCGCCGCACTCTTCTCGATCGGTTTGCTCGCTGCCTTGAGCCGCAAACACGCCATCTTCATCCTCATCGGCATCGAGCTCATGCTGGCCGCGGCTAATCTGAACTTCATCGCTTTCTGGCGCTTCGGATCGCCATCCCAAAATCCCATTGGCGTGATGGTCGCGATCTTCTCGATCGCGATTGCCGCGGCGGAAGCTGCCGTCGGTCTCGCGCTCGTCATCGCGGTTTATCGTCACTATCGGACCACGAACGTGCGCCGATTCAACCAGCTCAAAGGCTAATGGCAACGTCCTTGAGCGCCGCGTATTTCTGGGTGATTCCGCTGCTGCCACTGGTGGCTTCGCTATTCATTCTCGTTCTTCGACGAACGCGATCCACCGCCGCATTCGCGCTCGCCGTTCTCGGCCAGATCACCGCGCTGCTTCTCGTGATCGGCGCATTCGTTTCGACGTTGCCAACCCCCGGCATGCGCGTCGTCCAAAACTTCGCCTGGTTCACTTTCGGCGATCAGGTTCTCCGGCTCGGCGTCGTTCTCGATCCGCTCGCCGCGACGATGCTGGTCATGATCACGTTCGTCGGCTTTTGGATTTTCGTTTTCAGCAAAGGCTACATGGCGGGCGATAAGGATTTCACCCGTTTCTTCGCCTACCTCTCATTTTTCTCCGGTGCGATGCTAGGCGTCGTCATCGCAAATAGTCTGCTCCTGCTCTTTGTCTGCTGGGAACTGGTCGGGCTCGCTTCTTATTTGCTGATCGGTTTCTGGATCCACAAACCGAGCGCCGCCGCCGCTGCGAAAAAAGCGTTCATCACCACCCGAATCGGCGATCTCGGATTTTTCCTCGGGATGCTCTGGCTTTATCGCGATGCGGGGACGCTGTTGTTTTACGATAACGGTAAAGGCTGTCTCGAGGCCGCGGGACTTCTGGCCATCGGATCGAGCGCGACTTTTATCGCGCTGCTCATTTTCTCCGGCGCCGTCGGCAAGTCGGGCCAATTTCCGCTCCACGTCTGGCTTCCCGATGCGATGGAAGGTCCCACACCGGTCAGCGCTTTGATCCATGCCGCCACCATGGTGGCCGCCGGCGTTTTTTTGGTCGCGCGCGTCTACCCGATCTTCTCGTTAGGCGCGATCGATGGCGTGACGCCGTCGCTCACGGTCGTCGTTTGGGTCGGCGTCATTACCGCCCTGATGGCGGCGCTGATCGCAATCGCCCAGGCCGATATCAAACGCATCCTCGCCTACTCCACCGTCTCTCAACTCGGCCTGATGATGGTCTCGTTAGGTGTGGGCGGCGTTGCCGCAGGCATCATGCACCTGCTCGCCCACGGATTCTTCAAGGCGCTGCTGTTCCTCGGTTCCGGGTCGGTCATTCACGCGTCGCATCACGAGCAGGACATTCGAAAAATGGGCGGCCTGCGGAAATTGATGCCGATCACTTTTATCACCTACGCCATCGGGATGATGGCGCTGAGCGGCGTCCCGTTCTTTTTCGCCGGCGCCTGGACGAAGGAAGAAATTCTGCATGCAACGGCTCACTGGCCGAAATCACCCGCGCCGTATTACCTGATGCTCGCCGGCGTCGTGCTGACAGCATTCTACATGACGCGTCAGGTGATCTACGTCTTTTATGGCAACAACCGAGGCGCGGCCGCGGCCCACGAAAGTCCTGGAGTGATGACGCGACCGCTCATGGTCCTCGCGTTATGCACAATTGGCTTAAGCGCAGTGCTCGCGCCGGCCTGGCCCTGGTTGCATAACTACTTGTTAGGCGAAACCGCTGCCTCCGATTTCAGTCTCCTCATCCAGCCGATGGTCTTCATTTCCCTGGCGCTGGTCGCGGGCGGAATCGGTCTCGGAATCCTGATCTATCGCCGCGCCGGGCAAACTGATCCGTTTCAGCAAGCGCAACCAGCCGTCTTCCGTTTTCTCGAAAATAAGATGTGGATTGATGAACTCTACGCGCACACCGTCATCGCGTTCAGCAAAACCGCCGCGCTGATCGCGAGTTGGCTCGATCGTTTCTTTTGGGACGGGTTGGTGCGCGCAGTCGGCGGGATCGGAAGACTCTTTGGCGGTTTTTCTTCCGGGTTCGACGAACGCGGCATCAACGCGGGCGTGGATGAAACTGTCATTGGCACGCGCGGCCTCGGGCGTTTGATGTCGCGTTTTCATTCCGGACAAGTCCAGGTCTATCTCGGTGCGGTCGCCGTCGCGGTGGTGGCGCTTCTCCTTTTCTACGCATGGCTGGGCTGATTACCGTTCTGATTTTGTTGCCGATCGTCGGCGCGCTTTTCGTAAGCGTCGCCCGGCCGAACGCCGCCCGCGCGATCGCGCTCGGCTTTACGGCGCTGAACGCAATCACGGCGTTTTATCTCTGGCGCCATTTCGATCCGTCCACGGCCGGAATGCAATTGGCGGAACGGTATCCTTGGATTCCATCCATCGGCGCCGAGTATTTCGTGGCCGTCGATGGCTTGAGCCTGCTCCTCATCGCGCTCACGACAATCATTTTCCCGTTCGCGTTTCTCGCCGGTGAGATGTCGCGCGGCGCCCGGGCGCTCCTGCTCGTCATGCAGGCCGCGCTCTACGGCACTTTCACGGCCCAGAATTTCATCCTCTGGTTTTTGTTTTACGAGATGAGTCTCGTGCCCGGATTTCTTCTCATCAAAATCTGGGGCGGTCCCGCAGGCGCGGGACGAACCTGGGCGGCCACGAAATTTTTCCTCTACACCTTTCTCGGCAGTGTCGCGATGCTCCTGTCGTTCCTCGGAATCTATTTCGCGAAAGGCACGTTTGATTTCGCCGCGCTCGCGGACGCTGCCAGGAGCGGTCCGCTCCTCAGCGGCAAACTCGGCTGGATCGCGTTCGCGGGAATTTTCCTCGGGCTGGCCGTAAAGGTCCCGCTCTTTCCATTTCACACCTGGCTACCCGACGCCTATGAAACGGCCCCGACCGGCGTCTCGATGGTGTTGACGGGTGTGCTCTCGAAGATGGGCGTTTACGGTTTTGTTCGGCTTCTGCTTCCACTCTTCCCGCGCGAAATTCAGCAGATCGGCCCGTGGCTTCTCGCGCTCGCGGTTTGCTCGATTGTCTTTTCGTCGCTCGCCGCCTGGGCCCAATCCGATTTGAAACGGATGGTCGCCTATCTCTCCATTAATCACCTCGGGTACTGCATGCTCGGATTGTTTGCCGTCGCCACCACGACGGTGCATCCAGCGGTCGAAATCCAGGCGGCCTTGAGCGGCGTCTTCATGCAAATCTTCAACCACGGCGTCACCGCCGCCGCGCTCTTTTATTTCGTTGGCTTACTCGAGGAACGACGTGGCTTGCGCGGCATCCACGACTTCGGCGGCTTGATGCAGCGAACGCCGTTGCTCTGCGGCTGGATGAGCGTCGCCATGTTCTCGTCGCTCGGCCTGCCCGGGCTGAACGGCTTCATCGGCGAGTTCCTGATTTTCAAAGGCGCTTTCAGCCTCGCGATGGTTCCGACGGCGATCGCGGTCCTGGGCTTGCTCTTCACCGCCATCACTTTTCTGCGCGCGATGCAGTTGCTCTTCAGCGGTCCGGTGTCGGAAAACTGCGGCGCGTTTCCTGATCTTCTCGGTCGCGAGAAATTCGTCATCGTTCCGGTGACGTTGCTGATGTTCGCCATTGGCGTCGCGCCACAGTTCCTCTTCAATATTTTCAACGGCGCTGTCGTGCAGATGACGCGGTTGTTTGCGTGAAATGGGCGCAAAACGCGAACTCATTCCTGTCAGCCGGATCGCACAATCGGATGTCACAAACTGTGATATCCTGCCGATCTCGGCCCGAGATAGTTGGAAGACAAACGTGGCTCCGGCGGAAAAGCCTCCGCGCGAGATTGGCTTTCATGTCCGTGAAAGCGCGCCGCGTTATCGAACGCGGATTCGCCGATGATAGCCTGGACCATCTATGTCACTTTCGGCGGAGCGCTCTTGTTGCTCTTCCTGCCGCATATCCTGGCGCGGTGGATGGCGCTGCTGACGACACTCACCGGGTTCGCGATCAGTCTTCAGGCGTTTTGCGAAGGTAGTAACGACGGAGCTTTCAAAACCATCGTCCGGCTTCCGTGGATTCAGGGTCTCGGTCTCGAATATCACCTCGCCGTCGACGGCATTAGTCTGACGATGTGCCTGGTCACGGGCCTGACTGCAGTTAGCGCCGTTCTCTTTTCGTGGGACGTCGAGGAACGGCCTAACGAGTTCTTCTTCTGGCTCCTTTTGGTCGTCGGCGGTTCTTACGGCGTTTTCCTGAGCGCCGATCTTTTTCTGCTCTTCGTTTTCTACGAGCTCGTCATTGTTCCGAAATATTTCCTGATCGCGATCTGGGGTTCGACGAACAAGGAATACGGCGCGATGAAGCTGACGCTTTACTCGTTCTTCGGGGGCGCCCTGGCGTTGATCGGGATTATCGCGATCTACGTCGCAGCCGGCGCGCACACGCTCGATCTCCAACAGCTCGCGCAATTTCAGTTCCCATCGCGGTTCCAGAGCTGGGTCTTCCCTCTCTTGTTCCTCGGCTTGGCGGTCCTTGCCGGTATCTGGCCGCTTCATACCTGGGCGCCCACCGGTCACGTGGCCGCGCCGACCGCCGGCTCGATGCTGCTCGCCGGTATCGTGATGAAACTTGGCGCTTACGCCGCGTTGCGCGTGGCCATGAATCTTCTGCCGCTCGGTTTTCAGGCCTGGAGCAAATGGATCGCCGTGCTCGGCGTGATCGGGATCGTTTACGCGGCTGGAGTCGCCTTGCGCCAGCGCGATCTGAAATTCGTGATCGGTTATTCGAGCGTCAGCCACATGGGCTTTGTCCTGCTCGGCCTGGCGACCGCGAATGCGCTCGGCGTGAGCGGCGCGGTCCTGCAGATGTTTTCGCACGGCGTCATCGCCGCTCTCCTCTTCGCCGTCGCCGGACGAATGATTTATCGTCGCACCCACACGCGCGAGCTGGACGCCTTGTCAGTGATGGACCTGAGCCGCGCCCTGCCGTTCGCCGCCTTTTCCTTCGTCGTCGCGTCAGCCGCATCGATGGGCATCCCGGGCTTCAGTGGATTCGCGGCTGAGATCACGATTCTGCTCGGCGCCTGGAAATCGTACCCGCTCGCCGTCCTCATCACAGGCGCCGGCATGGTTCTCGTCGCCGCCTTCACTTTGCGCGCGTTAAAGAAAACTTTCTTTGGCGACGTGCGTCAGCAACAAGGCCGGGTCCCCACCGATCCGGACTGGAACGAACAATCGGCGATCTCGCTCGCGGAAAAATGGGGCGCGGCTCTGCTCATGGTCGCCACCCTCGCAGCCGGAGTTTATCCAAAGTTTCTGCTCGATCGTATCGTGCCCGCGGTCGAAGCGATGCGGTTCCTGAAATGACGAACTACTTCGAACTCCTGCGGCTCGCCGCGCCTGAGACCGTGCTCGTGGTGACGGCCCTCGTTGTTCTCGCTCTTGGTTTGTGGAACGCCCACGCGGCCAGGCTGTGTTCCGGGGTCGCCGCAGCCGGTCTTCTCTTCGCTTCGTCCGCCGTGCTCATGCTTCCGGCACAAGCGTCACTCCTTAACGGCATGCTGGTCGTCGCGCCGCTGATTTCGCTCTTCAAAGTGATTTGCATCGCGCTCGCTTTCTTCACCGTCATCCTCGCGCGACAGCTCAACACTCCCCATCATGGCGAATACCTCGCGCTTCTTTTGCTGGCCACGGTTGGGCTGATGCTGCTCGTCGGCAGCGAAGAACTGCTTGTGATCTTCATCGGCCTCGAGCTCACGGGGCTATCGCTCTATGTCATGGCTGCGTTCGACAAGACCGACCTCCGTTCGGCGGAAGCCGGCCTGAAATATTTTCTGTTTGGCAGCACCGCGAGCGCCTTCACGCTTTTCGGAATAAGCCTCGTTTACGGTATGACCGCCACGACCAGTCTCTCAGCGATCGCGCCAAGGCTCAGCCCAATGACACCACTCATGGCTGCCGGCATCGTCATGACGTTGATCGGATTCGCTTTTAAAATTGCAGCCGCACCATTCCATCTCTGGGCGCCGGATACCTATCAGGGCGCGCCGGCAACGTCGGTCGCGTTCATCGCGTCTGCTTCAAAGGTCGCTTCGTTTTTTGTCCTGGGAAAAATTTTGCTGATCGGTTTCGGTCCGAGCCACGGCGCGGCTGGGTGGCACGCGATGGTGGCCGGTTGGAGCCCGCTCATCGCTGCTCTCGCCGCGCTTTCCATTCTGATCGGCAATCTTGTCGCGCTCGCGCAAACGAATGTGCGCCGGCTGCTCGCCTATTCCGCGGTCGCGCACGCCGGTTACACCTTGCTCGGTCTCGTAGCCGGCGGCCGCGAAGGTTTCAGCGCGACCCTCTTTTACACGACGATCTACGCCTTTACCCTCGTCGGCGCATTTGGAGTCGTCGCTCTCGTGCGCCGCGAAGCCGGCGGCGACGATTTCAGTCACTTCGCCGGATTGCGTCGACGCTCGCCGTGGCTGGCGGGATCGATGGCGGTCTTCATGCTTTCGCTCGCCGGGCTTCCGCCGCTCGCCGGTTTCTTCGGCAAGTTCTATCTGTTTAGCGCCGCGCTCCACGCCGCGGCTAACTACGGTTTGCTTTGGCTCGTCGCGCTCGCGCTTTTGGGAAGCCTCATCTCCTTCTACTACTACCTCCTTGTGCTGAAAGTGATCTTTGTCGATAAGACCGCGTCCAATCCTCCAGCGGCTCAGATCGATTTCCTCCAACAAGCTTCGATCGCGACCCTCGCCCTCATTGTTCTCTTCCTTGGCTTGTTTCCAGGTGGCCTTGTCTGGAAAATCACCAGCTCACTTCCCTGATCGGAGTAATCATTGGAAGTTCGTCCCCGGTTTTGCTATCATCCATGCCAGTTGTGAGAAGGATGAATGGGTAGCCGTTAAGCTGGGTTCGCGTCGATCATGATTACCGAAACGGCACCGCCCGCATCCACCGCTACCGTCTTTTCCCGGAAGAACCCGTTTCCCGCGCCGCTCTTGAAACGCCGAAGACTCGATGGCGCCGGCTCCGAGAAAGAAACCTTCCACTACGAGTTCTCCCTCCAGAAATCCGGTCTAATTTTCGAGCCCGGCGATTCGTTAGGCGTGTTTCCCCAAAACGCGTCGGAGCTGGTCGACGAAATCATCGGCCTGCTCGGTTTCACTGGCGAAGAAGAAGTAAGTGGCGTCTCCGGCGAAAGTGTTTCGTTGCGTCTCGCCTTGCAACGCGAGCGCACGATCACCACGCCCTCTCGCCAATTCGTCCAGCTCGTCGCCGAACGGATTCCAGCCGCTCATTTTCTTCTCGAGTATTGCGATCCAAACAATCGCGCGAAATTAGACAGCTACCTTTGGGGCCGGCACGTCGTCGATTTAGCCAACGAGTACGCCGAGCTGCGCAACAAATTATCCGCCGCGGAATTTGCCGCGAGCCTCTCGAAGCTCCAGCCGCGCTTGTATTCCATCGCTTCGAGCTTGAAGCGTTATCCCGAGCAAGCCCATCTCCTCGTCACCAACGTCGGTTTTGTCAGCCACGGCCGCGCCCGCAAAGGCGTCTGCACGAGCTTTCTCTCCGACCGGATCGAAGAAGGAACTCGCCTCCCGGCTTTCATTCATAGCGCAAAACATTTTCGGCTCCCGGACGATCCCGCCGCGCCCATCATCATGATTGGCGTCGGCACCGGGCTCGCGCCTTATCGCGGTTATCTTCAGGAACGCGAAGCAGTCGGTGCGACCGGCCGCAACTGGCTTTTCTTCGGCGAACAACGCCGCGCGGCCAATTTCTATCACGAAAAAGAAATGGCGGACTATTCCGCCTCCGGATTGCTGACGCGTTTCGACACGGCCTTCTCCCGCGACCAGGTTTCAAAGATTTACGTCCAACATCGGATCCGCGAATGCGGCCGCGACGTTTGGTCGTGGCTCCAGGACGGCGCCTATCTTTATGTCTGCGGCGATGCCGAACGCATGGCGCCCGACGTTGATGCCGCAATTCACGTTGTCGCTGAAGAACACGGCGGGATGAGCAAGGAAGCCGCGGCCGAATACGTGGCCAACCTCAGGAAAACGAAGCGTTACCGGCGCGACGTTTACTAGCTCTACTAAAGAAGTAGAAACATCGCTCTTCTGTTAATACACGGAGCTTGACGTGTTGCGGTGCGCCTAAACAGAATCGCCGCCACCATGACACCTACAACCTTACTTAAATCACTTACCATCCTGGCTGCGACCGCCTCCGTCGCATTCGCGCAGGGTCCGTCAGTAGCGCCGACCGCGCCGAGCCTGAACAGTCCGGCGAGCGGCATGACAACTACAACCACTGCCCCTTCGACAGCCACAACCGCTTCGAGTCCCGCTGCGAGCTCAATGGCGCCAAGCGCCGAGGAGATGAAGCAGATGATGGAGATGGCGAAGCTCAACGAGAACCACAAGCTCCTCGCGTCCACCGCCGGCACCTGGAGTTACACCGTCAAAATGTGGATGGATCCCACTGGGAAACCGACTGAGTCCACCGGCACGGCCACCCGAAAAGTGATCATGGACGGCCGCTACGTCAGCGGCGAGTACACCGGTAAGTTCAAGATGCCGGGCGCAGATGGGAAAATGAAGGACACGAATTTCATCGGCATGTCGATGGACGGCTACGACAACGTCAAAAAGAAGTTCGTCTCCGGATGGGTCGATAACATGGGCACCGGGATCATGACCATGGACGGCACCTATGATGCCGCTACCAAGGCGTTCACCTACACCGGCGAATACGAGATGATGCCCGGGATGAAAGAGAAAGTACGCGAGGTAATCAAAATGACGGACGCCAGCCACATGACCATGGAGTACTACGAGGATCGCGGCCAGGGCGAAGCCAAGACCATGGAGATTAACTACACTAAAAAGAAGTAACCAAAGTCAGGGGACTTAGTCCTTAGCCGCTGCCGGTCGCCACCATGCGTCGGCAGCGGTTTTTTTTGGCCTTCTCGAACTTTCTCCTTTCTAAGTTCTACTTTCTACTTTCCCTTCCCCCATTCACGAGCCAGCTACCGAAGTAACAATCGATCCGCGCTTCACCGGTCGTGAACGCCAGCCCGGACTCGATCTCCTTCGTGCCCTGGCCATCGTCGTAGTCACGATCTATCACGCGGCGCTCTTCGGTTTCAAAACGCCCGGTCGCGTCGATCGCTTTGGCTGGATCGGCGTCGATCTTTTCTTTGTCCTCAGCGGTTACCTGATCGGAAGCCAGCTTTTGGCGCCGTTCGCTCGCGGGCAGGAAATTAAACTCGGACGGTTCTTTGCCCGGCGTGGCTTGCGGATCCTTCCCGCTTACCTCGTCATTCTTTCCATCTACGCATTCCTGCCTTCGTGGCGCGAGTATCCGGAAATGTTTCCGCTCTGGAAATTTCTTGTCTCAGTGCAAAACATCGGCCTGCGCGGTGGTACCGCTTTTTCCCACGCCTGGTCGCTCGCCGTCGAGGACCAATTCTATCTGCTCCTTCCCCTCGTTTTGCTCTTCATCAGTCGCTGGCGTCGCGCGGCTTTCATTGTCCCTTGCGCCATTGTTCTTGGCGGTTTTATGCTGCGCGCCCTTCTGGCCTATCAGAATCTTGACGAAACCGGCGTCGCTTTCCGCGGCTATCAGACCTGGATCTATTACGCGACCTGGACGCGCCTCGACCCGCTTGTCTTTGGCGTCGTCCTGGCGGCGATCGAAAAATTCCGTCCGCAATGGTGGCAGCGCCTGATGAATCTCGCGCCGTTCCTTTGGCTGCCCGCGCTCGCCTTGATCGTCTACGCGCTTTATCTCGGCGAAACCGAGGACATCACTGTCACGATGTGCATCTGGCAATTCCTGCTGATCGCGGTTGGGATGGCCGCGTTCCTGGTTTGCGCCGTCAGCCCGCGCCTGCCGTTTCGTCGCTTCAAAATTCCAGGCGCCGCTTTCATCGCCAGCATTGCCTACAGCGCCTATCTCATTCAGAAACTCGTCATTCACTTCGTCGAACAATTCCTTTCCAGCCGCGGCATCGTTCTTACCTCTGTGCCCGCGCTTGTCGGAATTCAGGTTTGCGTATTCGCTGGCGCGACGATTCTTTTCTTCGTGATCGAACGTCCCTTCCTTCGGCTGCGCCACCGCCTTGCGCCGCGCTCTTCTACTTCCTAGCTTTCGAGGGGGGCGGCGAACGACCTGCTAAGTCTTAATGCCGGCCCAGTAACGAAGTAACCGTCGTCGTTATCGGTACCGACGTCGCTGTTGTAGTCGTTGTCGTGGTAGCAGGGCTTGGCAGGGGCGTTACGGTCGTGAGCGTGCTCGTCGCGCCCGAGGTGATGGTAGTAATGGGCGGCGGTGTCGAGGTAGCCACGGCGGTGGTGGCGCCTGAGGTGGTTCCTGTCTGGCTGATAGAAGTCAAGCTCGTAGGAGAAACTGTGATCCGGCCGGTCGTGGTGGGCGCCGCGTTACTCAGCAGCGACACTAGTTGAGTGCTACTGGTCACTGAAACTGGCTGCGGCGTCGGAGCGGCAATGGCCGTTGTCGTCATCGGGCTCGCGGAAGTTGTCGTTGAGCTAAGGATGTTTGTAATCGTGTTCGTGGAACTCGTCAGGATCGTGTTCGTGGAAGAATTGGCGTTCGACATTGGCACGGTTGTTTCGGTCACGCCCGCGATGGAGTTAATAAGTGATGAAGGGGCGACGGCTGAAGTTACTGAATTCAGTGTCCCGGACAGCGAGCTCACAGGAGCAGTCGCTGTATTCACCACAGGCAACGACGAGACAACCGCGGTAAGCGAATCCAGAGTCCCCGGTACGGCGCTGACTGTATTCAGGACCGGCGATGTGATCGTACTCGTGAGCGGGACTAATGCCGAAGGAAGAGCGACAACGGTTCCGGTGACCGAGCTGACGACGGACACCGAGCTCACCGTGTTCGTTAGGTTGTCGAGCGTAGTCGGCAGCGCCGGCAAGAGACTGTTTACTGTCGAACTCGGACTTGTAAGAAGCGCGGCGCTGACCGCCGGCGATATCGTAGTCGCCGCACCGGCACTGACGCCACTAATCGTGCCCGCCGGATCGACAACCGCCGGAGCAGGTTCGGCAGGGAGAAGTGCTACCACATTCGTCGGCGACGTCGTGGCACTGGTTGCCATGGTAGTCGGGGCAGCCGCCGTCGCGGAACTATTCGTATTCACCGGGGTCGGAGTCAGGGCCGCAATCCGCGCCAACTGATCGTTAGTCGCCAGCACCACATCCGTTCCATGTCCCATCACCAGATTCGTTGGGACCAAGTCGTTTCGCGCCATGCTCCGCGCTTGCGAGTCGATCGCCTCCTGGATCAATCCCACGCTTGGCAGCGGTGCCGAATCCGGAAAATTCACGAGCGTCGAGGTTTGGACGATGTGCTTGATATCGACATCCACCGGTTCGGGAATCCGCTTCGCGTCCGGACGCATGATCACCATCTTGCCGGGCCGAAGGAGCAACGAGTCGCCGAATCTCCCGTTCCTCGACAAGCGCAGGCTCCCCTCCAGGACGAGCACCTTGATATAGCGATTGGGGACGTATTCCATCATGATCGTTGTGCCCGTAATCGCGGCGGTCACGGCCGCGGTGTGAATTGTCGCGCCGCCCAATCCCTTCGGCACTTGGAGGAGCATTGAGCCTTTCTCCAGCGTCATGTCGCGCGTTCCGGTCTTGAAACTGAAAAACGTTTCCGCACCGATCCGAGTCAACGTGTTATCCTGGAAGAGGAGCTCGGAGCGCGATTTCTCGCCGGTTTGCAAACCGAGATCATCTTTAATGACGTCGCGGATCTTCGCCGGCTGCTGGCCTTTCGTCGGGTCGACGACGGCGACGCGATTTATGACCTTGGTGACTTCCGCCGATGTCAGCGGACCGGCGATCGACTGCTGGAAGGCAAAGACGCAGCTGAGGGCGATGGCGCCGCGGGGAAAGATGCTCTTGGACATAGGCGCTTCGATCTATCCATAAGTACTATTTTTAACCGCATTCAGTCAATTAAATTAGAATGAAACGCTGGCGCCAAGGCCGCTTCCCAGATTGAAAACATCGTACTCGAACGCCGCCTCATTCGAATCGTTTCGAGCGACGGAAATCGACGCGGTTAGACGCAGCCACCGGTTCGGCGAAAATCCCATCGCGAGGGACAACGTCTGGTTGTGATCGAGACGATCTCCCTCGTTGTAGAATTGGGCCGCGTAGCGGTAGGCAAAATCCAGGTCGAGCGATCGCGTGATCTGAAGATGGTATGCCGCCTGCATGGCCGCCTGGTCCCGCTGCTGCGACCGCGGTGTTGATAGGCCGAGGCTGCCGTTGATTCCGGCGCTCAGAAAATGCGATCGTCCAAACACGAAAATCTTTTGCGCGCCGAAGGTGAACGCGTGGTCCTGGAGCAGTTCGTTGCTGCTCGCGTCCAATACTTCCGTGAAATCGTAGCGGCCAAATAGAATGATCCCCGCGCCGCGCGGAACGAGCCAGCTCAGGCCGGCGCCGCCGCCGATCGTCTCGAAGTCGAGAGCGCGCGCACGATCGTAGCGGAAGAGAGAACTGCTGACGGAAATTTCACCGATGAATTGGCTGGTCGGAAGCGGTTTCCACGCGCCGCCCATCCTTGCGGCCAGAAACGAATCGCTTCGCGTTGCGCGTGGCGTCAGGTCGACGTTGTTCGTGCGCGAGATCGAGATGTCCGAGAAAACGCTAAACTTCCGCGGCCGTTCCTGGTTCTTCAAAATGATTTGGGCGCCAAAGCTGTCGTCGCCGGAATCGCTCGTCGCTTCTTCTTCGGGCAACGCAGTTCCGTTTGCGTCCACTGCGCTCGTGCCCGGCGCAGTCTGGTTGGTGAAGAGTCGCGACTGCGTGATGGACGAAACCGCCTGCTGGCCGCGCGCAGCGACAACGCACATCACCAAAAGGCTCAGAACCAGGCGGGAAATCTTCGGCGACACTTCTGACTTTGAGCAAGGCATATGCCGATGGCCGCGGACGTGGACCCGGCATGTTTCCGGCTCCCTCCCCGGATCATGTTCCGCCGTCGGATCGTCGTCGTCGTTTTGCTCGCCGCCCTTTTCGCGGGCGTCGGCGTTGCCGTCGAGTTAATCCGCCCCGCGCCTTACCTTCAGGCGGAATATCGACTGCGCGACGTCATCGCTCGCTCTGGCCGCGCCACCCCGCCCAATCCCGATCTTGTTTTTCTCGCGATCGATTCCGCTTCCGTCTCACTCGACCCCGAACTGGATGTGGAAGGATTGCTCGCTTCCAGCGCCCAGGATCCGGCTTCGCGCGGCGCCCTTAAACTCATGACCAAACCGTGGCCATGGGATCGTGAGGTCTACGCGCTCATTCTCGAACGGCTCGTGGGCGCCGGAGCGAAAGTGGTTGCGTTTGATTGTCTGTTTCCGGCGCCTGCCCCAGGCGACGACGCCTTTCGCGCGGCGCTCGATCGATTCCACTCAAAGGTTGTTATCGGAAGCAATTTCGTTTCGCCGGAGGACGTGGACCGGGCGTTGCGAATTCCCTCCAGTTACGATGCGCCCGCGGAAACTCTTATTCCGAAGAGCGCTCTGCCAGATGATCGCGTCGGGTTCACCAATTTTTTTACCGGCGAAAACCAAACCGTGCGCGGCGCGCAATACCGCGTCGGTTTCCGCCAGCGTGGCAGCATTACGGCCGCCTACCTGTCCATTTCCGCGCGCGTTCTCTCGAAGGCCGGTTATCCCGAGCTCGTCCCAAATGACCTCGCCGAACATCCATTCCGCTTCACCGGCCCGCCTCGCGTCGGCTTCCGGCCGCATTCCGTTTTCGAGATTTTTGTCCCGGAATATTGGGAGCACAATTACGAGTCCGGAAAACTTCTGCGCAACAAGATCGTCATCGTGGGTGGGGAAGGAAAATGGCAGAAGGACGAATTGGCGACGCCCTTCGGCTACATGCCCGGCGCTGAGCTGCACCTCAATTCCCTCAACGCGCTGCTCCACCGCGAATTCCTCAGCGAGCTCACGCCGTCTGGCAACGCGGGCGTCATGCTCCTCGCGGCTTTTCTGGGGGCGGCCCTTTGTCTGACCATCCGGTCGCCGTGGCTCCGGTTGCTCGCCCTGATTGTCGCCGATAGTGTCGCGCCGTTTTGCGCGCTTTGGTTCTACAATCACCCTGGCGTCTACCTGCCCTGTCTCGGCCCGCTTTTCATCTTCAACGCGTGCGTTCTCTTTTCTTTCGCCAGTGATTTCGCATTCGAACGAATCGAAAAAGCCCGGCTCCGCTCAACCCTCTCCAGCCGCGACGATCTCACGAATATGATCGTGCACGATCTGCGCTCGCCGCTGACGATCGTTACCGGCTACATTGACGCTCTCACCCGGATGGCGTCGGGCAAGTTGACCCCGACCGAGGCTAAATACATCGCCCAAGCGCAGCGCGGCGCCGACAACATGCGCGACATGATTACCACCTTGCTCGACGTCAGCCGTCTCGAGGCCGGTCAAATGCCGCTGCATTTGGAACCGCACGACCTCAACCAGATCGCGCGCGAAACCACCACCCGCTTCACGCCGTTGCTCCAAGCCCGAACGCTCCACTGCGATGTCACCTCGGAACCGCTCATCGTCTCATGCGACGCGGGCGTCATTCGCCGCGTGCTGGAAAATTTCGTCAGCAACGCGCTCAAATTCACCAAAGCTGACGGAACGATCTCTATCAATGTCGAGCGCACCCGTGCGGGCGCGACCATCGCCGTCCGAGACGATGGCACCGGCATTCCGCCCGAGCAACACGAACACATCTTCGAAAAATTCGGCCAGACCGACGCTGGCGCAGAAAAGAAGCATTCCACCGGACTCGGCCTCGCCTTCTGTCGCATGGCCGTCGAAGCGCACGGCGGAAAAATCGGCGTGCAAAGTGAACTCGGGAAAGGCAGCACCTTTTATTTCACCTTGCCGATCCGTGCGGCGGCGAAAATCGATCGTCTCGCGGCGAGCACTTCTCGCTAGACGAATCCCGAGCGACAAAGCACTTGTCAGTGGTTGAACAATCTTTCTGTCTTCTTCCTCGCCGAGGGCGAACAAACCGCCGACTCCGTGATGGCGCGGCTGACCGCGTTCATCCGCGCCGCGAAGCAATCGCTCGACATCGCCGTTTACGACATGCGGTTCAGCGAACCGCTTCGCGCGCAGCTCGTCGCCGCCTTGCGCGACCGGGCCGAGGCCGGCGTCCGGGTTCGTTTCTGTTTCGATGGCGACAAGCCGGTCGAACCGAATGTCGCCGCCGGGCAGGATCCGGCACCCGCGGGCACCAGCGCGTTCGTCCAGTCGTTAGGCTATCCATGGCGGCGCATTGCCGGGATGAAGTTGATGCACAGCAAATTCATCGTTCGCGATCGGCAATCAATCTGGACCGGCTCGACCAACATGACCGACGACGCGTTTACCTTGATGGAGAACAATGTCGTCACGATCGACTCCGCGGCGTTGGCTGCTTCCTACGCCGAAAATTTCGAGCAGCTCTGGGAAAAAGAAAACTTCGAGAACACCGGCAAGATTCGGACCGAGCCGGTGTCGCTCACCTTTGGCGACCAGCCCGCGAGCGCGCGCGTCATGTTCTCTCCTGGCTGCGGTCTCGAAATCGACGCAGAGATCGCCCGCCGCGTCCGTGCCGCGCAACGCCGTGTCCGCATTTGCAGCTTGCTCATCAATTCCGGCACTCTCATCGGCGAGCTCCTCAACTTACTCCGCGCTGGACGCATCCCGATCGATGGCATCTACGATCGCACCCAGATGTCGGAAGTTTACACCCAGTGGCAGGAAGTTCCGTCCAACCATTGGAAGATCCCGGCCCTCCGGGAAATCGTGACGCGCGCCCATCTCGCTGGAAAAAATTCCACGCCTTACAGTCCGGCGAGCCGCCACGATTTCATGCACGACAAAGTTCTCGTCATCGACGACACCGTCATCACTGGTTCCTACAACTTCTCGCGCAGCGCTGAGTTCAACGCCGAGAACATCCTCTTCATCGAAAGCGTGCCGCTCGCCGAGACCTACAGCCGTTACATCGATCATTTGAAATCGAAGTATGCCGGCTGACTTGATCGCAGCCGCTCGACGACTGCGGGATGCTGTCGACAGGCTAACGTTCGCCGCGCCGGTTACACACGTTTACAATCCGCTCCGTTACGCGTGGTCGGCTCATGAAACTTATCTGCGGCGCTACGGCAACGCTCCGAAGCGTGTTCTGTTTCTCGGAATGAATCCCGGCCCGTTTGGCATGGCGCAAACCGGCGTCCCGTTCGGCCAGGTAGCGGCCGTGCGCGATTGGCTCGGCATCGAAACACAAATCGATCGCCCGCCTGACGAACATCCCAAACGGCCCGTGACCGGATTCAGTTGTCATCGCAGCGAAGTCAGCGGCGCACGGCTCTGGGGATTATTTGCCAAGCGCTTCGGCGCTCCCGAGAAATTTTTCCGCGATCACCTCGTGATGAATTATTGCCCGCTCGCCTTTCTCGAAGAAAGCGGCCGCAACCGGACGCCCGACAAACTTTCACCTCACGAGCGCACCGCGCTCTATGCGGTTTGTGACGAACACCTCCGCGAGATCATCCGCATCCTTAACCCTGAATGGCTCATCGGCGTCGGCGACTTCGCCGCGAAGCGCGCCGCTCAAACAATCATCGGTTCACCTCCACGCGTTGGCCAAATCCTTCATCCCAGTCCCGCCTGTCCCGCGTCAAACAAAGATTGGCCCGCCACCGTCACCGGACAATTGCGCGAATTGGGCGTCTGGAAGTAGCGGCTGCGGTTCCGGTGCGCCTTGGTTCTTGCCTTCGCTCGTGAACATCCGTCTAATGCTTTCGCGCCCTATGACCCGCCGTTGGTGTTGCCTTGTTGTCGCGTTGTTCATCGGACCGGAGCGCGCTCCGGCGCCGATCGTGGAAGAATCGCCTCCGCCGACATCCCAGTCGGCTGCATCCGCTACGCCACGACCGAAACGAATCAACAGATCGCAGGTCACAAACGAGAAGTCCTCGACGGTCAAAAGCCAAACCCAACTTTCCCCTTCGTCCAAATCGCAGACTTCTCGAAACCTGGTGCAGGGCATCTGGATAGGATCTTTTGCCAATGATCGGCGCACGATCGTGGTCGGCTCGGGCATGGTCTCCATCGATGGCGGACCGATGGGTCGCGAAAGCGGCCCGATCGATGCCGTCACTTCTACCCAGGTTTCCTGGACGACGCGGCCCATGTCCCTGCCGGTGAAATGGACCCTGACCATTATCGACGGCGCTAATTCCGCCCGGGTCACGACGAAACACTTTCTCGGCGGCCAGACCGGTTCATTCCAAAGAAAGCAATAGCGGGAATGGCCGACCTCTCGACCTAAAAACTCTGCTCTGCGAGTCAGTCGTCACTTCCCCTCGTTGCAGTTCGCCCGCCGCTTCGCAAATTAAGTCTGCGCCCCTCAGCGCGCCGCAATCATGTCAGGAACGAAAACTTCAGAATCGCTCTTGGGCGATTTCCGCACCGATTCCCGGATGCTGCTCCTCGTCGGGTTCGCTCTCCCGGTCGGTGTTATCAGTGCGTTCGTCGCGAAAGCCCTTCTCTGGTTGATCGCCGAAATCACGAATCTCGTTTTCTTCCAGCGTTTCTCGCCCGAAATGGAAACGCTCACGCATCATCATCTCGGCCCGTGGGTAATCGCGGCGCCGGTCGTGGGCGCACACTCATCATCGGACTGATGGCGCGTTACGGCTCGGAGAAGATTCGCGGACACGGCATCCCCGAAGCGATCGAGGCGATTTTGCTCGGCGGCAGTTTGATTCAACCGAAGGTGGCGATTCTGAAACCGGTCTCGTCCGCGGTTTCGATCGGCACCGGTGGACCGTTCGGCGCGGAAGGCCCGATCATCATGACCGGTGGCGCCGTCGGCTCGCTGATCGCGCAGCTGTTTCGTCTAACCTCCGCGGAGCGCAAGACGCTGCTCGTGGCGGGCGCAGCCGGCGGAATGGCGGCAGTGTTTGCTTCTCCGGTCGCAGCGACGTTGCTCGCCGTCGAGCTGCTTCTGTTCGAATGGCGGCCGCGCAGTTTTATTCCGGTCGTCGTCGCGGCGGTCACCGCGTGGTTATGCCGAATTCCGCTCCTCGGGCCCGGCCCAATTTTTCCGGTCACCTTGCATCCGGCTCTCGGGCTTTGGCCAATCGTGGCCGCCGCCGGGATTGGGATTATCGGCGGATTCGGTTCCGGATTGTTGACCGCGATCGTTTATTTTTTTGAGGACGCCTTCGCGAAACTGCCTTTTCACTGGATGTGGTGGCCGGCGGTGGGCGCGCTCTTGGTCGGCATCGGCGGCTGGATCGATCCGCGCGTCCTCGGCGTTGGTTACGAATTGATTCATGGTTTGCTCCGCGGCGAAATTCTCGGCGCGGCGCTGCTCGGATTGCTCGTCGGTAAAGCATTGGTCTGGGCGATTGCTCTCGGCTCCGGCACTTCCGGCGGCGTTCTCGCGCCGTTGCTCATTATTGGCGGAGCGATCGGCGCGTTCATTGGCCAATGGTTGCCGGTCGGCGACACCGGACTCTGGGCGATGATCGGCATGGCCGCGATGATGGGCGGCACCATGCGTTCGCCGCTGACCGGAATGTTTTTCCTCCTCGAATTGACTCACGATCTGAACGCGTTGCCTGCGCTTCTTTGCGGAACGGTCGCAGCGCTTGGTGTCACCGTCCTGCTCCTTCGTCGTTCCATTCTCACTGAGAAACTCGCGCGGCGCGGCCAGCACATCGCGCGCGAATACAGCGTCGATCTCTTCGAGATGATGCGCGTTTCGGAAGTGATGGACGCAAACGTTCCGCTGGTCCCGGCCAGCACGCCGTTGCCGCGATTCTCCGCGCGGATCGCGAGCGGTGATCCCCTGATTTCCGGCCGGCAGGGAACCCTGCTCGGTGACGAAAACGGCGACCTCTTCGGCATTATTACCCGCGGCGATATCGTCCGCTGCTTTGATCGGTCCCGCGATGAGACGCTTACCATCGGCGAAGCCGGCTCGACGAAACTAATCGTGGCTTATCCCGACGAAACCCTCCACGACGCCATGGCCCGCATGTTACGGCACGACATCGGCCGCATGCCGGTCGTCGATCGGTCCAACGAAAAAAGAGCTGTCGGTTATCTCGGCCGCTCCAGCATCCTCACCGCGCGCCAGCGTTATCATCACGAAGAAGAATTCCGCTCCCGCGGTTTCGCCAGCGACGGCGAAGAAGGCGCAGGCGTCTAACCAGGATCAGGCGGCAAGCTTCAATGCGACTGAGTATTTAGAATAGTGATGGCCAGCGTATTTCTACTTTCCGCGGCACCTATCGAACAACAGAATGACTATAATCTGGCGGCGTTCCGCACCCTGCTGGCAAGCGCAAAAGCGGATAAGTTCGGAGTGCACTTTCTCACCGATGATGCTGAGGCTGCGGACATCATCCTGTTCGCAGAGCTGTTAGGAACCGGGCTGCATTTCGAAGGTGTGCGCCGGCATCTTCTGGTGAAACGACATCGCGAGAAGTGCTTCATGTTTTGCTCGAATGCTTTTGTGATTCCATTCCTGCCTGGCGTCTACGCCTCGGTCGGAAAGCGTTGGGCATCACGCCGCACCCAGGGAGGATTTCATGTGAGCCCGTTGCAGAATGAGTTTACCTCGTTCACTCCGGCAGCCGCGGACCTTCCGTATCTTTTCAGCTTCATTGGTTCGACGGCCAGCGCGCCGGTTCGGCGTCAATTGGCCGGCATCGTTCATCCGCGCGGTTTTTTTCGCGACACGGCAGAAGAGTTCGAGCGAGCGTTGTATGACCGGATGACTTTGAATGAACGGCGGGATTATCACCGCCAGTTCGTGGAAGTGACAAAGGCGTCGAAGTTCGTGCTTTGCCCGCGAGGCCTGGGAGCAGCCACGATCCGGCTCATGGAAACGATGCGAATGGGACGCGTGCCGGTGATTATTTCTGACGACTGGGTTGAACCGAACGGGCCGAATTGGCCGGGATTCAGCATTCGCGTGGCCGAACGTGAGATTGCTGACATCCCGCGCTTGCTCGAGGCGAGGGAGCCAGACGCTTTAGCGATGGGGAATCTCGCGCGAGAAGAATGGCAACGCTGGTTCTCGGACGAAGTCGCTTTTCATCGCGTGGTCGATTGTTGTCTCCAAATCCGCGACCGCCGCCGATTACCCGAAGCGATCGCGAGATTGCCGGTCTACTTACAACTCCTGAGACCTTTTCATCTGAAATGGGCCCTGCGAAGTCTGTTGCGCAGGGAATGGTTTGCGAGGGACGGATGCGAACCAGATTCTCCATTCACTCTGCGCATTGCTCTGACTAAAGTCGCGAAGGCTCTTCTGTCACCGTTCCGGTTTCGTGGCAAAGGCAGAATTCTTTCCACCTTATGTCCGCGCGCTGGTCGAATCCGGATCGCACTTTTCGGTTACGAATTCTGGTGCGACTTATCCGAGAACATTCAGCGAAATATTTTCCTGTTCGGCTACGACCATGAAGCCGAGCGATTCATCAGAAGCAAGCTCCAGGCTGGGGACACTTTTCTCGACATCGGCGCGAACGTCGGCTTCTACGCGCTATTAGCGGCGAGCATCGTCGGCCAGCGCGGCCGGGTTATCGCGATTGAGCCGAACCCGAAGACTTTTCTTCGCCTGCAAGAAACTATCGAGGCGAATGCCATCACCAATGTGCTTGCGCTCAACCTGGCCCTGGGCCGGGAGCGCGGCCGATCGGATCTTTTTATCGACCCGGAAAGCGGAAACGACACCGCGACGATGGTTACGCACGACGGGCGGACGTCGATGAAAGTCGAAGTGTATCCGCTCGATGAAATAGCGATCGCTCATCAAATCGATAGGATCGATTACCTTAAGATCGACGTTGACGGATTCGAGCCCGACGTATTTGCAGGCGCGAAACATTTGTTGAGCCAGGGGAAAATCAAATTTATCCAGACTGAGTTTTGCGATTATTGGCTACGACGAAATGCCAGCAGTCCCGCAATGCTGCACGAACTCATCACCGCTGCCGGCTTCACCGATACCGGCGGCGCCCCGACGTTCACGGACCAGTGCATCATCGATCGATTCTTCGCCCGAACATCCGTCTGACCTCCGACCTCCGACCTCCGACCTCCGACTTCCTCCTTTTCCCGCCCATAGGCTCTGCCTATGGCCCCCATCGGTACTAAGTATTAAAAACCGTATGCCGCGTGCTTTTTAGTATGGCATGCAAACATTATCCCTAAGCAGCAATGGTAAAAACGGTCAGCTGCCTTATTCGAATACCTCCATGCGCTTGCGCGCCTTTCGCTTCCTGAGCGAGCGCTTCGCGCAACGCGAGCGGCCGAATGTCGCCGCCGAGTTTATTCTTTTCGCAGTGATCGTTGTCACGTCCACCTGGTCCATCCTCTCCCTCGCTCACGCGATGAAGATGAACCTGTGACGTTCTTCTGTAGCCGTCGCCCTATGGGCGACGCCGGGCGCGAGTTAATTAAATAAAGGCGGCCGCGGCTTCCTCACGGAATGCTGCGGCCGCTTTACTTTCCGCTCGTAGCGGGTTGCGCAATAACGTCAGCTCCCGCGTCGGCGCCGGTTTGGCGAACGGCACCGCCACACAGCCTTTCACGAACTCGGTTTCCGCCATCATCTGCGGTATCACCGTCACTCCCAACCCCGCCGCCACCATTCTCGCGATCGTGACCAGCTGCGCTCCCCGCAGGACCAGCTCCGGTTTCAGGTGGTTCGCGGTCAGAAGTTGCCGAACCGTGATCGAGAGCGAATGCTCCTCGTGCAAAAGCAAAAACTTTTCGTCCGCCAGCTCGATCCATTTGATGCTTTTCCGGCGGGCGAGCCGATGCTTCTCCGGCACCAGAAGAAGAAGCGCTTCCCGGCCGAGCGAATGGCGCGCCAGGTTCGGGATCGCCTTGGACCCTGACGCGATCACCAGGTCGAGCGTCCCGTCCTCGAGCTGTTGGGCCAGCTTCTCCGTGGTGTCTTCGAACAACTCAAAGGTCACTTTCGGATACGCGTGCTGAAACCGCCCGATCAACCGCGGCAAAATATAAAGCGCGATCGATGGAATCGCGCCGACCGACAATCTCCCCGCGACTTCGGCTTCGAGCGCGGTCACGGCCTTCGCAGCATCGGCCAGCGCGGTCAGGATCACTCTCGCGTACGGCAGCAGAGACCGCCCCGCTTCCGTCAGCACCACCGACCGCGGCAGCCGATCGAACAATTGCTGGTTCAGTTCTTCTTCCAGCTTATGGATCTGCTGACTGAGCGACGGCTGCGACACATGCTCGCGCTGGGCCGCCTGCGAAAAACTCGCTTCCTCCGCGACCGCCACAAAATACCGCAACTGATGAATCTCCATTTCAGCTTTTCAGGATTTCAGCTTTTCAGCCTTTTCCTTCTGAATCTCCATTGTACGTTCCGCGCAGATACTGCGACGGGAACCCGGATTTGTCTAAAGCGCTCGCGCGTCCCGCCCGGGCGCACGTACGCCGAAATGCGTATGGACGAACGATGCGCGTTCAGCTAAAAGCACTCTTGCCATGTCCTCCCGGAACGGCAAAACAGCCAAAGTAAAGGAGAGCGCTCCCGCTTATTCCGAACGGCCGCGTTCCCTCACCAACCGCGAGCTCGAAGTCGCGGAATGGATCGCCGCCGGCAAACGCAACCGGGAGATCGGAGAGATTCTCGGGTGCAGCTCGCGCACGGTACAGAAACACGTGCAACATATTCTGGAGAAACTCCATCTCGAAACGCGGACGGCGGTTTGCGTTTGGTGGTACGAGCACCGCTCCGATGGCGACAAGTCTCTTCATCGTCGCCGGAAATAAGCAGCCGCACATACATAGCCGCCGCCGTACGCCATTTGGCCTATTGCCGTGTTTTGCCGACATCGCCATGATGCCTGCCGTCGTGAATTTCTCCCCAGTTTCTTACCTGCCATGAACATCTCACTGACGCGGCGCGCCGCGATTGTCATTGTCCTTCTTAGTCTCACTCTTACGGCCCACCGTGTACGTGCCGTTGAGGCATTACTGTTGCAAGACACTTATGTCGACAATGGAACGACTGGCGGCAAACCACCGCCGAACGCTTCCAATTATGGCGGCGGAATGGACCTGCGCGTCTTTAAAGGCAATGGTCGGCTCGGACGGACATTCTTGAAATTCAGCCTGGCTACGTTGCCGCCCGGCACCATCGCGAGCGATGTGGCTCACGCTCGTCTGCGCTTCTGGGTCAACGGCAACAGCACGCTCGCCGGAGCAATCACGCTCACTCCCGTGACCGCGCCGTGGGATGAATACACCCTTAAGGATAATTCGACCGGATCGCTGTCATTTGGTTCGCCAACGGTTTCGGATCTCTCAATCACGTCGATGAATAATTTTGTTAGCATCGATGTCACTGACTGGGTCAAAGCGTGGATCGGCGGCACCCTCGTAAATGAAGGAATCAAGATTGAGGCTAGTGCGTCAACTACCGTTCTCAATCTCGCTTTCGACAGCAAGGAGTCGGACCAAACCAGTCACGAGCCGCGACTCGAAGTTTCCCTCAGCAGAATCGGACCGGCCGGTCCACAAGGCGCGCCCGGCGCGCCTGGCATTGCCGGCCCAACCGGGCCGCCAGGCGCTACCGGAAGTATTGGCCCAGTTGGACCGGCTGGTTCGCAGGGATCCCAAGGCCCTCAAGGCGTCGCCGGGCCCGCTGGGACGAAATGGTTTTCTTGGAGCGGACCTCCTGAACAGAGCCTCGGCGGTCTTTCAGATTATTACCTTGATCTGACAAGCGGCGATGTCTGGCAAAAGGTCAGCAACGAAGGTGGCACCGCTTGGGCGTTGCAGGGAAACATCCGCGGCTTACAAGGTCCATCTGGTGCGAATGGTGCCGCAGGCGAAACCGGTCCTATAGGTCTCACTGGCCCCATGGGAGTCGCGGGCTCGGTTGGCCCCATCGGCCCTGCAGGAGCCACTGGCCCTACTGGAGCGTCAGGTCCTGTCGGTCCTGCTGGCCCGCCGGGTCCAGCAAGTGTGTGGCCTGCTCGGATTGCGCCACAAGGCGATCTGGGCATGGGCGAATTCACCCAGGGGCCGCCACCTTAATCAATCATAGCTCGACTGGGCCCTGGAATGAAATTCGTTCCCCCTGATCAAAGGCAAGCTATCTCGGCTGTTAGGCTGGCGCTTTCGCTCGTTGTAACGGCTTTGGTGCCACTACTTCTCCACGCCGCTCCCGCATGGTGGTCGCAGCGCAATGCCGTGATTCAGAATGCCGCTCACGACGATTATGCGGCGGCGAATCAAGGCCAGCTAAAGAATATCGCGCGCGCTGCCGCAGCTGAGATGGACGCGAGAATTCCAAGCGGCGGCGGTGATGAGATTCATTCGCTGATTAGCAGCTGGTCCGCGCCGACATCACAAACCAACGATTTCGCGCCGTTAACAGTCGGCCAACTCAAGTCGGTCGCGAAGGCGTTCTACAACCAGCTGATCGCTATTAGATACGCCGAAACCTATCCTTGGATCGCAAGCGGCACAGTTCCCGACGATTTTGCTGTCGCAAACATCGGCCAGGTTAAGAACCTTTTTAATTTCGATCTACTGTCTACCGATGCCGCTCACGATACGGATCGTAATAGTCTGCCCGATTGGTGGGAGAGATACTACTTTGGAAAAATCGGCATCGATCCCAACGCACCGGCCGCGCGTGGCGATGGTCTCACCAACCTCGAGGCTTTTCAGAGAATCTTGGATCCCATCGATGCCGGGCAATTTCTCGCCGTAACCCCTGAGCGCATTGATGAGATCGTGCCTACAGGTCAAACCGTGACTCGAAGGCTTACCGTCACCAACAAAACTAGTGCCGCCCAGCAGCTTACTTTCATTCCTCATTCCGCCACGATTACGTCGCAGTACGCCTACATTGATTCGGACCAGGAGAATGGGCCACAGTTCATTTGGAACGACATTAGCGCTAGCGGTATCCATATGGACAGCGTCTCGGAAATGGATGACGGCTTTGAATCGCTCCAAGTCAGTTTTTCGTTCCCCTTCAGTGGCCAGAACTATTCGACCATCTACGTCGCTTCGAATGGTTACTTAACATTCGGCCAGGGATGGAACGAGTACTGGAATGAGCCACTCCCAAGTCCCTTCGCGCAGGGTCCGTTGATTGCCGCATTTTGGGACGATCTGAATTTGGGCAGCTCCGGCGACGTTTATTTTCAGGACTTCGGCGATCGCGTTGTGATTCAGTTTACCAATGCGATCCGTTACGACGGCGACGGATATGCCACTTTCCAAATCGTCCTACTTCGAGATGGGACCATTTTGCTTTACTACAAAGATATGGTGGGAACGCTGGACCAGGCGACGGTTGGCGTTCAGAGCGCTTCGTCCGATGACGGCTTCACGATTTCCTACAATCAACCTTATCTGAAGTCCGACCTGGCGGTTCGAATCACCCAGAACAGTCAGTGGCAACCGGCGCCATGGCTCCAGGTTTCGCCGGCCACCGCGTCGCTACTGCCGGGCGCAACGGCCGAACTATCAGTTACTCTCGACGGGCGTACTCTCGCGCCAGGTACGTTGGCTGGCGGCATAACCATAAGCGCTGACAACGGGCCGGTCGCCCCCAGAGAATTGCCGGTCACGATGACGCTTGTTGATGAGAGCCAGCTCGATAACGATAACGATGGACTTACTAATGGCCAGGAGCGTGCGCTCGGCACTGATCCCAACAACATAGATACCGACCGCGATGGGATGGCGGACGGCTGGGAAATCGCTCACGCCTTGAATCCATTATTGAACGACTCCTCGGAAGATCCAGATGGCGATGGTTTCGATAACCTTCAGGAGTACCAACTCCATACCGACCCTTATATCTTCGCCGCGCCCGCCCGGGTCGTAGAAACATTTAATAACTGGAACTACCTTAGTGCCTCAACTGGAGACTTGCAGTTAGACTCGACGAATCCCGGTTACTTCGACGGCGATACGTCACGGGCCGCCAGAACTTCGCCTACTACGGCCAGTCTGACTTACTGGATGCCGGCCCTAATCTCGGCCGATCTGACTGTCTATTACAAAGGAAGCTTGACGTCAGATCAGGTTCGCTTTTTCGCTTCACCCGACAATGCTACTTGGACCGAGGTGGCCGTTTCAAAGATCGCCGACTGGGCCACCACCGACGACTGGCACGGCGCTGTTCTCAGACAAAGCTATAGCTTCTTAGCCGATACCCGCTACCTGAGAATCGACATATCCGGGCCGGAACCAGCGTGGACACCACAGTTATCCCAATTAGTATTTGTTCATACCGACTTGAACAGACCCGTGGCCGACTCGCAAAATGTCACGGTGTTCGCTGGAGCGGCTGCGGCCTTGGTTCTTAGAGGAAGAGATGCCGACCAGGATCCGCTAACATATCGGATCACGGAACAGCCCGCGCATGGCACGCTCAGCGGAGCTCCGCCGAATATCATCTACACCGCGGCGTCTGATTACGTTGGCCAGGACCGGTTTAGCTTCGTGACGAACGACGGTGCCCGAGACAGCGCGCCGGCTAACGTCTACGTCACAGTGCAAGCGGCACCGCCTCCGGCGCCGACGAACCTTACTTTCACCGAAATGTCGAGCGCTTCCGCGCGACTTACCTGGAGCGGACAGGGCGCTACCGCTTACACCATCGAACGCAGCACTGACGGCGGACTTACCTGGCAACTAATCGGCGAGGTCAACGGCGCTACCACTTCATTTCTTGATTCGTCCTACCGGTCTGGCACTTTCTATTCCTACCGGGTCCGCGCCAAAGGCGAAACCGGTTCAATCTCCGAAGCTCCAAGTCAAATCTCGAGCAAAGGAACTGATCCTACTATTACGGATTCTGACGGAGACGGCATCCCGGACAATCTCGAAGCCCAGCGCCATTCGAATCCCGATAGCAAAGACACCGACGGCGACGGCGTGCCCGATGGCGACGACGGTGCGCCCGCCGATCCCACTCGCTGGGCAAAAGCGATCGAACGTCAGTATGCCGTTATCGATCTCGGAACGCTGCCCGGTTCGCCTGGCAGCCAAGCATTGGCGATTAACAACCTTGGCCACGTGCTTTGTTTGGCCGATCCGTACGGCAGATACTTCCTTTGGCAGGATGGCCGCCGCACCGCACTTCCCGGTAATTTCACGCCATACGGTTTAAGTGACAGTGATACAATAGTAGGCGATACGACCTATTTCTATCCGCCTTACTCAAAGATGGAAGGGACTGGGGCTTATTGGACCAATGGACAATTGGTCCCTTTGCCTCAAGCGACAGCCGATTGGCCCGACGGTCCGAGGTATCCCGCTATTGTTAGCTCGGCTCGTGCCATCAATAATGCCGACGAAATCGTTGGCTGGTCGACTTGGGACGGGAGCGGATTGCATGCGACCAAATGGATCGCCGGCGGGCCGGCAAATCTGATTCCCGGCATAAGCGCATACAAAGTGCGCCCGTTTGACATTAGTGATTCCGGGGCTGTTCTCGCCAGCGCAGAGATAAATTCAGGATACGAGATCGATTTACTCCCCAGCACCCGTCTTGGGGTCTCCAGCGACCCTTTCGTTTCGTTCGAAGGGTTTCATATCAACAAAGCCGGAGTGATTATTTCTCGCCGGGCCCAGATTTGGCCGGACAGCGCCGGTGGTGTAAACCTGAATACGTTGCTTGCACCCGGGACTGCAACAACCGTTAACTTCAGCTACGCTCTGAACAACGAAAATGAAATTCTCGCCGAAGGACACGACGAAACCGGCGACTATTACCTGACGGTTGTGCGTCTACCTCGCGAGAACTCCCCGGCAATTGTTTACAAGGTCATCGAGTCCGATCCCCGGATCGAATACATCATACCTATCGACATGAACGACAACGGCCTCATCGCCGGCACCGCCGTCTACAACGACCACACTGACCACGCCATTCTGCTAGTCCCCGCCGAACTCATGGTCGATGGAAACCGTGATGGCGAAATGAGTTTCGATATTCACGCCGTCCATGATGCCGATCAGACGTCCGAGGAGAAACCTTATCGCTTCTGGGTGAACGACGACTCCGATGGAATCCTTGACGGCGAAGACACCGTGGGCGGCACCCCCGACTCTTCTGATGCTTATCTTAAGAGCCTCCGCGACCTCGAGGACTTCACTCG
>JBHELY010000007.1:0-84385 GCA_046262815.1 Chthoniobacterales bacterium | reverse complement strand
GGCCCACCGTGGGCCTCTTCCTCTACCCGGTGCTCATGGCCGCCGACATCCTCGGCCCACGTTCGACCATGGTGCCCGTTGGCGAAGACCAGGTGCAGCACTTGGAGATAACGCGTGCCATTGCTCGCAGCTTCAACACCACCTACAAGCAACGCGTCTTCCCCGAGCCCCGCGTGCGCCTTAACGACGCTGCTATCGTCCCCGGGCTCGACGGCCAGAAGATGAGCAAGAGCTACGCAAACACGATCGACATTTTCGGCGACGAAAAGGAAACGCGGAAACGGGTGATGAGTATCGTGACGGATTCGCAGCCGGTTGAAGCGCGCAAGGCTCCGGAGACCTCGACGATTTTTCAGCTCTACTCGCTTTTCGCGACCAAAGAAGAAACGAAGAAGATGCGCGACGCGTTCCGCCAGGGCGGGAAGGGTTACGGCGATTTCAAGAAGGAGCTGTTCGCGAAGCTCTGGGAATATTTCGAGCCGATGCGCAAACGACGTGATGAGATTCTCGCCGATCCCGGTTACATCGATGCCGTGCTCGCGCAGGGCGCGGAGCGCGCAAACGCGGAAGCTGACAAAGTGATGAAACGAGTGCGCGCCGCGGTCGGGCTCTAGGTTCGCGAAAAAAATTCGACGGAAAAGCGCGCGAACTCGCGAAGGGTTCCTGCGCTCGTCAAACCCGCTTCACTCAAGTGCCGCCGGCAAGCCGGAATGTCGCAAAGATCGTGATGAAACTCAAAAACCGCGCTCTCCGTTTTGCGCAACAGCCCGGGATAATTTCCCAGGAATAGTTCTTCGGCGCCTTCGATGTCGCATTTGAGCAGACCGATCCGATTCCAATTTCGGACTAGCTCGTCGAGATCCACGAACGGCATGTCTTTTCCGCCGCGGCCCGGGCTGAGGATGCTGTTTTCCCCGTGCGACGGGTTCTCCACAATTCGTGCTACGCCAGTACGCTGCCCGGCCAGGCCTTTCACGGTCCGGACGCGTTCTCGCAGCAGTTGCTTGTTCGCCGCGAGGCGCTCATTTAATTCCGCAAAAGTCGATGGCGAACCTTCCACCGCCAGGATTTCGAAATCGCTTCGGCCGCTTCGCAGGAACGTGTCCGCCACGCGCAAAGTGAAGAAGCCGACATTACCGCCGAGATCGAGAACGCGCGCGCCGTTCGCATCTGTCGCCGCGCTGAGGAGCTCGTCAATGGGCAGGTCGTACTCGCCGTCAACGAAGATATCGTTGTAGATCATCCAGTCGTTGTAATTGAGAACGCGAATGACCAGGCCGGAGCGCAGCTGCCACGATGGATTGAGCCGCATCCAAATCCACTTGCGCAGCTTCCATTTAAGGGCGTCCGGCACCAGCGACTTGACCGTGCGAGCCAGCATCGTGTTCGCCCAAAGTCTTAGTTAGTGCGCCGGCCCGCTTGACGACGGACGCGGCGCGGCGCTGTCTTTCAACTCTGCAAAGATCAACCGGCCGGCGCCGGTCTGAAGCGCGCTCGAAACGACTATCGTCGCCACCTTTCCCAGATGCGCTCTGGCATGATTGACCACGATCATGGTTCCGTCCGGCAAATAACCGACGGCCTGATGCGACTCGCGGCCCTCCTTCACCAGATTTAATTCCAGTTCATCACCGGCGGCGGCGGCAGGACGTAACGCGCGGGCGAGATCAGCGAGATTCAGCGCCGGGACCTGCTGCAAACGCGCGACCTGGCAGAGCGCCTGGTCGTTCGTGAGCAACCGAGCCTGCAACAGTTTCGCGACTCGAACGAGCCGCGCATCGATGGAAAGATCGGCGTCGCCCGTCGTGTCGTGGATGGTCAGTTCGAGTTCGCGCGATTTTTTGAGCTGGTTCAAAATCTCGAGTCCGCGCCGGCCGCGCTCGCGCTTTATCGCGTCGCGCGAATCAGCCAGGGTTTGTAATTCGCCCAGGACAAAACGCGGTACGATCAGCGCCCGGCTCAGGAATCCGGTCGCAACGAGATCGGAGATGCGGCCATCGATGATGATGTTGGTATCCACCACCAGCGGCTCATGCTGGGTCGTCTCCCGCGCGAAACGCACATACGGAATGATGAGCGAGAATTCGTCGCGGTTGCTCCGCATCGCGAGCATCATGCCGAGATAACCAAAGGCGCAGTAAATGATCAGGCGCGCCATCCACTGCACGGTGTCGCTTTGGAAACGCAAGATATCTGAAGCGGTGAAGAGATTGGCGAACAGCAGTCCGAGCAGCAAACCGAACGTGGCCGAAGAAAATGCACGCAAGGAAAAGCCTTTGAGCAGTCGATCGGCAAGAACAATGGCGAGGCCGAAGACAACGCCGATCATGATGCCGGGGATGTAATTGCCCTGCGTTTCCGAAGTCACGATGCCGCCGATCGCGCCGCAGAACGTGACGAAAAGGACGCGCAGCAAATTGACGGTGAGGACGGGGGTCATCAGGGACGGTTGTTCTTGCGGGGTTGAGTGGACGGGCGCTGCGTTTCTTGTTTCGCGGCGTCGTTTTTATAAAAAAGAATGCCGTGTGTGCGCAGATTGGTGACCAGCGCCTTCAGGTCGTTCGAAAATTCCTGGTTCGAGAGCAACGTCGCGAGCGCGCCCTTGCCCGTCGACGCTTTCTGGATCAGATCGGTCGCGGCCTGGATCGTCTTACGCGCGTCGGCGATCGCGGTCGGCAGATCGTCAGCGGCCTTCTTCGCCGAGTCCATTGTTTCGCTCGCCTTGTCGAGAACCCCGTCCACTTTCTTGGTCGAGGCGGCGAGCGCCGTAGTCGCTGTGTTCAAATTCTCGACCGCGGATCTGATGTTGTCCAAATTCTCCTTGGAAAGCGCGTCGTTCGTCAGCTTCTCGATTGCCCCGTTCGCGTTTTGCACGGCAGTGCGCAAATCTTCGACGAGCGCTCCGCCTTCCTTCGTCAGATCGTCGAGGCCGGTGTCTCGCGTTCCTTCAATCACGCTGTTCTTTGGAACAAAATCCTCCGTAATGCGTTGCGGCGCGGTCACGGCTACGAACCTGTCGCCAAGCAAACCCGAAGAACCGACCGTGAAGCGGCTTCCAGCCGGAATTTTTACGAAACCAAAAATCCGGACCGGCACTTCCACTCCCTGCCCCGATGTTGCGAGACGAGGCCCGCCGGAAACATGACCGATCTTCGCGCCCGCAAGCAGAACGTCCGACCCTTTCAAGAGCCCGCTGGCGTCCGGAAATTTGATCAGCAATTGGTAATAGCTCTGAAAGCCTTCGCCGACGCGTCCGAATTGAACGAGCAAGACCGCGAGCACGCCGAGCCCGACCAGGACGAACGCGCCTACTTTCAACTCCAGACCTTTGTCGCTGTGCCGCGTCGCCATTTTTCGTGGAGGGTTTAGCTCACGACTCTATCACGTGTTCCCGCAGTTTCCGCAACTGCATCGCGCTCGGACCGTCCCAGCATGAAATCCTGGATCAGCGGATCGTCGGACATTTCCAGTTCCTGCGGTGTGCCGTAAAAATAAATTCGGCCCTCGTGCAGATAAGCAATGTGATCGGCAATATGGAACGCGCTCTTCATGTCGTGGGTGACGACGATGCTGGTCACGCCAAATCGCTTTTGCAGCCGCCGAATCAACCGGTTGATGCTGTCGGACACGACCGGGTCCAGGCCGGCCGTCGGCTCATCATAGAGCACGCAGGAAGGCCGGCGAACGATGGAACGCGCGAGACCGACGCGCTTTTTCATTCCGCCACTCAAGTTCACCGGCATCTTTTCTTCCTCGCCCTCGAGCTCGATCACTTCCAGGATTTCGCGCACTTTCTCGGCGATCTTTTTCGGATCGCGTTCGCCCACTTCCTCCAGGGGAAACGCAATGTTTTCTTGCACCGTCATTGAATCGAAGAGCGCGGCGCCCTGAAACAAAATCCCGATCTTGAGCCGGATCGGGGCGAGTTTTCGTTCGCTCAACCCGATGATATTTTCGCCGTCGATCCAAATCTCACCCGCATCCGGCGTCATCAATCCGATGAGATGTTTGAGCAGCACGCTTTTGCCGCCGCCGCTCCGGCCGATGATGACCAGGGTCTCGCCCTTCTCGACGGTCAAATCGACGCCGCGTAAAATTTCCTGCTCTCCAATGCTCTTCGCCAGGCCGCGGACCTCGATCATTGAAGAGGAGTTGAGAGTTTGTAGTTGAGAGTTGAGAGCCGATTCAACTCTTGCGGTGTCGCTCATCTCGAAAGTCATCTCTCAACTCTCAACTACTAACTCTCAACTTCCGCTTCATTGCTAGCCGGCCGGGAAAATAATGTTCAGGCCCATGGTCAGGAAGAAATTGGAAATCAGCACCGCGAGCGACGCGTTGACGACCGCTTCCGTCGTCGCTTTGCCGACGCCAACCGCGCCTTCCCGAGTCGTTAGGCCTTTGTGGCAACTGATGAAGACAATGAGCAAGGCAAAGATAAACGCCTTGGTCAGCGCCATGATAATGTCGCGCATCATGGTCCAGCGAACCATGTTCGCGACGTAATAGGTGCCGTTGATCTCAAGCAGAAAAATCGCGACGAAATAACCGGCCGCGATCCCGATCGCCACTGCTTCCGCCACCAGCAACGGCATCGAAACCATCATCGCCAGCGTTCGCGGCACGACGAGATAATCGATCGGATGCACCGCGAGCGCGCGCAGGGCGTCGATTTGTTCCGTCACTTTCATGGTTCCAATTTCCGCCGACATTGACGCGCCGACGCGGCCGGTCACCATCAATGCGGTCAAGACCGGTCCGAGCTCGCGACAGATGGAAACCGATACGACCGCGCCGACGGCGGACCCCATCCCGAGCTTGTTGAATTGAAAATAAGTCTGGGCCGCGAAGACCGCGCCGGTAAACGCGCCAGTAATCATGACCACGATTTGCGAACGCAAACCAATCTCGACGATTTGTTCGAGAAACAGACGCCAGCGAATTTTCTGCGCGAAGGCCGCGCCGAGCGTCTCCACGGCGAGCATGACCACATCGCCGATGTAAACCGCGAACGAAACGGCCGTTTCACCCAGCGCGCGAATCAACCTGGCGAACATGCGAGAGGCGCGTGTTTAGGTCTCGAGAAGTTGCGTCCGGGTCTTGGGCCGCAATTCCGCCGGAATGGCGCCGACGAATTTCGGATCGAGGCCGAGCTTGCGGAAAATAGACCGGATCTCGCGGAACGTGACCGTGGCCGCCTCCAGTTCCATGTAAACGATGTCGTGATTGCGATCGACCTTGTAATGAAGTCCGGCGATCGGCCCCAGCTCGATGTCCAGCTCGAGGATCTTGTTCAGGTCGCGCACACCCGCCGCGTAAACTTCCAGTTCCAGCACGCCGCCATGGTAAGGAGAAGCTGCCCGCGATGCAAAATCTTATGTAGCCGCTTCGCTGTGCGAAGCGCGAGAGCAGAGTCGCTGCAAATCCGGCGTCGCCCGCAGGGCGACGGCTCCAGAAGCAAGATTGCGCGCACCGCTTCCCTGCGATAAAGGGAATTGTCCATGAGCAAACGCGCTTTCCGATTCTTCTTCGCCCTCGAAATCTTTCTCGGCTTGTTTTTCTTCGCCGGGTGCGGAACTCCGATGCCGTCTGGAATCGAGCAGGCGAAGATCGATCAATCGCAGAAAATCGCGGCGGAACCGCTCGGCGATTATTTTATCGGCCATCGATATTTCAAGGGATCGGTTTACAAATTCTGGGGATACGTTCGCAAACCAAGCCAACCCTGGAACACCGCGCAGCTCGTTGTCTTGAACGAAAAGGAGAAACTCGCACCCGACCGGGAGAAGCTCAGCTTCGGCAGCGACAATAACTACGAATACAAACTTTGGGGTTCGTTCAGCGGCCAAACCGTTTACGAGCCGGCCAGTAACGGATTTTATCCCGAGTTCGTCCTGAAAAAATACGAGCTGATCTCGACGAATCCGGCGCCGATCTTCAAGAGTCAGTACAGCGATCGCGCCCGGGCCGCGCTCCGGGCCACGCAAATCGAGAAGCCCGAGTAACATCGTGCCACCGCGAAACTCCCGCGACAAACTCGTCGAGGAGTTCCTTCGCTTCCTCGAAGTGGAGCGTAACGTTTCACCGCGTACGCTCAGTGTTTATCGGCAGGCGCTCGCGGCGTTTCGCGCCCAGAAAAATGTGCGGGCGTGGCAGAAATGCACCGCGGACGATTTTCGCGATTACCTGTTCGCCCTGATGAAGAACGGCCAGGCGCGCTCCTATATCCGGCTTCAGTTCTCGGCCTTTCGGACGTTTTATCGGTTTCTGGTTGAACGAAAGAAACTGCCGCTCGATCCGGTCCGGCAACTGCAATTGCCGAAAGCGGAAAAGAAATTGCCGCTGGTTCTCACCCAAAAGCAGATCGAGGAACTTCTCACCGCCCCGTTGCGCGTGCCGAAGGAAAAAGCGGCGCCGAGCTGGATGCCGTTGCGTGACGCCGCGATCCTCGAGCTTTTTTACAGCAGCGGTTTGCGGCTGGCCGAACTCGCTTCGCTCAACGTTGCCGATCTCGACATTTATACCGAATCGGTTCGCATCCTCGGCAAAGGCCGAAAGGAGCGCGTCTGTCCGGTCGGATTACCGGCGCTCGAGGCCGTCTCGCGCTATCGCGTCGCCGCGAACGTGCAAAGCGGTCCGCTCTTCATCAACAAATCGCGCCGCCGCATTTCGCCTCGCTCGATCTGGCTGATCTTGAAGCGCTATCTGCGGCACACCTCAATCCCGATCTCGGTGAGTCCTCACAAACTCCGGCACAGTTTCGCGACTCACCTTCTCGATAGCGGCGCCGATCTCCGCAGCGTCCAGGCGTTACTTGGCCACGCCAGTTTATCGACGACGCAGATTTACACGCACGTTACTATCGAGCGTCTGAAAAAAGCGTACGCCGAAGCGCATCCTCGGGCGTAATTGTAGCGGCGGTCTATGACCGCCGATCGAATGTTGTTCCGCGATTTCGACGGTCATGGACCGCCACTTCAGGAATTAGCTCGCGCTCGCCGCCGTGCTGGCGTGCGGCTCAGCCGCGCGAAAGGCGAGTTTGTCGCCGTCCACTGTCACCTGCACGATATCACCGGCTTTGACGGTTCCTTTGAGCAGCTCTTCGGCGAGCGGATCTTCCAGATAACGCTCGACCGCCCGGCGCATTGGTCGCGCGCCGTAAGTCGGATCGTATCCCTTGTTGATCACGAACTCGTGCGCGGGTCCATCGAGAACGATCTCGATCTCCTTCAGCTTCAAACGCCGTTTCACCTTGTTGACTTCCAGATCCACGATCTGAAGCAGGTCGGGCTTGGTCAGGCTGTGGAAAACGATGATCTCATCCAGCCGGTTAAGAAATTCAGGCTTAAAGACGCGCTTGGTTTCCTCGAGAATCTTCTCGCGCATCGTGTCGTAATCCTGCGTGTCCTTCGGCGCGCCGAAGCCCATCGTCGTCTGGCGGCGGATCAAGTCCGCGCCGACATTCGAAGTCATGATGATGATGGTGTTCCGGAAATCGATCTTCCGGCCTAACGAATCGGTCACCTTGCCATCTTCGAGGATTTGCAAGAGCAGATGCATCACATCCGGATGCGCCTTCTCGATCTCATCGAAAAGCACCACCGAATACGGTCGGCGACGGACGGCTTCCGAAAGTTGGCCGCCCTCTTCGTAACCGACATAACCCGGAGGCGAACCGATTAGCCGCGAGGCGGTGAACTTTTCCATGTACTCCGACATGTCGATCTGAATGAGCGCGTCGGAATCGCCGAACATAAACTCGGCAAGCGTGCGGGCGAGAAATGTCTTGCCGACTCCGGTCGGACCGAGAAACACAAACGAACCAATCGGCCGTTTCGGATCTTTCAGGTCCGCGCGCGAACGGCGCAATGCTTTGCTGATCGCCGTGACCGCTTCGTCCTGGCCAATGACCCGCAGCTTCATATCGCCTTCCATCGCGAGCAGCTTCTGCGTTTCTTTCTGCTCCATTCTCTGAAGCGGAACACCGGTCACCTTCGAAATGATGTGCATCATGTCGTCTGCCGTCACGAGCACTTCCTTCTCCTCGCGTTCTTCGCGCCACTTCGTCAAAATGCTGTCGAGTTTTTCCTTGGCCTGCTTCTCTTTGTCGCGGAGTGAAGCCGCCTTTTCGAAATCCTGCGCCTTGATCGCTGCTTCCTTTTCCACCCGGATTTCCTCGATCTCGCGCTCGATTTCTTTCACGTCCGGCGGACGCGTCATCGCATTGATCCGGGCCCGGGCGCCAGCTTCGTCCATCACGTCGATCGCTTTGTCGGGCAGGAAACGCCCGGTGATATAGCGATCGGAAAGTTTCACCGCGGTCTCGAGCGCCTCGTCGGTCAGTTTCGCCTTGTGATGCTCCTCGTACTTAGGCCGCAGCCCCTTCAGAATCTGGATGGCTTCCTCGACGGTCGGTGCGTCGACTTTGACCGTCTGGAAGCGCCGTTCCAAAGCCGCATCCTTCTCGATGTATTTGCGATACTCATTCAGCGTGGTGGCGCCGACACATTGCAATTCACCGCGGCTCAACGCCGGCTTGATAATGTTCGACGCATCCATCGCGCCTTCGGCCGAACCGGCGCCGACGATGGTGTGCAATTCGTCGATGAACAAAATCACGTTCTTCGAGCGACGGATTTCGTCCATCACCGCTTTGATCCGTTCCTCGAACTGGCCGCGATACTTTGTTCCCGCGACCATCAAGGCGAGGTCAAGCGTCACCACTTTTTTATCGCGTAACAATTCCGGCACGTTGCCGTTCGCAATTTCCTGCGCGAGCCCTTCGGCGATCGCCGTCTTGCCCACGCCTGCTTCGCCGAGCAACACCGGATTATTTTTTGTCCGGCGGCAAAGCACCTGAATGACGCGCTCAATTTCGTTGCGCCGTCCAATTACCGGATCGAGCTCGTTCTTCTTCGCGAGATCCGTCAAGTCGCGGCCAAACGCGCGCAGCGCCGGCGTCTTTACATCCTTCTTTCCTGAAATTGGCTCGCCGCCTTCCTGCTCTGATTCCGGCGGCGTAAAATTCGGATCGAGCTCTTTTAGAATTTCGTTCCGGGTCCGTTCGATATCCACTTCAAGACTCTTGAGCACGCGCGCCGCGACCCCTTCGCCTTCGCGCAACAGTCCCAGCAAAATGTGTTCGGTGCCGACATAGGAATGATTCAGCGCTTTCGCTTCCTTACCCGCGAGCGCGAGCACCTTCTTCACCCGCGGCGTGTAAGGAATGTTGCCGACCATTTTCGTTTCCGGCCCCGACCCAACCTGCTTCTCGACTTCCATCCGCACGGTTTCGAGATCGAGCCCCATCTTCTGGAGAACGTTGACGGCCACGCCCTGCCCCAGCTTGATCAGGCCGAGCAACAGATGCTCGGTCCCGACGTAATTATGATTGAAGCGGTCGGCTTCTTTTCGAGCGAGAGCCAGGACTTGCTGGGCTCGCGGGGTAAAATTATTCATTAGTTGGCGGCTCAGGAGCCGATCCGTTTTCGGATTCCTTCGCCAGTTTAGTAATATCAGGTTTAGGGAACACTCGCAAACGCTCGCGAATGATTTGGGCGCGCAAATGGTCGCGCTCTTCCGCGTTCAACTTCTGTTGCGAGCTCTTTTGCAAATGCGCCGGCTGCGTTTCAATGAAGAGTTCGTCGATCGGCAACCGCCGATCTTCAGGGAACGCGCCGAGGTCGATCCCGAGTTTCATGATCGACAATAAATTGAGCGCTTCCTTCGAAGTCATCGCGTGCGCGAACGTGAGCACGCCATACGCGCGCCCGATCTGGTCCCACAGCGTGTTCGATTTTCTCTGGATCAACATCTGACGGGCATCGTGTTCCTTCTCGATAATCGTCTCGATGACCTTGCTGAGGCGGCTCACGATCTCGTCCTCTTTTTCGCCGAGCGTCGTCTGGTTCGAAATCTGGAAAAGATTGCCCATCGCTTCGGTGCCTTCACCGTAGAGTCCGCGAACGGCGAGCCCGATCTTGTTCACGGCCTGGATGACCTGGTTGATCATCTCGCTCAAGACCAGACCCGGAAGATGAAGCATCGCGGAAGCGCGCATCCCGGTGCCGACATTCGTTGGGCACGCGGTCAGGTAACCGAGCTTCGGGTCGTAGGCGAAATCGAGCTTCGCCTCGAGCGTGCTGTCGACTTTGTCCACCAGCTTGAACGCGCTTTTCAATTGCAAGCCGGACCGGATCGATTGCATCCGCAAATGATCTTCTTCGTTGATCATGATGCTTAAGGTCTGACGCCGATTCATGATCACGGCGCTGCCCACGCTTTTGGCCGCGTGCTCGCGGCTGATCAGGTGACGTTCGACGAGCACCTGCTTTTCGAGCGCGGAAAGGTCCTGTAACAATTCGGAAAACGAATCCTGCATCTCCGCCAATTCTTCGACCCGCGGTTTGATCAATTCGAGGATCGAAGTCCGCTCCGCCTTTTTCGCCCAACCGGGAAATGCGCGCTGCTTCAGATTACGCGCCAGCCGCACCCGGCTGCTGATCACGATCTGGTGATGCGGGCCTTCGCCGCGCAGCCATTCGCCGCCGGTCGACATCAGGTTCGCGAATTTCATACCTAAACCGCTTTCTCGTGTTCGAGTTGCTTGATCTGGTCGCGCAACGCCGCGGCGCTTTCGTAGTTCTCTTCCGCGACCGCCTTTTGCAAATCTTCGTTGAGCGCGCGCATCCGATCGTCCAGCTCCACTTCTCGATGAGCGCGCTGCGGCAATTTGCCCACGTGCTCCGTTCCCTTATGCATCGCTTTTAACAAACTGTTGAGCCCTTCTTCGAACGTGACGTAACAAACGCTGCAGCCGAGCCGGCCCGTCTTTTTGAAATCGGCCTGGGTGAATCCGCACATCGGACATTTCTGCGACGGCGCGCCTTTCTCGATCTCTTCCGCCGCGCCGATGCCGAGCAGCAAATCGGCAAGCGCAAACCCAGTCGGGTCCTGGACGCCTTTCTCCTTCGAACAGGCATCGCATAGATTCACCTTCTGCATTTTCCCCTCGAGGATCTGCGTCAGGAAAACTGTCGCGTCATTACATTTGCAAACGTCGCACAACATCTCTGTAAATTAGACCTCGAAACGCTTGAAACATTCAACGCTCAACTGCCTGAGCACCTTCTGCGCCGGTCGCGCATTTCGACACCGTCACTCGTAGATCGGCGTGCCGGTTTCGCGCGTCATTTCGCGGAAACGATTAATGATCCGCATCGTAATCGAACCTGGCCTGCCTGTCCCGATCGTTCTCCCGTCCGCTTTTACCACCGGTATGACTTCGGCTGCCGTTCCGGTCAGGAAACATTCGTCGGCAATGAAGACGTCGTGACGCGTTACATCCGTCTCCGAAATCTTGAGGCCGAGCTCGGCCGCGACGTCGAACATGACAGAGCGCGTGATGCCGCGTAACGCGCCGGCTGAAATCGGCGGCGTGAAAATTCGCCCCTTCTTGATAACGAAGACGTTATCGGCCGTGCATTCCGCGACGTTGCCGGCTTCGTTCAACATCAACGCTTCATCCGCGCCGGCGAGGTTCGCTTCGATCCGCGCCATCACGTTGTTCAGATAGTTCAACGATTTCACGGCGGGATTGAGCGCCGCCGCGCCGGTCCGTCGCGTCGCGCAAGTGATTACCGTCAGTCCCTTCTCGCAAACTTCCTTCGAATAAAGCGCGATCGTGGTCGCGATGATGATCACGCTCGGCCGCTTACATTGGGTCGGATTCAATCCCAGGTTACCGACGCCGCGGGTGACGATCTGGCGAATGTAACCTTCCCGAAGATCGTTGCGCCGGATTGTTTCCAGAAGCGCTTCCGTCATTTCAGCGCGGCTTGCTGGAATTTCGAGGCAGATCGAACGCGCCGAGTCCCAGAGCCGGTCGAGATGTTCCTCCAGCCGGAAAACGCGGCCGTTATAAAAGCGAATGCCTTCAAAAATTCCGTCGCCGTAGAGCAAGCCATGATCGAACACCGAGACTTTCGCCTCGGATTCGGGCACAAATTTTCCGTCGAGATAAATGGTCAGTTCGCGCGCCGGGGCCGTCGTCGCTTTCTTTTGCGAATCAACCGCAGGCTTAACCGGAGCTTTCGCCGTCGTCTCCTTTTGTTCCGGTTCGTCGATTACCGCTGTCGTGGTTTTTGTTAGCACGGAAAAAATCTCAAGCGGTTCGCGGGGAATTCAAGTGAGAAAGCTACTTACTTCTTCTCCGGATCGCGCGTGAGCGGGACGAACTTTACCGGAACCGCGGCCGTTTGCTTCACCACGCCGCCGCGCTTTTCGAGAACCTGAAGCTCCTGGGCGTAGGTCTTGCCGACAGGAATAACCATGCGGCCGCCTTCCTTTAATTGCTCGATGAGCGGCTGCGGAACGTGATCGGGCGCGGCCGTGACGATGATCGCATCGAACGGCGCGTGCTCGGGCCAACCCTTGTAACCATCGCCGCCTTTCACGAGAACATTCTTGTAACCGAGCGCGTTCAGCACGGTGGCCGCCCGCTGGGCGAGAGGTCTTACGATCTCGATGGTGTAAACTTCAGCGACGAGCTCACTCAGAACAGCGGCCTGGTAACCTGAACCGGTTCCGATTTCCAACACGCGATCGGTCGGCTTCGGTTTCAGCGCCTGGGTCATGAACGCGACGATATAGGGCTGCGAGATCGTCTGGCCAAAACCGATCGGCAACGGTCGATCTTCGTAGGCGTTCGCCTCCAGTTGTTTCGCCACGAATTTTTCGCGCGGCACTTTCGCCATCGCGCGCAGCACGCGCGAATCATCGATGCCGCGGGAACGCAATTGCTTTTCAACCATTGCGCCGGCCGAGGTCGCAAACGTGCCTTCGGTGCTTTTGCTGGTGAACCATTGTTGCGGAAGCGTGGTCGGTTCCTGCGCGAAAATTTTCCCTGCGCTCCAGAACATGACGGCAATCCAGCACACGCCTTTCGCCCTCATGGGGCGAAATATACGGCGGCTACGTCAGCACGCCATCGGCGATGTGGAGTTGCCGGTCGCCCAGTTCCGCCAACCGCACATCATGCGTAACGACCAGCAGCGTCTTGTTCCGCGTGCGCGCCAGCTTGAGCAATAACTCGATGATCGCGTCGCCGGTCTTCGAATCGAGGTTGCCGGTCGGTTCGTCGGCGAAAATAATGTCGGGATCGTTGGTCAACGCGCGCGCGATCGCGACCCGCTGTTGTTCGCCTCCGGAAAGTTCCGCCGGCAAATGATGGAGGCGGTCCGAAAGCCCAACGTCCGCGAGCGACGCTTCGCCCGCCGCGCGATTTGTTTTCCCGCGAATCAATCCGGGCAGCATCACGTTTTCCAGCGCCGTTAGTTCCGGCAAAAGAAAATAGCCCTGGAAAACAAAACCCATTTTCCGATTTCGCACTTCGGCCTGCGAACCCGAGCTGCCCGTGTAAAGCCGGCGTCCTTCAAACTCCACCGTGCCGGCTTCCGGTCGCTCCAATCCGGCGAGCGTATAGAGCAGCGTGGTTTTTCCCGCGCCCGACGCACCGCAAAGGAAGACCGCCTCGCCGTAAGCGACATCCATTGAGATGCCGCGCAGCACTTCGATCCGGCGCGAACCGATGCGGAATGATCGGTGTAGTTCGCGAGCGACGAGTTGCGGTTCGGCCATGGCGCGACAGCATTCGCCGAATCGCGGCGGCGCGCAATCCAAAGAGAAAAAGCCGTCCCGCGATTGCGGGACGGCCTCTGGCTGTGACTGGCGTTTAGTAAAGGCCCAGCGCCTGCAAGGTCGGTCCGTCGATGGCGGCCGTGACAGGCAGGCCGCGGTCGCGTTGGAAGTTCGAAAGCGCAGCGCGCGTGTTCGGTCCGATCAATCCGTCCACTTCATCATCATAATAACCCTGCTCCTGGAGCGCGGACTGGACATTGGCAATCACCTGGCCGGGATCAAGATCGTTGTAGCCGTAGATCGGCTCGTCGTAGGTGTAGGTGCTGTAGTACGGATCGTAGCCGTAGGCGGGATACCAATAGCCGTCGTTCCAATAATAGTAGCCGCCCGCGAAGAGCGCGAGCCGCGAGTAATGGCTTCTCCACCAGCTACGGTCGTGATGATGGCGATCAAACCGGCTCCGCGCCTGCTGATAAGTGAACGTGGTCGTGTTGTTGTTCCGTCGGTTCCGCCAATCACGGTTTCGGACGTTGGCGTTGGTGCTCGACTGAACGTTTGTGTTCGGCGTCTGTACGACGTTCGGATTGGTGCGATTCCGATTCCGGCTCCAATTCGGGTTGTTCAGCTTCGTGTTGGCATTCACCGACGCGTCCTGATTCGGCCCGGTGTAGATGCGCGTCCGGTTTTGAACATTCGGCGTGTACGTCCTCGGTACGTTTGTCCTCGGCGTATAGGTCCGATTGATGTTTGGCTTGTTTTGCAACACGGCCTGCGTTCGCGCGTTCATCTGCTGTTGCACGCGCGGGGTGTAGCTCTTCGGCACTTGATTCACCTGCCGCTGCGCCGGCGCCTGTTTCTTTGGTGGCTTCGGTTGATCCTGGTCCTCGCCGAAAACGGGCGCGGCCGCGACCGCCAAAGCCAGAGCTGAAAGTAAAAGTGTTTTCATAATTGTCCTTCGCATGATTAGACAGTTCCCGACTGGGTTTATTCAACCGACTTGGTAACAGCCGGACCGAGCCGGACGTGAAACAGGGTGTGATGAACCAGGCCCGAAATCCGGTCCAGCGGTTCGACTTCGACCGAAACCACCATGGGAAGCTCCTTCAGCAACGCCGACCAGCCATCGTAAGTCAGATACATCTCTTCGTTCCCGGCGCCGCGGTAAAGTTCGCCGCTCACCGCGCGATAAAGGATGTCGCTCCGGAGTCGCTCCAGTCGGTTCCGCATTCGGTACCAAGAATTCCACTCCGGCTGGCTGTCATCGAGGACGAAAAGATTTCGCCGCGCCACCCGGCATCCTTCCTTTAACAAGCGCAGCGCATGTTCGCGCGTCAGATAATGAAGAAAGTAGCCAAAGATGACGGAGTCGAAGCTGGCGTCGGGAAAAGGAAGCGATTGGCCGTCATAAGCAGCGACTTCGATCTGCGGCTCTGGCGCGCGAGGCAATTCGACATCGATTCCGACACGCCGTTTTAAGGAGCGAAACAAAGCCACGTCGCGCAGAAGCCGCACATCGCCACAACCGACATCGAGGATTTCGTCGTCATCACGAAGCCGGCGCGCGAGGCGATGCGCGCGGAGCATTTTGGAGGCGTCGTAGCGGCGATATTCTCGCGGAACAGAACGGCGGGCATTCGCCAAACTCGCCGCCACCGCCTGAACGCGCCCCAGGGCGTGATAAACGAAAACGGCAAGAGAGCGCGGCATTCCCATACTTAAGCCGGGCGTTGCTGTTGCCGCATCGCTTCGAATAAAACAATCCCGACTGCCGTGGCGAGATTCAAACTGCGTGTGCCACGCATCGGAATCGTCAGCAGTTCATCGCGATGTTTCGCGAGCAAACTTTCGGGCAACCCTTTCGTTTCGCGACCGAACACCAGGAAATCGCCAGCGCGGAAACTTACGTCGTAGTAGGCGCGGGTGGATTTCGTGGTTAGGAAAAAAAAGCGACCGGAGGCATGCTGCGCGTGTAAATCAGCAAACGAATCCCACAGTTCAACGTCGACTTCCTTCCAGTAATCGAGTCCGGCGCGTTTGAGCTCTCGGTCACCGATAGAAAATCCGAGCGGCTTCACCAGGTGCAGCGTAGAGCCGGTGGCGAGGCAGAGCCGGCCGATGTTGCCCGTGTTCGGCGGAATCTCCGGCTCGACGAGGACGATCTTAAACATGGCAGGGACGCCGTCCCGCCATCGCGGGATCCGCAGTCGGCGCAGCGCGCCCGACCCTACCCTACAGCTTACCCGTGACAAACTTTTCCAGCTTCACGATATCCGCGGCGAACTTCCGTATTCCCTCCCCCGTTTTCTCGGTCGCCATCGCGTTGTCGTTGAACAGATATCGGAACTTCTTCTCATCCAACTCGAGCCGATCGATGTTCGCACTCTTCGCTTTTTCCGGATCGAGCTTGCGTTCGACCTGCTCGGTGGAATCGCTCAATTTTTCCAGCAGCTCGGGACTGATCGTGAGCAGATCGCAACCCGCCAGCTCCAGGATCTGGCCGACGTTACGGAAACTCGCGCCCATCACTTCGGTCTTGTGCCCGAACTTTTTGTAATAAGTGTAAATCTCCTGGACCGATTGCACGCCGGGATCGTCCGCGCCGCTGTATTCCTTTTTGTTCGCCGCCTTGAACCAATCGTAAATCCGTCCGACGAACGGCGAGATCAGCTCGATACCGCCTTCCGCGCATAAGACCGCCTGCGGCAGCGAAAACATCAGCGTCAGATTGCAATTGATGTTTTCTTTTTCGAGCACCTCGGCTGCCTTAATCCCTTCCCACGTCGAAGCGATCTTGATCAGCACCCGTTGCCGATCGATTCCCTTTTCTTCGTAGAGCTTGATCAAGCGCCGCGCCTTGTTGATCGAGCCCTCCGTGTCGAACGAAAGCCGCGCATCGGTCTCGGTGGAAACGCGTCCCGGCACGATCTCGAGAATCTCGCAGCCGAATTTAACGAGGAGATGATCGATGATGTCCTCGATCTGGGCCGCGCCGGATAGTCCGGCATTCTTGCGGTCCGCCAGGACTTCATCGAGCAAATGGAAATACTGTTCTTTTTGCGTCGCCGCGTAGATCAGGCTCGGATTCGTCGTCGCATCCCGCGGCTTGAATTCCTTGATCGTCTGGAAATCGCCGGTGTCGGCAACAACGATTGTGAATTTCTTGAGTTGATCGAGCTGGCTGAGTTTTTCGCCAGTTTTTGCCTGCTCGGCGGTGGCCGTTGTCATACGTTTTCCTCCAGAATCCGAAGCTGGTTCGGATGAGAGTAAAGTAAGGCCGCGCCAGAAATGCAGCAAACAAATTCCCGGCAGCCTAGGCGGTCACAGGAGCTGGCGACCGCTTCGAACCGAGAGCGTGGCGCACGAAGTTCTGGCCGATTTCCCACATCGGGCCGGGGAACTTGCGGCATTCGGTCAGGACATCGTCGAGGGCGGCGACGAATAGATTTACCTCTTTTTCGCCGATGATCAGGGGCGGAAGAATTTTGATTACGTCCATGGCGTGGCCGGCGACCTGAGTCAGGATGCGATGCTTGCTCAGCATCTGAGTCACGACCATTTGGGCGAAGAGGACCTTGTCGACTTTGTGGAGGAGTTTCCACGCCATCTTGAGCTTGAACTCCGTCGGCTCGTGGAACTCGATTCCGATGATCAGCCCTTTGCCGCGGACTTCCTTGATGAAAGAGTGTTTCGCGCGCAACGCGTCGACCCGCTCGATCAAGAGCGCGCCCATTCGCGCGGAGTTTTCGATCAGCTTTTCGTCATCGAGCACTTCGAGGGACGCGAGTCCGCAAGCCATCGCGAGATTGTTCCGGCCGAAGGTCGTCGAGTGAACGACGCAACGGTCCATCCGGCTAAAAGTCTTCTGGTAGATTTCGCGACGAGTGACGATCGCACCGCAAGGCACGTAACCGCCGCTTAAACTTTTCGCGAGCGTGATGATGTCGGGCTCGAGATTCCAATGTTCGAACCCAAACATTTTCCCGGTGCGACCCAGCCCAGTCTGGATTTCGTCGCAGAGCAGGAGCGTTCCGTACTTGCGACAAAGCTGCTGCGCCTGCTCGAAGAAATCGGTCTGCGGCGATTTGCAGCCTTTACCCTGGACAGGTTCGATGACGAACGCGGCGACGTCGCGCTTGGCCAGCTCGCGTTCGAGCGTGGCGAGGTCGTCCAACGCGACTCGCGTTTCGAATCCTTCCATCAGCGGCCCGAAACCTTCCGTGAAACTTTCGCAGCCCATCAAGGAAAGCGATCCCAGACTCAGCCCGTGAAACGCGCCCTCGAGTGAGATCACGCGTTTTCGTTGCGTCGCCGCGCGCGCAAATTTCAGCGCGCCTTCCATCGCTTCGGTGCCGGAATTGCAAAAGAAAACTGCGTCGAGATGCGGCGGCGTCCGTTTCGTGATCGCTTCCGCGAGAAGCCCGCTCAAAAGCGAGCAATCCATCTGCACCATATTCGGCAGATCGAGGTCGAGCACGTCGCGGATCGCTTTCTTAATCGCCGGATGATTCCGCCCAATGTTGAAAACGCTGTAGCCGCTCAGAAAGTCGAGGTAGGCGGCGTTATCCATGTCGTAGAGATATGCGCCTTCCGCCCGCGCATAGACTTTGTCGAAACCGATGACGCGCTGGGCCGCGACAAGCGTCCGGTTCAGATGGCGCTCATGAAGCTGGTAATTTTCTCCCAGCCGCGCCGCGATGATTTCCTTCAGGTCAAAAGCCACGGGCAACGGTCTGCGATTTGGGCCGCAAACGCAACTCTACGGCTTCCAATCGCGGAAGGCGGCGACGATGAACACGGCGGAGCGGAGCCATTCGCTCGTCAGCATCGTATGAAGCAACTCGAAGGCAGCGCGCTCTTCGCGTTCCCGACGGAGATGGCGGACTTCGAACCATCCGAAGATCACGCCGGTCAGCACCGTGACCGCCGTCGCTACATTCGCGATCGTGCTGATGTCGACAGCCATGGGCGGCGATCGTGACCGCCCGGCTTGAAAATGAAAAGCCGCAGATTCACACGGAACCTGCGGCTTCTCGGTTATTGTTTCGTTAACGCTTATTCGTCGACCATGACGCGATTCACCGTGCGGGTCTCGCCGGTGCCGTCATAATAAACGTGCACGCGCGTTCCCGGCCTGATCCTTTCGGCCTTGATCTCAGCGCCTTCGCGGTTCACGTAGCGGACTGTCTTACCCAGCAGATAGCTGATTGGACCGTCCGCACCGGTCCGGCGAACGACGATGGTCTTGCCCGGCTCGAAAGTCGTGACGGTTCCATCGGTCGATGTCGTCGTAGTAGTGGTTTCAGTCGTGCTCGCCACTGGATTGGTCTTTGTGGTGTTCGACTCCGTTGTCGTTGTGCTTGTCTGCGCGAAAGCAAAAGGCGCGATCGCCGCGCAAGCCAGAATAAGGATGCTCTTTTTCATGATGTTCCCTTCCATGTTGATGTTTTGATTTGGTCTGGTTTTGTATCCAGACCCCAATCTGGACGGCCCTGAAAAAGGCGGCGCCAGTGAAAGGTTAGACAGCCTCCGCGCGGCTCGTATTCAACGAAATTTCTATCTCGCGAATGCGCGGAAAATCTTTCGCGGGTTGAGCGCCTCGTCACATTCGCTAACGTGCGCCAAGCATGGCTGTTGCGTCCGATCCCATCGTCACTCCCGAGCTCGTGAAGCAGCATGGCCTCGAGCCGGAAGAGTTCGAACGCATAAGAAAAATTCTCGGGCGCGAACCAAATTTCACCGAGCTCGGAATTTTTTCCGTGATGTGGAGCGAGCATTGTTCCTACAAAAATTCGCGGCGCGAATTGAAAAAATTTCCGACGACGGGCCCGAATATTTTGGTGAAGGCCGGCGAAGAAAATGCCGGCGTCGTCGATATCGGCGACGGCTGGGCCGTCGCGTTCAAGATCGAGAGCCACAATCATCCGAGCGCGATCGAACCGTTCCAGGGAGCAGCGACCGGCGTGGGCGGAATCATTCGCGATATTTTCACAATGGGGGCGCGGCCGGAATTTTGCCTGAACTCCCTCCGGTTCGGCCCCATCACAGGCGACTCGCCAAATGTGAAAAGAAACCGGCGATTGTTCAGCGGCGTTGTCGCCGGGATTGCGCATTACGGCAATTGCATCGGCGTGCCGACGATCGGCGGCGAAATTTATTTCGACGAAAGCTTTGAAGGCAATCCGCTCGTGAATGTTTTTTGTCTCGGTGCTCTGCGCCACGAACAACTCGCGCGCGGCGCGGCGAGTGGCGTGGGAAACCCGGTCTTCTATGTCGGCGCCGAGACGGGACGAGATGGATTGGCGGGTGCGGCCTTCGCTTCCCGCGAACTGACGGAGGAATCGAAACAGGATCGGCCTGCGGTGCAAGTGGGCGATCCGTTCAAGGAAAAGCTGCTTCTCGAAGCGTGTCTCGAACTTCTCGCGACCGATGCTGTCGCCGGGATTCAGGACATGGGCGCCGCGGGACTGACCTGTTCGACGTGCGAGACGGCGAGCCGCGGCGGAACCGGGGTGGAGATCGATCTGGCGAACGTTCCCAAACGCGAACCGGGCATGACGCCGTACGAAATTCTTCTCAGCGAATCGCAGGAACGAATGCTCATCATCGCAAAGCGCGGCCGCGAAAATGTCGTACGCGGAATTTTCGAGAAGTGGGACGTGCCCTGTGCGGAGATCGGGCGCGTGACGGATGACGGAATGATGCGGGTGCGGAACAACGGCTCCCTCGCCGCCGAGATTCCCGCGAAGCCGCTCGCGGATGAAGCGCCGCTGTATTCGCGCGACGCGAAGAAGATCACCACAGAGATCACGGAGGACACAGAGTTCCTGAAGAAAATCTCTGTGAGCTGTGTGTCCTCTGTGGTTGATGATCTTCGGCTGTTGCTGCGCGATCCGACAATCGCGTCCAAGAATTGGGTCTATCGGCAATACGATCACATGGTCCGGACTGGCACGGTCGTTAGGCCAGGTTCGGACGCGGCGGTGTTTCGAGTCCGCGAAGCGAACAAGATTCTGGCAGCGACGACGGATTGTAATTCGCTCTATTGCGCGCTCGATCCGCGCGAAGGCGGACGGATCGCGGTGGCCGAAGCCGCCCGCAATCTCACCTGCTCCGGCGCGATGCCCCTCGCCGTCACCGACAATTTGAATTTCGGCAATCCCTACAAGCCGGAAAATTTCTGGCAATTGCGCGAGGCGGTCGAGGGCATAGCTGAAACGTGCCGCGCGTTCGGCACGCCGGTCGTCGGCGGCAACGTCTCTCTATATAATGAGAGCCCGGCCGGCGTGGTCGATCCGACGCCGACCGTCGCGATGGTCGGATTGATCGAGAAAGAAGAACATGTCACGACGCAATTCTTCAAGTCCGAGGGCGACGTGATTATTTTGGTGGGCGAAATCGGGAACGAACTTGGCGGAAGTCGATTTCTAAAAGTTTGTCACGGGCGCAAAGCTGGAGTGCCGCCGCGGCTCGACGTCGAGCGTGAGCTGGCCGTGCAGAATTCGGTCCGCGAATTAATTCGCGCTGGTATGGTGCGCAGCGCCCATGATTGTTCGGAGGGAGGACTGGCGGTCGCGCTCGCGGAAGCGTGTTTCAATCCGGATGGAATGCTCGGGGCGCGGATTGAATTCGATGACGCGGTCCACCAGGCCGCGGCTACAGTTTTGTTCAACGAGTCGCAATCGCGGATCGTGATTTCGTGCGCGCCAAATGACGCGGAACAAATTCTTGCGAAGCTCCACGCGAAAAATATTCCGCACCAAAAACTCGGCGCGGTTGGCGGCGACGCACTTTCGATCAACGAATTTTCCTGGCCGCTCGCCGAAATTTACGACGACTGGTTCAACGCGATCCGGCGCGCCGTCGAGAGCGAAGCGGAACCGATCCGCGGTTTGTGAAGATCGTTGATTCGCGTTTCGATTAGCGGATGCTGTGCGTACGATGCCGCACGAGCCGACCATGAATTCCGAGCACCCCGCGCTGGCGTTTCCCCAGCACGAATGCGGCATTTTCGCGGTCTTCGGCCATCCGAATGCGGCGGTGCTCGCCTATTACGGCCTCTTCGCGCTCCAGCATCGCGGGCAGGAAAGCGCCGGCATTGTCACGAGCAACGGCCCCGGCTCGACCTTCCAATTGCATCGCGACATGGGCCTGGTCTCGCAGGTTTTCGGCGCCGAGGAATTGGAACAGTTGAAAGGAACGCGCGCGCTGGGCCACGCTCGTTATTCCACGACCGGATCGAGCACGTTGAAAAACGCGCAGCCGTTCGTGGTCGATTGCTTCCGCGGCCAGATCGCCGTGGCGCACAATGGGAACCTGATCAACGCCGCTGTTCTCCGCGACGAACTGGAACGCAAAGGCTCCATTTTCCAAACCACGGCTGATAGCGAGATCATTCCGCATCTGCTCGCGCAGCCGTCGAAGAACGGCGGCACCCCGTTGAGCGTGCTCCGCCGGCTCGAAGGCGCGTTCAGTCTAATTATAATGAGCGAGCGCGAAATCATCGGCGTGCGCGATCCGTTCGGCTTCCGGCCGCTCGTTCTCGGCAAACTCGACGGCGCTTACATTCTCGCGTCTGAAACCTGCGCGTTCGATCTCGTCCACGCCGAATACATTCGCGAGGTCCGGCCCGGCGAAGTGGTGATCATTAGCGACGAAGGCATTCGCTCGGAATGGCCGTTCCGCGAGGAAGAAGAAGCGTTTTGCATGTTCGAGTACGTTTATTTCGCGCGACCGGACAGCATCCTCGGCGGCGTGAATGTCGCGAAGGTCCGCACCCAGATGGGACGCGAGCTGGCGCGAAGGTATCCGGTCGAAGCGGACATTGTGGTGCCGGTGCCAGACTCGGGTAACTACGCGGCGCTCGGGTTCGCGCATGAGCTCGGCATTCCTTACGAGCACGCGTTTGTCCGCAATCACTACATCGGGCGCACCTTTCTCCAGCCCAGTCAGCTGATTCGCGATTTTGATGTGCGCGTAAAGCTGAATCTCATCAAGGAGGCAGTGGAAGGTAAGCGTGTAGTCGTCGTGGATGATTCGATCGTTCGTGGAACGACGGCGCGCGCGCGCGTCGTGAATCTTCGCGAAGCCGGTGCGAAGGAAGTCCACATGCGGGTGAGTTGTCCGCCGCACCGGTTCGCCTGCCATTACGGAATCGATTTTCCCGATCCGGAAAAACTGATCGCGAACCAGATGCCGATGGATGAGATCTGCAAGTATCTCGGGGTGGATAGCCTGGGCTACCTGGATGTTGACGGAATGGTTCGCGCGACCGGCAAACCGATAAACAAGTTTTGCCTGGCTTGTTTTACCGGCAACTATCCGCTGCCGGTCGATCCGGAGCTGGATAAATACATCATGGAAAAACGCGAAGGCCGCTCCAAAGCGCTTGCCGCCGAAGAAGCGCATCCGGATTTGTTCGCCAATCTGAAGTGATCCGCAGATGACGCAGATTTACACAGATTCTATTCAGAAATAATCTGCGCTAATCTGTGCAATCTGCGGATAACAAAAAGAAGAAAGCTTACGCGCTCGCCGGCGTGGACGTTGATCTCGGTAACCTGGTCAAGCGCCGGATACAATCGCGAGTCAGAAGCACACATGGTCCTGAGGTTCTGGGCAAGGTCGGCGGCTTTGGAGGACTCTTCGCGCCAAACTTTTCCGGAACGCGCCAGCCCGTTCTCGTGGCAAGCGTAGATGGCGTAGGAACCAAACTGAAGATCGCGTTTGCGATGAACCGCCACAACACCGTAGGCGCGGATCTCGTAAACCACTGCGTGAACGACATTGCCGTTCTCGGCGCGCGCCCGCTTTTTTTTCTCGATTACATCGGCGCGGAGAAGCTGGAACCACGCGTGTTCGACCAATTGCTCTTTGGTTTTACGAAGGCCTGTCGCGCGGCTGGTTGTGCTTTGATCGGCGGAGAGACGGCGCAAATGCCCGGGATGTATCGCAAGGGTGAATACGATCTCGCTGGTTGCATCGTGGGCGTCGTGGATCGCGCGAACCTGATAGATGGGCGTAAAATCCGCCAGGGCGACATAGTTCTCGGGCTGCCTTCAAATGGTTTGCATACGAATGGCTATTCGCTTGCTCGCAAGATTCTCTTCGACCAGCTAATGTTAAGGCCAGGTTCCCGGCTGCCGGGATTGAAACGTTCTTTAGGTGACGAACTTCTTCGTGTTCATCCTAACTACCAGCCGCGGCTTGCCAGGCTTCCACCTGGAACAATTCATGGCCTCGCTCACATTACAGGTGGCGGACTCATCGATAACCTCCCGCGCGTTTTGCCAAAGAACTGCGACGCGCTCATCGAGACAAAGAGCTGGCGCGTCCCGCCAATCTTTCAGTTCCTTCAGGAAAAAGGAAAGGTCGATCGCTCGGAAATGTATCAAGTGTTCAACATGGGAATCGGGATGGTGGCTGTTGTTGCAGGAAACAATGCCGAGAAGGTCGCACGCCTGTTGAAGGCCAAACCAATTGGGCGAATCACAAAAGGTTCGGGCAAGACGCGACTCGTTTTCTAGCCAGAGCGCGATTGGCCTTTCCCAGAAACGCCCTACAATTCAGGAATGGAAAAGCGCCAGTTTGGGAACACCGATATGCAGGTATCGGTTCTTGGGTTCGGCGGCGCCGAGATCGGCTTTGAAGGAGTGACCGAGGAAACTGTCGCTCGCCTTCTCAAGGGAGCGCTCGATGCCGGATTGAATGTTATCGACACGGGCGAGTGCTATGAAGGCAGCGAAGAACTCATCGGAAAGGCAGTCGGCGAACGGCGTAACGACTATTATCTCTTTACGAAATGCGGCCATCCTCGCGGCATCGGAAGTGAAGACTGGTCGCGTGATTCTTTGCTGGAAAGCATTGCGCGAAGCTTGCGCCGGTTGCGCACGAATCATCTGGATCTGATCCAGCTTCATAGTTGCTCCGAAGCCGTGCTTCGAAAAGGAGAAGCCATCGAAGCGCTCCAGACCGCGCAGGCTAAGGGCTATTCGCGCTATATCGGTTACAGCGGCGACGGACCGGCTGCGCGTTATGCGGTGGAAACGGGTGTGTTCGATTCTTTGCAGACATCAATCAATATTGCGGACCAGGAAGCGATCGACCTGCTGCTACCGTTGGCGCGCGAGAAAGGGATGGGTGTTATCGCCAAACGCCCGATCGCAAACGTCGTCTGGAAAGACAGCCATAAGCCCATCTCCTCTTATCATCACGTCTACTGGGAACGGCTAAACAAGCTGCGCTACGACTTTATTCACGACCTTCCGATGGAAGATTCCGTGGCCCACGCTTTACGTTTCACGCTAAGCGTAACCGGCGTTCACACCGCCATCGTCGGAACGACAAAGCCGGAGCGCTGGAAGGAAAACGCAAGAATGGTCGAGCACGGGCCGCTGTCTGAAGCTGAGTTCGCGACAATTCGAGAGCGCTGGGAGGTAATAGCGCCCGCCGGCTGGGTTGGTCAGAACTAGAAAGCAAACAACGCGAGCTGCGCGTCGAAGCACAGCTCGCGTTGATGCGAAAACCGAAACTAAAGCCTTACTTTTTTCCAGCCGCTTTTCTGCGAGCAGCCCAGCGTGCCTTCATCGCTTCCGAAAGCTTCCGCCGGCCAGCCGCGGTAAGACCGCGATTCTTCTTCTTCGGCGCTGCCTTGGTTGCGCCACCGCCAGCTTTCCGACGGGCAGCCCAACGGGCCTTCATTGATTCCGAGAGTTTCCTCCGACCGGCAGCGGTTAGGCCACGACGACGACGACGCGGTCCCTTAGCTGCCGGGGCAGCTGCGGTCGTTCCTTTGCGTTTCGCCCAGCGCGCGCGAGCCGCGGCCGCGAGTTTAGCACGAGTAGCGGCAGACATCCGACGACGGCCGCCACCGGCACGACGGCGACCACGCCGCTTCCCACCGCCACTAGAAGTGGTTGAGCCGCCGAACAAAGTAGATAACCGTTGTTCGAGCGCGCTGATTTGCTTTCTGATCGAAATCGCTTGCGTTAGTTGTTGAAGAGATAGGTCCATGGTGCCAGTAGATAGCTCCCCGTACCGGAACTGCAAGCGAAATAACTTGGTTAGTTATAAACAACCTTTTAGTTACTGGATCAACGTAAAGAAAATTTCGGTAGGCGTATGGTTGATAGCGTGGTTATAGTTCGCGCACTTCGGGCGGTTAGCTCAGTGGTAGAGCGGCTGGTTTACACCCAGTAGGTCGGGGGTTCGAAACCCTCACCGCCCATTTTTCGTTATGTCGATCGTCGATACCTTCATGCGCGCGGCCATCGTGCAAGCGCAGAAAAGCCGCGCTGAAGGTGGTATCCCGATCGGTTCCGCCCTGGTGCGGGAGAACCGCTTACTAGCTGTTGGCCACAACCAGCGGGTCCAGGAAAACGATCCGATCACCCACGCCGAAATCGATTGTTTGCGTCAGGCCGGACGGATTGGCAGCTTTCATGGCACCGTGCTCTATTCGACTCTCATGCCTTGTTATCTTTGCGCCGGCGCGGTGGTGCAATTCGGCATCAAAAAAGTAATCGTCGGCGAAAGCCGAACCTTTGCCGGCGCTTCCGACTTCATGCGCTCTCACGACGTCGAAGTGATCGACCTGGACCTGCCGGAATGCGTCGAGATGATGCGAAGCTTTATCGCCGAATGCCCTGAGCTATGGAATGAAGATATCGGACGCTAAGTGTGCTTCAAAGCGAAACAGCCTAGCTCTTCGCCTTATGCCACGCAGCCAACACCTCCGCTTCGCGTTCCGGAGTTATTCCGGCCTTTAGTTTCTGTCGTTCTGATGGCTGCGACTTGAACCAGGCCAGCGTATCTCGCGCGGTCATGGCCAAAGGACGAAATGTCAGGCCCTTGCCCAGGGCGCGTTGAATGTTGATCCGGCCCATGCCGCCTTCTTCACCGCGTGGCGGCACCCAGACCGGCATGTCGCCCCAGGGAGTGACTTTCCGCGCTTCAAGAAAGTCGGCATCCACCCACGTAAAATTCGCTTTCGAATTATTCGCCGTCTTGATGCCTTCCAGCATGGCGCCTACTCCAAGCGTCTTATCCGGACCGGTTGCGTTATAGACGCCAGTCTCCCGTTGCTCGACCATGCGGATAACCCATTCTGCCAAGTCACGGCCGTCTATGAACTGAACCGGATCGGATGGCGTGCCCGGCGCAAGAACTTCGCCGCCCCGATCGATTCGCACCGGCCAATAAGTAAAGCGATCCGATTCGTCGCGCGGTCCGACGATGAGGCCCGGCCTAACGATTAATGTTTGTTTAGGAAACCACTTTTCCGCTTCCTGTTCGGAAAGCGCCTTGAGCGGCCCATAAAGTTGGAACTTCGATGCGATGATGCTATCGCGCGTTTCCTTCATCGCGTCTTGTCCCGTGTACTTTGCCAGCGGCGCGTCTTCGTTGATGTTGGCTTTGCTGGTGTCGCCGTAGACAGAAATCGTCGAGATAAACACATAGCGATCGACGTTCCCTTTCAGGATTTGTCCGGCGTCGCGCACCCAAACCGGAACGGAAGTAGGATTATCGATGGCCACATCCCATTGTCGATTCTTGAGCGCGTCGAGCTGGCCGTTGCGATCGCCGATGAGTTGCTCGACTTCCTTCGGCAATTCGCCGGGATGGCTCTTACCGCGATTGAATACCGTGATCTTGTGGCCGCGCTCCAAAGCGTAGCGAACTTGAAACGGGCCCGTAAATCCGGTGCCGCCAAGAATAAGAATCCGCAATGGCTTTGGTTTATCGGCAGCGTTTCCTCGCGACGCAATTCCCAGACTCATTGCTCCCCCGGCTGCCGCCGCGACCTTGATGAAATTTCTGCGAGTACTCGATGTCATGCGAGCGAAATCATGGTCGGCGTTGCCGGCAAAGGCAACCTTGCGATTCGAATTGACGCGCGTCGCCTTACGCGATCAGTTGCCCAATGCGCACTTTGGATCGCGCCATCGCAGCTGTTCTCGTGGCGTTTCTTTTCGCCGGCTGCGGCGGCACCGACCGGCGGCAACCAGTTACTTCCTCGACCAGCGCGCCCCCATTCATCGAACTGATTTCCAATACTTCCGCCGGAACGATTCATTTCCCGCGGGGTCTTTACTCACTCGAAACTCAAGACCGGAATGGTTATTACTATCGCGCGCCGGGCAAGGTTTATCAGCACTCCTTTGGCGGAAGCTATGGTCACGATGGCGGCATCTTTGTTTCGAAGCGCGACCAGCGGAAGTTGCGCGGCTATGTCATGATGGCGGGTGGGTTGACTCACGTCGGTAACCTATCCGGAGCCAATTACCAATTTCGGTACTGACATGAAGTCGATGTCGCGACGGCAAGCGGCGCGTTTGGTGGTCCGATCGGCGGCAGGTTTGTTATTGGCGAGAAATGCGATGGCTGCGGAGGAATCAAGAACCAATTTGTTACAGCGCGCTCTTCCGTTATCCGGCGAAAAGCTTCCCGTCATCGGTCTCGGCAGCTGGCAGGTTTTTGATGTTGGTCCGGGGGCAGCCGAACGTCAGCCACTCGAACAAGTGCTGGCGCGCTTCGTTGCCCTCGGCGGCCGGGTCGTGGATTCCTCGCCGATGTATGGCCGCGCCGAAGAAGTCATCGGCGACATCGCCGCAAAGCTCGGTCTGCGCGAGGCGCTATTTCTCGCTACCAAAGTCTGGACGACTGGCAAGGAGGAAGGCATCGCGTCGATGGAAAGGTCGTTTTCAAAACTGCAGACAAAGCGGCTGGACCTGATGCAGGTCCATAACCTCGTCGATGCGCGGACGCACCTCGCCACTTTGCGTTCCTGGAAAGAACAAGGCCGCGTCCGGTATGTTGGGATTACTCACTATACTTCCAGCGCTTATCCCGAAGTCGCGAAACTGCTTCGAACCGAGAAAGTCGACTTTGTCCAAATCAACTACTCGTTAGGCGAACGTGAGGCTGAGAAGGAAATTCTTCCCCTCGCCCAGGATCGCGGCGTAGCAGTTCTCGCCAACCGGCCCTTTGGCGGCGGCGAAATGTTTTCGCAGGTTCGTCAAAAACCATTGCCGGATTGGGCGGCCGAATTCGAATGCCGTTCCTGGGCTCAGTTCCTTTTGAAATGGATCGTCGCGCATCCAGCAGTGACTTGTGCCATTCCCGCGACCGCTAACATTCGCCATTTGGAAGATAACATGCAGGCGGGTACCGGTCGGCTCCCCGACGCGAAGCAGCGCGAGCGCATGGTCGACAGCATCGCGCAGCTTTAATTCATGAAGAAAACAAAAGGCCCCGCGCCGGGAACGACGCGAGGCCTTCGTTGTTCGGAGGATAATTAGTTTAGTCGGAACCGACTTCGTAGACTTCCACGAGCCCGATGCCGGTCGTGTCGCCCACGCCGCTTACTACTGTGGTGTAAGCGCCCGGCTCGAGACGAATCAGCAACGCTGCCTCCAGGTCATCAGTCGGCGCGATGCCGCTCGCGATGATGTCGGCCACGTTGGTGTTCGTTTTCCAATCGTCATTTGCGGCCAGCTGATTTCCGCCCGCATAGAGAGTGAGAGTAGGATTCGCCAAGGCTGGCGAGACGCCCACCGCGGCGAGCGATGGCCCCATCGCTCGAATCATCACCAGCTTCGGTCCACCAGTAATGATGAAGCCGCCGATAAGTTGGCCCTGGCCGGTCCCGACGAGACCGCGCGTCGAGATATTCGCCATATGATGGAAGACCGAACTCTTAAACGTGTTCACGGTGAATGTTCCGGCGCTCGTTTGGAAGATACCGGTGAAGACACCCTCCGTGATTGTGAAACTGCCGGTTATCGGAGTAGTGCTGCCAATAGAGCTTCCGAGTGTGAACGTGTATGGAGCCGTCGGCGAGGCTGGCGGCGTTACCGTCCCAAACCCACCACTCAGCAGCGTGCCTGTGCGCTGAATCATGATGATGTGTTTGTTCGAGTCGATGATGAACATCACCTGGCTTTCGCCCGTCGGCCCGTGCGCCACTCCGAAGTAGCCACCAGCGATGTTGGAATCGGTTCCGAACGTCGAGAACCGCCACGCTTGGAATGATTTTCCGCCCAGCGTAAAGGTAATACCGTCCGCGGTGGCTTTGCCGACGATCCCCGGTCCGGTGGTTAGCGTGAGCGAGAAGTAGCCATTGTAGAGCGGCCCCTCGGCGAAGCCGACGACTTGTCCCGTTACATCCAGTTGATGAATCTGGATGTGCGTATTTTTCTCGATGTAAAAGACCATCAACGATCCTGGCGACGTGGTTCCGTAAAAGCCCCGCAAACTCACTTCGCCGTGATCGTCACCCGGCGTCGGAGTGGCGCTGGGCGTCGGCTCAGAATGAGGCGTCGGCGTCGGGGTCGGGTAGGACCGCGGCGTACCGCTCGGCGTTGGCGATGCCGAAGGCTCGGTATGCGGAGTGGAGGTCGGGGTTGGCGATGGCGTCGGTTCTGCGAGCGCGGTCACAGCCGCGGAGAGACCGATCAAGCCGGCCGTGTTTAGGTATTTAATAATGGATAATTTCATTGTTTGATTTTTAGTTTTCATGACTGCAATTCGGCCTAGGAGAAACGGCCGCGAATTATGGAAATTATAGCAAGAGCCGTTCCCTAAAACGACTCAATCGCAACCGGTTCTGCCGAAAAACCGGTCGTTAGGCGGCGGGTAAGATTTGCCCCGTAACTTCCCCAAAACCGAGCCTGTAACCGTCACCCTGCGCCCAGCCGGAAATCGTTAGACGATCGCCATCCTCGAGCCACTTCCGGCTTTCGCCGTTGGGCAACGCGAGCGGCTTCGCGCCGCGCCACGTCAATTCCAGCATGCAGCCTCGCGATTCTTCGGTGGGCCCGCTGATTGTGCCGCTCGCGAGTAAATCGCCCGGCTGGAGATTGCAGCCGTTGATCGCGTGATGGGTGAGCTGCTGCGAAATGCTCCAGTAAAGGTTCTGAAAATTGGTCCGGGTAATGACGTGCGGACTGGCGAGCGATGGTGTTCCCAAAGTTGCTTCCAGTTGGATATCGTAGGTGAAGTCGTTAGGCCGACGCAAGTACGGTAGCGGCTCGGGATCCTGCACCGGCAGCGCTCTCCGAAATGGCTCCAACGCCTCCAGCGTAACGACCCACGGCGAAATGCTCGTGCAAAAGTTCTTGGCGAGAAACGGGCCGAGCGGCTGGTATTCCCACGCCTGCACATCGCGCGCGCTCCAATCGTTCATCAGGACCAGCCCAAAAATGTGGTCGGTGGCACGATCGATCGGAACCGGAGTGCCGAGCGCGTTTCCGGGGCCGATGAGGAACGCAGTCTCCAGCTCATAATCGAAACTGCGCGTGGGACCGAAGATCGGCGCCGCGGCGTCAGGCGGTTTGATCTGGCCCTTCGGCCTCCGCACATCCGTTCCGCTGACGACGATGGAGCTGGCCCGTCCGTGATAGGCGACCGGCAGCCATTTCCAATTCGGCATAAGCGCGTTCTCCGGACCGCGCAACATGGTGCCGACATTGTGAGCGTGGTGATACGACGAATAAAAATCCGTGTAATCACCGATGCGCGCCGGGAGTAGCATCGTGACTTCTTTCTGCGAATGGAATGCGCGGCCGCGCAGTTCTACGTCGTCGCGCAACGTCGCCGTTTCGCTGTCGAGCAAATGCTGAATCACTTTGCGCGCTTTGCGCCACGCCGGCCGGCCGAGAGCGAGAAACGAATTCAACGCGTCCGCGGAAAAGACCGGGTCGCTCCCAAACTCTGGCGAACGAAAATGGCCGCGCTCCTCCAGCATGGAAAGATCGAGCACGAGATCACCGATCGCTACGCCGACCCGCGCCGTTGCATTCGCGGGTTTGAAAATACCGAAGGGCAAATTCTGGATCGGGAAATGCGAATCAGCCGCGACATCGATGAACGATTTCATAGCGCTTCGGAGAAGCGTCCCTACCTTACAAGAGATTCAGCGCTCGCAAATCTTCGCGCGGCTCATCGAAGCTGCAGCTGCCGAGAGACGTCACTGATTCGCGATGAGCCGCGACGCGCTCCGTCGCGACTTTCCAATCGCGCCACGCGAAAAAATCTTCGGCGAAGGAGAACGAGGAGGCGTCTTCGTCCTCGAGCATCTCGGCGAATTGTTTTTCCGTCCAGTCATGTTCGTGCCCGAGAACGCCGGCGCCGAGCACGTTGAGAAAGCCGTGCATCTTCGTCTGAACGCTCCGGTGAAAACTGCGCACCGGATGATGCAGGCCAGCCGTGAATTTGATCGACACCTGATGGGTGCCAGCCGCCATCAACGCTCCCGCGATCTCGGCCGAGGACGGGAACGCGTTCGCGGTTACGCCGCCCGTCCGCAGTTTGAAACCGAGTTTGCCGCCGGCATGAGCCCGATTGTTGTCCGCAATTAATTTAATCGCGCGCTCAGCCGTTTCCGCCGGCGCTTCCCAAAACGTGCGCAGCTGAGGATCCATCGTCCTCCGGATCATCTTAAATGTATCCGTGCTGACATTGGCCGGAAGCGGCATCTCGAATTGGTCGATCACAGCCGCGTCCCCAGACGTGGAGCGAAACGCTGCGATCAACTCCATCGCTGCGACCAGCGAGGCCTGAAAAGTCTCGGCGTTATCTGTCTTCGGCCCCAGCGCGGAGATGCGTAGCCGATAATTGCCGTCGAACTGGGAGAGCCCGCGTGCCGCCGCGCCGAATTCCGCGACCGGAAGAATAAACGCGCCGAGCATCCAGACGTCCGGCGTCCGAATGTAATCCGCGTAATTCCGCAGGGCGGGTTCAAGCGCCAGGCTGGCCGGCGGAAAAAGTCCGGCGTAATCGATCGCGTGCGCCAGCAATGCGCGCAAGGAATCCGTCGTCACATCTTTCGCTTACCCTCGATCCACGCGATGATCGCGGCGCTCGCCTCGCCATCGTAACCTGTGAATTCGCGCATCACTCTTCCATTAGAATCGAGCAAGACGATGGTTGGGAATCCTTTCGCGTCGATGCCATACTCCTTGCTCAGCTTCTCATTCTGCTTCTTCAATTCGGCCGATTGTTTTTTTTGCTGGGGATAATCGATCTCCACGAGGACCAGGTTCTTCGCGGCGTAGGCGGCAAATTCCTTGCTGGAAAGCACCCGCTTCCGCAGGTTGATGCATGGTCCGCACCAATCCGAGCCGGTAAAATCGAGAAGCACTCGCTTGTTCTCGGTCGTGGCCTTTGCCAACGCTTTTTCGTAATCGGTTTCCCAGTCGGCGGCGGCAAATGCGCCACTCGTTAGGCCAATGAAGATGAAGGACAGGCAAAATTTGCGATTCAACATGGCGCGAAGTTAAGCACGCGCTTCGGGCAGGACAAGTAAGCCCTCATCCCGTTACGCCGGGAATCGGCGGCGGCACTCCGCGCAGGACGGTCTTTGATCCAAATTTCTCCGCCCAATTCACGCGCGCCGTCGCAGCCATCAATAACGCCAGGGTCACGATCGCGCCGATCGTGATCGTCAGGCCGGTGAGTCCGTCGAAAAAGAAGCTGTAACTGAACAGGATCATGTAGGCGAATTGCGCAATCGCTCCGAGCTGAGCGAAGCGCCGGCCGGTAACTGCCAGCAAGTAACCGCAGACGAGCGCGAGTGAGACCACGGCCGAAATCGCGAATGCCAGCGCCAGCGGAATCAAGTCGACGAGATAAGCGAAGAGCAATTGGAAGGCGAAGCAGCCGGCCGCGAGGAAGAAATAATTCATCGGGTGCAGACTGATGCGCCAGACCATGCCCATCAGGACGAGCACCGAGAAAAAGAAGAGAAGCGACACCGGCGCGAAAAAAGACATCCGCGATGCGACCGGTCCCGGGTTTGCCACCGAGGGCATCCCCATCGCAATGCTTTGCGCGTTGATTACGTCGGGATACGACCAGACGAAGTGCCAGCCGCTCGATGTGCGCGTCCGCTCAGTGGGCGAGCCTGTGCCGGCGGGAAAATCGAATTCGGAAAAGTCCGTCGTCATCGCAAGCCGAAAATTCTGGATCCGCGACGTATTCCCAAAAGTGTAACCCCAGCGCTCCGTACCGCGCGATTTGTAAGCGACGACACACTTCGCGGTCGCGCCCGGCGCCAGCGTCACCGCGTCGGTGATTCCTTCGGCCGTTTTATTATTTCCCGTTGCGGGTTTGCCGTCGATTGCGAACAGGAAGTCGCTGTAGCTCGCATCCGCCGCCGGAAATTCGAATCGCACATAAATCGTCTGCGTAATCTGCGTCGGATTCTGGATGCTGTATTCGCCGCGGAAATCGACGAGGTAAGTGCGATACCAGAGCAACCCTTTCTTCTTCGGCTCATAACGCAGATCGACCGTGACATCGCTCTGTGACGGCTGAACCAAGTGCCGTCCGTCCGCGCTTCCAGGTGAATTGTAATAAGTAACCGGATGCGCCTGGAGCATGACCGGCCCCCACCCACCCGTCACAGACGGACCGCAGTTGCTGAGCGAAACGCCGGAACGCACGAGCACGCTCGAGCCGAGAATAAACCAGCCGACGGCAGTGCAGACGATGATTAAGCCGATGGCGAGAAGTCGTTGGAATGTCATGAACGGGTTACCTTTCTTTTGCGGAGTTTGGTTTTGCGGATGGAAGAGCGACGGCGTTTCGAACGCGATGTCATCAGGCGCTCGAGCCGTTTTTCGATGTGGGTCAGTCTCATCAGGATCACTTGTTAGGTGGCGGTTTCTGGTAGAAGAACTCGGCGCGAGGCCGTTCGTTTTTGCATAACTCTTTGTGGAGCGGGATGACGCGGGAGGTTGCGTCGGTCTTCGCGCAAGGCGCTGACTCGACGTTGCCCTCGAAGGCCGCGATCTCGTACGTGACCGGGATCCGTAGTTCCCAGTCCAGCGAATGCATGAGGAGGTCGGTTTGCGGAAGCTCAACTGCGAGTTGTCCGGAGACAGGCTTGAATGGCGGTTTCTTCTCGGTGTAGGAAATGAAAACGGCGCTCAGTTCTTTGCCCGACGACAGCGCGAATTCCAAAGTGCGCTCTCCGCGATCGATCGGTTTTACCGGCTGGCCGTCGATCTTCGCCTCCAGCAATTCGCTCCCTTCGGGAAGGTTCACAATCCAAGGCAGCGCGCGCTCGTGGCGAATATCGTAGGTGATCTCAGTCAACAACGCTCCGTCCGCAACGATGCGCGTTTTCGCCGTCGCGGTTTCCACCACAGCTTGCGCGATTTCCACTAATGGCAGACTTGGGGCCGGCGGTACCCCACTCTGTTCGGGCAGGATTTGGAATTCGATGCGGTCCACCGCCGGCAAACGGAAGTTGATGCGATCCTTATCAGCCGAAAGCTGAGTTGCATCGACGACCCGCAACGTCTGTTTTTTGGGAAGACCCGCCACGGAAAGCGTGTTAATGGCGGCGGGCGATGCGACCAGCGCGAAATGCGTTCCGTCCGTGCCCGCGCTTACCTTCACCGCAAACTTCAAACGCAGCTTTTGTTTGCCAGGACGATTCGTGACCAAGGCGTAATGACCTTCGCGGACAATCAACTGCACGTCGGCCGGCTCGATCTCGTCCAGCCCTGTTTGGGCGCCGAGGAGCGGAATGGCGATCCATTCGTCGGTGAAAGTTTCGACCTCGTATTCCACCACGCCCGCCGCGAGATCGCCTTTGAGGATCAGTTGATAACGAGCAGAAAGAAGCGCGGCTTCGACCGGCGGCTTCCGTTTTGCCGGCGTCTCGCGATTAGCTGATTGCCAGAGAGCTTTTAATTCCGGATACGGCAGCGTGACCTGCCCCGAGTTAAGATCGGGTGGTCGAACTGCCTCGGCCGCGAACAAAGAAGTCGCGAATGGCACGAGGGCGAGTCCCGCAAGAATCCGTGTAAACATGCCCTAGATTCGAACGGGACTGTGAAGGCATGATGAAGCTGCGGTGAAACTTCGATGAAGTTTCGATTCGTTAGGCTGCTGGAAAACTCACCACGAAGACGCTGCCGCGACCCAATTCGCTTTCCACGGAAATCGTGCCGCCACTCGCGGTCGCGATTGACTTCGCGATCGCCAACCCGAGGCCGGTGCCGCGATTGCCCGTGCGCGGATTCGCGGTCGTGAAGAAACGATCGAAAATTTTCGGCAGCAGCTCCGGTTCGATCCCCGCGCCTTCGTCGCGAACCTCGAATTCGACGGCGTTCTCTTTTCGCCGGCTGGCGAACCTGATCGCGCGTCCACGCGCGGTGAACTGCACGGCATTATCAAGCAGGTTCGTCAGCAGTTGCTTCAACTGCATCTCCGCGATGCGGATCGGCAGCGGACTCTCCGCAAGTTCGACGCGAAACTCGAGTCCCAGATCAGCCGCGCGGCGCTGATACGTTTCGGCAACCTCTTTCGCCGCGGGCCGCGCGTCGATTGCCAGAATCTCCGTGCCCGCCGGTTGCGCTTCAATTCGCGACAGTTTCAATAACTCGCTCACGATCCGGTCGAGCCGCGCCACTTCGCTCTGAATATTCGCGAGAAACTTTGCTCGCGCCGCGGCGTCGTTGCCGGCCGGACCTTCGAGTAATTCCGCGGAGCCGCGAATCGCCGCGAGCGGCGTTTTCAATTCGTGCGACAGATTTGTCGCCATCTGTTCGACGTAAGCTTTGCCCTCGAGTTTTTCGCGCATTCGCTCGACCGCACGCGCGAGCGTCCCGAGCTCGCTCCGCGTCCAGGTCTCGAGCCGCACGTTGCTTTCACCGGCCGCCACACGTTCCGCTCGCCACGCCAAGTCCCAAATGATGCGAGTGATGTAAGCTGAAAGCATGTAGGCCATTACTGTCGCCAGGACGAGCGCGATCAAACCCGGCAGAATGAAACCCTCGAGCGACCGCGAAATAAAATTCCGAATCCGATTCGTCGATTTCGAAACGCTCACTGCGCCAACGGTCTTGCCGTCCACAAAAACCGGGAGCGTGCTGTAAATGTTTACGCGCTGATGCGCCTTATCTAGTTCCCAGCGCGAACCGTATCGGCCATTCAACGCCTGGCGAACATCCTCCAATTTCGAAAAATCCTGGTTCGTCTCGGTTCCTTTCGTGTCGAAGATCACGCGGCCGGTCGGATCGTAAACCAGGAGCCGTGTATCGACCTCCGCTCTCGTAAAACCGAATAGGCGCGCCTTGATTTCGTAGGTCTCGTTCAGGTTCGAGTAAACGCGAGACAGCTCCGCCGCGACTTTCTCCGAATCAGCGCCGAACTGTCCGTAAAGCCGCGCATACAATTCACTCACGACCGCGGCCGTATCGATCATCCCTTCCTCGGTCGAGTGGAGATAACTGGTCTCGATGCTGGTTCGGACCTTGTAGGAAATGTAAGCCAGCGGGAGAATGAGCACCGCGAGGTGAAACACGAACACCTTCCAATGGATGCTATGCAGACCCGGCAGCCGCATTTACAACTCCCGGGCCCGATACCCGATCCCGCGCACCGTTTCGATGAAATCGAATTTCCCGAATTTCTTCCGCAGACTTTTCACGTGGACGTCGATCGTTCGATCGGTGACCAGGCCTCCGTCGCCCCAGGCCCGGTTCAACACCTGGGCGCGGGTGAAAACGCGGCCCGCATGCCTAACGAGTAGTTCGAGGAGCTTGAACTCCTGCGCCGTCAGGACAATCTCGCGGTTGCCAGAGCGCACCCGGAACTTTTCGAGATCGATCGTGATCGGACCGTAGCGCAGCTCCGTTTCTCCTCGAGTTTCAGCTGGCGCGGACGCCGCTCGATCGTGCCGGCGCCGGATCGCTTTGATTCGCGCCAGCAGCTCGCGCGGGCTAAACGGTTTTACCACGTAATCGTCGCCGCCGATTTCCAGGCCCACCACGCGATCGATTTCGTCGCTGCGCGACGTGAGAAAAATCACGGGCACATCGGAAAACTTGCGGACGCTGCGGCAAACTTCGAACCCGTCGATATCCGGCAGGCCGACGTCGAGCACGATGAGCGCCGGAGAAGAACGCTGCGCCATTTCGATCGCTTCCCGTCCGCGCTGGGCCTTTTGGACGTCGTGCCCCTCGGCCTTGAGCGCGTATTCGAGCACGTCGGAAATCCGCGGATCATCTTCGACGACGAGAACTTTCATGGCGCTTCAGCGCTTGTTGTAGCGACGGCGCTCTGTCGCCGTAAAGACGCCAGTTAACATACGTGCGCGCATTTACGCCGACAGAGTGGCGTCGCTACAACATCTATGAGCGTCGTCTTGGGCCACCGCCCGCCGCGTAACCGCTCATCTTTTTGGCGACGTATCGAGTGATCGTTGGTTTCAGCATTGTCGCGACCAGCTTCAACGCGCCGAGAGCGAGTCCGGCTCCGAGGATTCCTTCCTTGGGCTGTTCGCCTCTGCTCTTCGCGCCCTTCGCCTTAACGCGCACCTTTTTCGTTCGCGCCGGCATCACCGCGAGCACGACGCCCACCACGATCGCCGCGCCGATCCAGAGCACGGTCTGCCGTTGAAACGACTTCCGGAATTTGAGCGGAAAATCCAGCTCGTAACGCAGCCCGCTCAGATCGCGACCCAAACGATCACGCGAGTGCGCCGCTTCCTGCCTTAGTTCGTGGAGCGACTTTCCGTGTTCAGGTTTTTGAGCCATTCGCGATCCTTCTTCAATTCCGCGCCCGTCATTTCGAACATCGATTTGTGCATCCGGCTGCGGGCGATCATCACACCGATGAACGCGAGCACGAAATGCAGCACGGCGGTTCCCAGGGTGATCTTGATCCATGAGACATGAAACGCGTGCGCCAATCCCGCGATCGCGCTGGCCACCAAAAAGAGGTAGCCGAACAGCCCGAGAAACGCCGCCGCCGCGAGACACGCCACCAGCACCAGGACATGGATCAGCGCGGTCTTCGATTCAGCGGCAACGAGCGCGAGCCGGCTCTCCAGGAATCCCACCAGGCTGTTGAGCAGCGAGACGAGATTATGGAGTAAGCCGGCGTGTCCCGCCGGGTTGCGGAACCGCATCGTTTCGCCAGCCATCCGGGCCAGCCTTTAGCGGCGGAAAATTAATCCGAGAACGAACCCGATCCCGAGCGCGGTGAACACCGCCTTCGTAGGATTCTCACGGATGTATTGCTCGCCATCGTCCTGCAAAGTGCGGACGCGTTCCCGCGCATCTTCCCAGGCTTGCTCGGCTTTGCCGCGATATTCCTCGGCCATCGCACCCGCGGCCGACTTCAAATCCTCCGCCATCACGCCGGCTGCGGAACGGAGATCCTCCGCGGCTTTGCGCACATGGGTTTTGCTGCTCTCGAATTTGTTCTGGGCCGCCGGCGGGACAAACCCGCTGTCGCCCTGCGACGTAGTTTTGTTTTCTTCTGCCATGATATTGTCCTGATTCTTTTTCGGTCTTTTCCTTCGCTGCGTTTTCTTCACCTCACGCATGCGCTAATGATAAGTCTTCTTTAACTGAAACGAAACTCGCGTTTTCATTGCGCTTGGAAAAAGCGATTCATTTCTCGCGAAAGATAATCCGTGCCTTGGTCAGATCGTAGGGCGACAGTTCCACTTCCACCTTATCGCCCGGAACGATCCGGATGAAATGCTTCCGCATTTTCCCCGAGATATGGGCCAGCACATTGCGCGATCCCGGCAGCTCGACGCGGAACATCGTTCCCGGCAAGACCTGTGTGACCGTTCCCTCGGTCACGATCTGTTCTTCTTTCGGCACGAAAGCATCATAGGCAAAGAACCGCCCGTTCTCAACTGCGACGCTTATTGGCGCACTGTCACCGACGTACCGATATGTGACGCATCGTAAAACTGGCGCGCTTTCCAATACGGCATGCGGATACAGCCGTGCGATGCAGGGACACCTGGCAAGTAACCCTGATGGAGTCCGTACCCGGGCGAGAACTCAACGAAGAACGGCATCGAGGCGCCGATGAAATGGGAATGCGGCGGTTTGCTGTCCTTCCGAACATCGACGTTTCCTTTCACGACCCGGCCGGAATCGTCAACGTAATTGCCGTAAAGACTCGATCGATGATCGATGTCTTTTCGGATCACGCTGAAACGGCCGATCGGCGTGCGATGGCCTTCGCGTCCGCTGGAAATGCGGGAAGCCGCGGTCCGATGTTTTCCCCGGTACAGATAGGCCTGTTGTTGGCCAAGATCGACTACGATGGAGGCGCGCCCGGTGTGGCGTTCCGGGACATGCGAGGTGACCAGATCGCTCACGGTGTTGTACGTGCCGCAACTGGCGAGGGCCAATCCAACTAGCGCGAGCGCGCCCCAAGTGCGGAGCCGATTTGCGATTTCTTTAAGCTTCGAGAAACTGGTCATTGATGGTGCGTCTGGTTTTGCTACTCATCGTGATAGCTCTCGTAAGCGGTTGTGCCGAGGAAACCGTTTTCCGGCACGATGATCACGACCAGGTTCCAGGCGAAGCCACCCCGGCGCCGCAATCGGGGCCGCGGGGCGGCTGGGCCTGGTAACTTATCGGTGCTCAAAATTTTCCAGCGAAACCGGCGCCAGATATTCGCCGCGTTCTTCGCGTTTCCACCAGGCGCCGGTCGCGCGGTGCTCCTCCGTCGATGCGAAATGGTACTGGAATAATTTCGCGCGAACGTATTGAGGTGGAGCGTCGGGAAACGGATTGCGCGCTAGCAGCCGAGTTACGTCCGGCGCGTTGCGGAGCAAACGCTCGAGCAAGCTGACGAACCACGGATTGTGCCGGTAAGTCCCAAGCGCGGCGAACCACATCTGCCAGTCTAGCCGCGGCTGGTGCGGCGCCACCCATGGCGGCACGCGATTCACATCGCCGGGCTTCCAGCGGAATTCGTAGGGCCGCCATTCGTTTCCGTCCGCGCTTCCTTCGATGATAATTTCCGGGCGCGTTTTGGTCATGACACGGAACAACCCATAGCCGTTGACGACGTGAAATGATTCGAGGTAGCCGGCAACCGTCGCGATCGGCCGCGGCCATGCGGCATTCGGCTTGAACCCGGAAAAAATCAGCATGGCGTTAATCGGAAGCGTGATGACGAGGGCGATGAGGGCGGGGATATGGGTAGGGCGAGACTCTGTCGAGCCGTGACGTGATAATGTCCTCGGCTCGACTGAGTCTCGCCCTACCATTCGCTTCAAAAACGTATCGTCGAAGAGCAACAAACAGAGCGCGATCGTCAGCAAATTGAAGAAGCAATAGTTGCCGGTCGCTGCGATCGCCAGCTGGAGAAAGATCAGAAGTCCCGCCGCGATGTGACGCAATCTTCGCGGCGCCCAGATAAAAAACGGCACGATGATCTCGACGATCAAACAGAACGCGACCGAAAATTTTTTGAACCACTCCGCGTGCTGGTCCGCCCACCAGCCGATCACGGTCGGCAGCGGTTGGCTCCAATAATGGTAATCGAGCGCGGTCAGCTTCCACCACGAATCGTCGCCGCTGGTGAGCTTCACCACCCCTGACATCAGCATCAATTTAAAGAGAAGTAGCTTCAGCAGGAAAAAGCCGACGCGCGAGAACCGCGCGGGGCTGCCCATTTTCATCCGCCATTGCCAGGGCGCGAAGAAGAGCGCGAGAAATCCGGTTTCGAGCAGAAGGATGTCCCATTGAAAACTGAGGAATGTTTGGCCGGCGATGGTGAGCGAAAGATAGAGAACGAAAAGAAACGCGAGCGAGACGACCGGGGCGAGCCCGGTCATCAGCAAAATCGAAAGCACCGCTCCGGCGCCGCAGAGAAAATGGAGAAAAGTGTTGCTCGAACCGAGCCAGCAAAGCGTTGGCAAAAGAAAGAAGGCATCTGAGCCGAGCTGTTCGCGCGCGAGCTGGAGATGCTGGCCGACCGGAAGAATCCCCTGCTCACCAATCAATCCGTCGATCTGCAACCAGAGCGAAACGAAAGCGATCAGATAAATCGCGCCGAGCGCGCGAACAAACAGGTCGCGCGCGGTGAAGTAAGTGGGCGGGCGAACGTCGTTGCCCCAGAACAGGCGAGTGAAGACCGAAGCTAATCCGCGGCGACGCGCGACGAACGCGTAGGCCGTTTCCGTGATCGGTGCGAACCCGGGCAGATACTGGTAGCACCATCTCGAAATTTTCGCACGATTGCCTAACGAACGGAAAACAGCGTCCGCTCCGCGATAGACGGAGCCGTCGGTGTCGACGAAATGGACCGCCTCTTCGAAATGTTCCCGCGGAATTTCCGGAAAGCGGTCCGCGACTTCCTGAAACGGCGCATACTCGATGGCGCCGCGAGTGAGTTCGCGCCACCTCTCGATCCAGCGCCGGCAAAAATGGCAGTCGCCGTCGAAAATCAGGAGCGGTTTCTCCGGCGAATTCGAAACGCGGCCATGCGCCATAAACGAATGTTGCGATGTCCTGAGTTGATCGTCCACTCAGCGTGGGAGCGGTTCAAACTCCGCCCAGATCGGCGCGTGATCGGATGGTTCTCTTCCTTTCCGCATCTCGCGATCAATTCCGCTCGCGATGCAGTTCCCCGCCAGCGCTTCACTCGCCAGGACGGCGTCGATTCGCAGGCCGCGATTCTTGGGAAACGAGAGCATCCGGTAATCCCACCAACTGAAAAGTCCCGTCTCGGGATGATGCAATCGCAGCGTATCGACCAGTCCGATTCCGCACAGTTCCTCGAACGCCCGCCGCTCGCCGTCCGAACACATGATCGCGCCACGCCAAAGATCGGGATCATAAACATCGACGTCTTTCGGCGCGACGTTGAAGTCGCCGCAAACTACGAGTGGCTGCTGGCGCTCTTCGCGTTCGAGACAGGCGCGCAAACGCGCATACCACTTCAACTTGTAATCGTAGGCCGGGGAGCCGACTGCCTGGCCGTTCGGCGCGTAGATCGAATACACGCGCAACGGTCCGATCGTCGCCACGATCACCCGCGCCTGCGGATCTTCCTCTTCATCACCCATCGATGCCCGGACTTCTGTCAGCCCGATTTTCGAAATGATTGCGACGCCGTTGTACGATTTCTGTCCGTGAAACGCGGAGTGATACCCGGCCGCTTTCAGATCGAGCACCGGAAACTGATCGTCCGTGCACTTCGTTTCCTGGAGGCAAACCACGTCGGGGCGCGTGGCGGCCAGCCAGGTTAGAAAACGCTCCTGCCGTCGTCGAAGCGAATTGATGTTCCAGGAGACAATTCTCACAACTCCAATTCCACGCCCGGCGTCGGGACGATCACTTCGCTCTCGGGCAACGCCGCCGCGATCTGCGCCCGCGTCCACTCCACTGCGGGCACGTCACCATGAACGAGCACAATTTTTTTCGGCGCGAGCTTTTTTGTGTAGGCGACGATCGACTCGCGCGAGGCGTGGGCGCTGAACTGAAACTGTTCGATGTGACAGGCGACGCGCTGCGGCGCTTCGTCGGGATCGAGCGTGACGAGGTCGCCGGTCTTCGCGGCGCGGAGCAGGCCGGCGGGCGATTCCGGATCGGCGTAACCGACGAAGAAAATGTAATGCTTCGGGTTCTCGATGATCCGGCGCGCGAAAATATTCGAGAGCGTTTTCGGCGTCATCATTCCGCTGGAGAGCGCATAGATCCGCCCGGGACGCGCGGGAGAATCGTGGATGCTCTGGCCATTGAGAACGAACGGCGCGACTTCCTCGAGTAATTGCAGCCGCGGGAGCAAGCGGCGCGTCGTCAGTGCGCGGCGATCGTAAATCTCGGAGATCTTCACGCTCAATCCGCCGATGTAGACTGGAAACTCGCCGAGCAATTTTTCGCGGCGAAATTTGTAAATCATCCCGAGCGCTTCCTGCGTTTTACCGAGAGCGAAAACAGGCATGAGAACGCAAGCGCCGGCGCGAAACGCGCGATCGATCGCATCCGCCAGTCTGCGTTCTTCAGCGGCACGAGTGAATCCTTCGGGTGCGGGGCTGTCGCCGCGCGTCGTCTCGATGATGAGGACATCGACACCGGACTCGGGAAAAACCGCCGCCGCCGTCACGGTCTGGTCGTCGAAGTTGACGTCGCCGCTGTAAAAAATCGTCCGCCCTTCGGCGCGCAGAATAACGCCGGCCGCGCCGAGAACATGCCCGGCATCGACAAATTCAACGGTGATTCCTTCTTCGCCTTCGCGGCGCGCCCGCTCGCCGTCGAGTGTGAACGGCTGACGCAGCGGACAGGAGCGCCATTGATCGGTCGCGCGATCGGTTTGGCGATGAGTGAAAAGCGGATACATGACGAGCCCGAGTTCTTCGCGTTGCCGCGTCATGACGTTGACCGAATTGTGGAGAAGCGTGCTCGCGATTTCTACCGTCGCCTCGGTCATGAAGATGCGGGCGGCGGGCTGACGCTGCATCAGGAGTGGCAACGTGCCGCTGTGATCGAGATGCGCGTGGGAAAGAACGATCGCATCGAGTTCTCGATCGCCCAGCGCGCGGAAATTCGGCAAAGCTTCGTCGCCTTCGAGCTTCGGATGCATTCCGCTATCGAGCACGAGCCGTTGCCCGGCAGCTTCGATGTAATAACTGTTCGCGCCGATCTCAGTCCGGCGTGTGAGATTGATGAATTTCATCCAAATGACGAATGATGAATGTCGAACGACGAAGGAATGGTGAAATGACGAATGATCGAAAGATCATCAGCACAATCCATTCGAGCTTCGGCCTTCATCATTCCTTCGGCCTTCGTCATTCGAGCTTCGTCATTTTTCGAGCCACTGCTCGAAGATTCGCATCCAGTTCCGAAACAGGATGCGTTCGATGTCTTCGTCGTTAAAGCCGCGCTCGATCAATCGCCGCGTCAAGTTGCGGCTGTGGGAATGTTTTTGCAGGTCCGGAATGAAATGGGCGTGCGTGAACTTATTCTGAAATGCGATCTGTTCCGCTTCCGACCATTGCCGGTAAATGAATTCGAAAAAATCGAAGCCAATCGCGACTCCATCGATTCCAATCAAATCACGGACGTGTTCGATATGGTCGACGTAACGGTCAAGGGTCGCCTCTTCCTTGTGAGGACTGACAAGCACCGCATTGATTCCGATCACGCCACCGCGCGCGCCGACTGCTTTGATCTGCTCGTCGGTCACATTGCGCTCGATGTCGTAATATTTTCTCGCGTTTGTGTGCGAGATGATGACCGGCTTCCTCGTCATCTCGATGATGTCGTCGAACCCGGCGGGGCTGATATGCGCGAGATCGATAATGATGCCGAGGCGCTCGCATTCCTGAATCACATCGCGGCCGAATGGGGTGAGCCCATCGCGCGGTGAACCGCTGGCGGCGAAGAGCCCGCCGTCGCCCGCAGCGTTCCGCCGAACATGCGTGAGACAAAGCGAGCGAAGACCAAGCTCGTAGAACGCGCGCAGCAGATCGAGATCGCTGCTCAAAGGTTCGACGCCTTCCATCATGAGCAGCAACGCAATCTTGTTCTGTTCACGCGCCTGCAGGATTTCGCGATGGCTTCGGCAAATGGCGAACCTGTCCGAGTCGCTTACTTCGATGTAAAGCCGCGCGGTCTGATCCAGCGCGACGCGCAATCCCATCTCGGGCAAATATTGGTCCGCGATGTAGATCGCGACCGCGGCCATGCCGATGTCGCCGGCTTCCAGGTCCTCCAGAAAATCCGTCGCGAGCACATTCTGGCGGGCGCGTTTGTCGTACAAATCCATCGGCAGATCGAAATGCATGTCGATCACGCCGTGGCGATGAAGCCTCGCGATGTGTTCGTCGATCGTTTCGCTCACGGGACAGGCGGCGGCATCGCGATGACTTCGCGCCGGACACGATAGCGATGCGGAAGCACGAGCGACGCGGCGACGAGCAACCAGACCGCGCCGAGTGGCAAAACTCCCGGCAGCCAGATCAACCACCGTGAAACAATGCCCAGCGCGGCGAGGCAATACGCGGCGGTGAACGCGATCGCGCCGAGCACCAGGTCGACGCGCGGAATGTCGCGCAGTTTCCCGACCACGGCGGCAACGATGAGCAGGATGATGCAATCGAAAATCCAACTGACGCGGTGGACGAACGCGTTCGATTGGATCGTCGCGATCGTCGCCGCGAAAACATCAGGGGGCGAAAACGGATTCGCCGGCGTCCGCGCCAGGACAATTTGATCGCGGAGCGAACCGATGTCCGGAATCTTACCAGTGTCGCGTTGCTGGGCGGCAACGAGAAGATCGCTCAACCCGATGTGATGGGCTTTGCGGCTCGCGTTTGGTGAAATGAGCAGCGTGCCATCCGAGCGGATTGGAATTTTCCGCCCGTGCGGCAGCGAAATGTGGGAGTCGAGATCGATCGAAACTTCATTCGGCGTTACCCGCAACCAGAGCAGAATCGCTTCGAAAGCGAACGACGGAATCACTTCGCCGCGATAGCGAAATAAGAGCGGAACATGGATGCCGTCCGAAATCTCATCGGGCAAATTCGTGAACCCGGCGGTGGCGATTAGCCGCAACTCTTCGTTCGGCTGACGGCCAACGCCAGAATACTCCACGAGGTCCCCGCGTTTCCCGGTCACCTGGGCGAACCCGGGAATCTCCGGCCCCGGCGCATCGGGATCCGGCGTCGTGGTCAGCTCCGCCGCGAGCAAAAGCCGCGGCACCCGCATCGCCTGGTCGATGAAGACTTGTTCCTGGTCCTTCTCGGTCTCGCGCCATTTCAAAACATTTTCGAAGGCAACGACAGTCGGCTGAAACTCGAGAGCGGATTGGAGGAACAAGGCGAACTCCATTGGCGAAACGACATTCGCGCCCGAGCGCGGCCCACTTTCGTCGCCTTCTGCGGCCGGCGTGCGCTCCAACGAATTATCATGGCCGATATCGACGACGGTGAGCGAGGCGGCCTTGGAATGCGGATCGGAATTGTTCAAAAGCCAGCGCAGAAAAAACTCCTCGGACCGTTCGAGTCGCGGCTCGCGCAGGAACAGCAAACCCAGGAGCAAGACCACCACCATGAATAAAAGCTGAATCAGAGTTCCTACCGGAGGTCGCTCCATCGCGCAGAAGTGAACTGGGGAAAGTGACGAGTGACAAGTGACAAAGTGGTAGAGACGCAACGCTGTGCCGTCCACGGATGGCGCAGCGCGCCGTTTCTACCGACTGAGCTCCAGCATTCGGAGAATGGGCGCCTCGGCACGTTTGCAGACCGCTTCGGGGAGAATGATCTCGGGCGCCATATTCAAGAGAGCGGCATGCGCTTTTTCGAGCGTGTTCATTTTCATGAATCGGCATTCGCCGCAGAAACAATTTTCAGTCGGACCGGGAATGAAAAGTTTGCCGGGGATTTCCTTGCGTAACCGGTGCAACATTCCCGCTTCCGTGACGATGATGATCGCGCGGGCCGCAGACTCCCCGCAGAACGCGATCATTTTTTCCGTCGAGCAAACTTCGTCGGCCAGCATCCGAACGGCGTAAGTGCATTCGGGATGCGCGACCACCGGAGCGTCCGGATATTGTTCGCGGATCTTGTTGATGCTGCGGGCGGTGAATTCGACGTGGATATAACAGTTGCCCTGCCACAAATCCATTTTGCGGCGGGTACGTTCCATGACCCATGCGCCGAGATTTTGATCGGGCACGAAAAGGATGTTTCGATCGGCGGGTGCGGCGCGAACGATTTTGTCGGCGTTGCCGCTGGTGCAAATCACGTCGGAGAGCGCTTTCACGCCGGCACTGCAATTAATGTAGGCGATGACGTAGTAATTTTTGTCGGCGTTCTTTTCGAGGAATGCCTTCAGCTTTTCCGGCGGACACGACTCGGAGAGGGAGCAACCGGCGTCAAGGTCGGGCAGCAGAACTTTCTTGGTCGGATTCAGGATCTTCGCGGTCTCGGCCATGAAATGGACGCCGCAAAATAGGATCACGTCCGCGTTCGTTTGCGCTGCCTGATAGCTCAGGCCTAACGAGTCGCCTACGTAATCGGCGATGTCCTGCAATTCCGGGACCTGGTAGTTGTGCGCGAGGATGACGGCGTTCCGCTCTCGCTTGAGCTCCGCAATCTCCTCGGCAAGATCGACACCGAAATTTACACCGGCGGCTACCATTGATTAATATGCGGCATCGCCATGGATTCTCAAACCGCCGCCACTTCCTATCGACTCGGTTTTATTGGGGGCGGGAAGCTGGCTGGCTCGGTGATTCGCGGTCTGGTCCGCGCAAAATTTTGCGCACCGGGATTGATTCTGGTCAGCGAACCGAATGAGGCGACCCGGCGAATTCTGGAGCACGAGCTTGGCGTTTCTGGGACCGCAGAGAACGCGGAGATCGCGGAGAAGAGCGAAGTAATTTTTATCGGGGTGAAGCCGTCGGTGGTGATGCCGGTTCTGAATGAATTGGCGCCCCTGCTCGAACGAAAGCTGGTTGTCTCGCTCGCCGCGGGCGTTCGCATTGCGAGCCTGGAAAAGAGGGCAGCTGCGCATTTCATGCGCGCGATGACCAATACGCCGTCGGCGATTTGCCACGCGGCGACAGCAATTGCTCGCGGGAGTCACACAACGAACCATGAGCTTTCCGCCGTTCGCGAAATCTTCGGCGCGATCGGCGCCGTGGTTGAAGTCACCGACGAACAGATTGACGCCGTTACGGCGCTGGCCGGCAGCGGACCGGCTTTCGTTTACACCGTGATCGAAGCGCTCGCGCAAGGCGGCGAAAAAATGGGGCTCGCTCCGGATGCGGCCCTGACGCTTGCGAGCCAAACGGTCCTGGGCGCGGCACAGCTCGCGAGCGAAACCAAGTTGTCGCCTGAAGATCTGCGCGAGATGGTGGTCACGCCCGGTGGGACGACCGCCGCCGGACTCGCCGCCATGGACGAACGGAAAGCATCGGACGCATTGATAGCCGCCATCGAAGCCGCGGCGAAACGCGGCCGCGAGATGGCGCAGGAATTCGGCGGCTAACGAAAGACAATGTCGGCAACGTTGCGCACGTATTGCTCGTCGGTCGCGCCCTCGGCTGCTTCCGGCGGGAATGTCACCAGTCCCTTAAAGTAGTTTGCGAGATCGTGGAAAAGCGAGACGCGCTCGGCCGCCTCGAATTCCGCCCGGCGCAGAATCGCATCGAGCGTAACCGCGGCGACGCGCGGCGAAATTCGCTGGCGCAATCGCGCGTACAGATGCGGATAGTCGCGAAGCGAATTCCATTTGTCGGGCGCGAGCTGATCGAGATCGGGCTCCTTCAAGGGCGGGTTGCGCACGACGATGGTGCCGGCAGCGAGATCGCCGAGCCGCTGCGATTTTTTCGTCAGCGCGCACACGATTCCACCGACGGCGTAGAATAGCGGCAGCATATCGACGCAACGCAACAAATTGCGGATCGCGATCTGGCTGAACTCGAGGCGCATTCCCTGTTCGTCGAGGACCCGCAGATGGAGCAGGCGTTTCCCGACCGTCTGCCCCCGCCAATACCATTCCGTAAACATCCCGTAGCCAATCGAAACGACGAAGTAGATCAGAATCGAAAGCGCGCGCGAAATATCGACGCTGAAAATTCCCAGTAGCGCGCTGAACACGCCGAGCATCGTCGTGAGCGTGGAGACACAGGCGAAATCGACCGCGGATGCCAGACAGCGCGTGACCGGCGTGGCCAGTTGAAAGGAAAAAACGATCCCTTCCGGCGTCCGCACCCGTAAATTTCCAGCGGCTAATGCGATCATTCGATTTCGGGCGCAGGTTTTCTGGCCAGGAACAAGATCAGGGCGGCCAGCTCGGCGATGCCGAAAGCAATCTTGAGCGCGTAAGGCAACACCGGTTCGTGGAATTGCGAAAAGAAAGCTTCCACGATTCCGGCCCAGACCAGCATGACGGCGAGGCCGAACGCCAGCGTCATCACATCCGGGGAAATTTTGCGGAGCCGCCGTCGGAGCGGTTCGTGGCTGCTCCAACCGAGAATCGCGCGGCCGAAAAGGAGACCGGCCTGGCCGGCAATCAGGATCGCTGGAATTTCGATCACGCCGTGCGGCAACAGCCACCCGAGCAAAAATTTCATCTGACCCGCGATCGCGTAATCCACCGCGACCGCGCCGAGAATGACGCCGTTATAAAAAAGAAAAATCACGGTGCCAAATCCCGCGGTCATCCCGAGGCCCAGGGTGAGGAGCGAGACGCGAATGTTATGCGTCATGAGATCGGCGGAGAACGTCGAATGCGAACCGCTGAGGCGATCGCGCTTCGCCTGTTCTTCCACCGCGACGCGTTTGGCGGGATCGCCCTGCAAATGCTCGAACGGCATGAGGACCGGTTTGGCTTCGGGATCGAAACGCAAGGCGGCGCCGCCAAAAATAAAACCGGCCAGAAAAATTGCGGTCGCCAACCAAAAGGCGCGGAGGTGGCGTTGGAAGACGGCGGGAAAATGTTGAAAGAACCACGGGATGGGCGAGACGCGGGGCGCCCTTTCGCGCGCCTCATGCACTTCGCCGTAAGCGCGGGCGACCAGTGATTCGAGATAACGGCGCACCTGCGGCTCGAACGCGAACGTCGAGAGCTTCGCCAGATCGGCCGAAGTTTTCTGGTAGAGAAAATAAAAGCGCTTCAATTCTTCCACGCCCAGCCGGCGATGCGGATCGGCTTCGAGCCGGGAAAGAATTTCGTCCAGCTCCGTCCAGGAACGGCGTTCGGCCGCAAGGAATTTGGGAAGATCGATGATCACAAGAGTTGGCGTTGCTTGATCCGGAGGTAATTCGAGACGAGCGACGCCGTCATGGTTTCATCCTGGAGGAGCGAGAAACGCACACCCTGGCGCTGCAATTTTTTCCCGAGCTCGTTCAGATCGTGCCAGAGCAGATGGCCGCTGAGCCGGCCATAAATTTCGTCTACGCTCTCCGGCGCCGAGCCGGTAAAAAGAGCGCGGGCGAACGGCGGCTGCATCATGTTGACCATCACGAGATGCTGCCGGCTGAGCAGATTGACATTATCGACGAACGTTTGGGACAACGCCGGATCGTCGAGCGAAGTGAGAAAAATCAGGAGCGCGCGCCGGCGTAATCGTGTTCGAATGAAAGTGAACAGGTCTTCGAAATCGGGCGCGACCAACTCGGCCTGGAGGGTGTAGAGCGCGTCCCGGCAAATGTCGTAGTGCGCCTTGCCGTTCTTCGCGCGGACGAAAGTCTGGACGCGGTCGCTAAAGGCGAGCAGGCCGAAGAGGTCGCTCTGTTCCGCGGCCGCGAGACAAAGGACGAGGGCGGAATTCACGTAACGCTCGACCAGTGGACTGCCGCCGCTGTGCCGCGCGCTCAACCGCGACGCATCGACGATCACATAAACTTCCTGCGTTCGTTCGATCTGAAAAACTTTGGTGACCGGCCGGCCGCGCTTGGCCGTCGCTTTCCAATGCACGTCCTCGGCACTGTCGCCCGCGATGTATTCGCGCAGCTTTTCGAAGTCGCGCCCTTTACCGACCTGCCGGAAACGATGAACGCCGAGACCTCCTTGATGAAGAAAAAGCGCGGCGACCTTGCCGCGGTCCGCGCTCAGATCGGGATAGACGCGGATCTCGCTGTGGACGGTGAAGCCGCGCCGTCTTCGCCAGAACCGCAATGGCGACGGCGCTTCGACGAAGCACTGCTCGATAACGAAACGGCCGCGCAAGTGACCGACGAGATCGAGATCGATCCGCGAATTCCGCGTCTCTGCCGGAAGACTGAGGAAGACTTCAGAATGCGATGAAGTGATTTCGCGCGGCAACGGCAATCCGAAGCGAAGACGCAGTGAGCGCAGCCCGGCATTCTCGAACCGCACTTCGATGGGTCCAACGCGGCTTTTCGTCAGCCGCACCACTTCCGGAAGAAAAACGCGAATGCCTTCGAGACGTTTCTTCGAACGGACGGCGTCGATCAGCGCGACGACGACAAATGCCCCGATGCCGAGCGCGAGCGGAAATGCGGCGCTCGGAAAAACGCCGACGAATGTGGCGGCGGGAACGACGAGCAACGCCGTCCACCAAAGTAATCGTGAACTGGGTGCGATCATCTGGGCACGGCAATCTCTTCGAGCACCCGCGCGATCACTTCGCCGACGGACAAACCTTCAATCTCGAACTCCGGCCGAAGCACGATGCGATGTTCCAGGATCGGCGCGGCCAACGATTTGATGTCATCGGGCGTAACGAAATCGCGGCCGTCGATCGCGGCGCGGGCGCGGCTCCCGAGAAGCAGCGCCTGGGTCGCGCGCGGACCGGCGCCCACGAGAACGCTATCGTGGGTGCGCGTGGCGCGGACGACGTCCACGAGATAATCGAGCAGTTCGGGACGGACCGTGATTTTGTCCAACGTGTCCCGAAGCGCTGTGAGATCGGCGTCTGAAATCACCGCGGCGACGGCGTCGCTGGCCAGGACCGCTTCCGGCGCGTTCTCGCGCGAGAGCATTCGATCGGCGAGCAGCCGTTCTTCTTCGCGCGCCGGAACCGCCATCGAAATCTTCAACATGAAGCGGTCCTTTTGCGCTTCCGGCAACGGATACGTTCCTTCGTATTCGAGCGGGTTTTGGGTCGCGAACACGGTGAAGTTTGGCGAGAGCCGATGGGTGTCGCGATCGATCGTGACCCGACGTTCCTGCATCGCCTGGAGCAAGGCCGATTGGGTCTTGGCCGGGGCGCGATTGATTTCATCCGCGAGGAGAAACGTGGTGAAGATCGGGCCGCGGACGAGACTGAATTCGTTTCGCTGCAGATTGAAAATGCTCGTGCCGGTAATATCGGCCGGCATTAAATCCGGCGTGAATTGAATCCGGTTGGATTCGCAACCGAGCACTCGCGCGAGGGTGCGGACGAGCAGCGTCTTCGCAATTCCCGGCACGCCTTCGATGAGCGCATGCTGATTCGTGAAGATCGCGATCAAGGCGTGGTCGATGACCGTCTCCTGGCCGATGATGACTTTGCTGATTTCGCTCCGGGCGCGGCCGAGCGTTTCCTTCAGGCGGTCGGTGTTCGTTTCCATTTTGATGTCTCTATCGTTCTGGTGATCTCTTCATAACGGCGGAGCAACTCGGCCGCGGAAATTCGGGCATTAGAATCGCCGTCGCTTTTTCTAAACTGCGCCAGCTTTTCCTCGAGCCGGGGCGCGAGCTGAGGTGAGCTTCGGCGCCACTCGGCCAAACAAACCGGCAGCAGATCGCGGGGGCGCACGCCACGGCGGAGCAAATTTGTGAAACCTGAATACGCGTCGCGACCGGCAATAACGGATTCGCCGTCTTCGCCCGCACGATCGCGCGGCAAAAAACTCGCGGCGCTTTTCCAGACGAAGAGGGCAAGGAGAAGGAGCAGGCCGGCGATCAATCCGTGAAGACGATATTTTCGCAACAGATTCGCGACGCCGGGCCGTTCATAGACGTTGTGGTGAGTTTCATCGAAGACGAAACGGCGACTTTCCCCCGCGAGCCAGGCGAGCAACGCCGGTTTGCGACTGGCGCGCATCGCTTCGTTGCTGATGAAATAGGAATCCGACGCGAGCACGATGGTTCCCGCGCCGGAATTGCGCTCGATGATGACGGCGCGGCCCTCGATTGCGTAAACTACGCGCCACGGATCCGCGACCGCCGGGAAATACATCGCGGAATGCCAGGCGACAAAGGGTTCGAGGATCGACCCGAGTTGGTTCCGGGCGTCGGTGTCGAGCCATCCGCCTTTGTAGGCGACCTGAAATTTCCAGCGCTGTCCGAGTTCGCGCTGGTCGAGAACTTTCTCGGTTAACGCTTCGGACGTCGGTGAGGGCGAAGCGTTTTTCGCTGGCGATTTTTCGGGCGTCGGAGAACCAAAGATACGATCGGGCGCCTCGTCGCGAGGATAAAAAGTCAGGACCAGCCGGCCGCCTTTTGAAACGAAGTTCTCCAGCGCCGCAACCTCGCTCTCCGGCCAGTAAATCGATTTTGCGCCGAGATAGAAAAGCGTCGTCCGTTCGCTCGCCGGGAATTTGGAGAGCGGCTTTTCGTTTTGCTCGACTGCGATGTCGGGCAAGGCGCGCAGGCTTTCATAAAATATTCTCGCGCCGAGAGGATCGCTGCGCAGCGTCGAGTAAGGGGGGTAAATATCGCCGGCCTCGAAGCGAAGGGTGAAAAGGTGGGCGAGACCGAAAAGAAAAACCGCTCCGGCGAAGATGACGAGTGCGAGGTTGAGGAAACGTTTTCTCAGCATGCGCGGATCTCTTCCAGGTTGGCGTGAAAACGCTCGAGCATTTCGGCGTTCACATCATGAAGCCCGTACCAGACTCGCTCGACCGCGACCATGTTTTGCAGGAACGCTTGCTGCATCGCGCCCTGGTCCGCCGCGCGCCGCCGCAATTCCGCTGCGTAGTCGCGATTCGATTTATATTTCGCGAGCGAGACGATTTGTTGGCCCGCGAGATGGGCGAGGCCCGCCAGGAACAGCGCGCGCACCGCCAGACGAAATTCTTTTTCGGCGATCAACGTCCGGGCCAGGGCCAGCCACTCGTCTTCCGGCAACTGGTCGGCCGTCACCGTTTCGTCGCCGAGGTCGACTTTCGTCGCGGTCATTGGTTCCGCCGACAGCTCGTCCGTTTTTCCGCGTTGCAGAATGATTCGGATCAACAGGAAAATCGCCGCGGCGCTCGCCAAAACGAGAACGGCGTAGAGCAGGATTCGCGAAGAGCCGGCGAAGCCGGACTTCAGTTCGCCGCGCGAAGAGTCGTTATCGGACGGAGGCCGGCTGTGGCGCCGGAGCCAGTCGAAAAAGTCACTAATCCCCTGCCCGATTTTTTTGGCGATCTTTTTCGTCCAACGCCCGAGGCCGGAAAGAAACGATGAGCTTTCCTCGGGCGGCGGCGTATCAGTTTGCTCGCGCGGCATCCGCCAACTGTACTCCGGGCGATTGAGCGTCTCAGAAATCGAGCGGTCGAGTTCCGGCGCCTGGACCGGCGGGGGCGATTCGGCGCGGAGGTTGATTGGCGAAACGATCAACGCCATTCCGAGCAGCAACGCCACCAGCCGCGTTTCGGCGAAGGTGGCGCGGCGCAATTCCACCCGGAGATCTTCGCCGGACCGGAGCGATTCGCCGTAGAAACATCGCAGAACGTAAATCGCTTTCACAAGCGGATCGCAGCAAAGATAAGTGAGCGCGGCGACCGCGGCGAGGAAGGTGGTGTTCAGGACGTTGATGCCGCTGCGGGTGAAGACGGTCTCCACGCCGGTGAGCGCTTTGAAAAGATGCGGCGCGAGCAGGAGGAGCAGCGCGAGATTGGCAAACGCGAAAAGCGCGAACAACAACAAGAGCGCCAGGGTGAGATGATTCGGCCGCGGCCAGAGTTTTGCCTGCCGGCCGGCGTCACGCACGAGATCGCTCACGGTTTCGCCCGCACCAAGCGCGGTCACGTTTTCGTAGAACGCCACCGCGCGCGCAAACGGCAGCGTAATCAGCGCGGCGATCGGTAACACAAAAAACTTCGTCGGCTGGAGAATGGTCTGGGAAAGAGCGACGCGCGCGGCCTGTCGCACCGAAAAATTCGCGACGTCGCCGGTAATAGCAGCACGAAGCTTCGCCGCGAATATCGCGTGGCCGAATTTCATCCATCCAAAAAGGAGGGCGAGGCCGAGCGCCGCTTCCGTGACATGATCTTCGGCAAAGGCGCCCCGGCTCATGTCAGCCCAAAAATAAAGCAGCGCGGAAAGAAACGGCAGAGTCGCGAAGGCATACCACGCGGCCCCATTGGCGGGACACGAGCGTAGCAGATGCACGGCTTCCTCGATCAAATCGAGCGCTCCCTGTTCGCGGGCGCGTTTCTTTTTCATGGCTCCGCGGCTTTTTCCCAGATTGTGCCTTCGTGAAACGATGCCGGAATCCTGAGCAGGATATGCCCGAGGAGATCGAAGAAAATCCAGGCCGTGACTATTCCTGCGCCAGCGAGCACGACCCGGCCCAGGCGCGCCAGTCGCCGGCGCGGCGTGACGTTTTTCCGCGCGACCGCCGCGAGACAGGAAGCGCAGAGAACCCGGCCTTCGTGTTCGGAAATGCATTCGCGGCAAAAAAATCGGCTGCAACCCGGACAACGCGCGACTGCTTCCCGCGCGGGATGATTTCGACAACGTTGCGCAGAGAGTTCCATTTTACGGGCCGCGGTCCGCACCGCTCTGCGCTGGCAGAGGCGGCGGCGCGTTGAGTCGCGGACGGTTGATGAACAGAGCGCTGACGCCGGCGACGCCGAGCGCCGCGGAACAAGCGCCGTAAATTAGCACCACGTAACCGAATGTGTGCATTTGCCGCAGACTGCGCAGCGGCACGTCAAAGCTGGCGTTGGGCGGCTGATGAGTGCTGGCGCGCTCCACGGCCTGCTGAAGAGCAAATGACGTCGAATAAACGGTGTAGATGACAATCCACGCCACGATGTAACCCACCGTTATCGTCCAGGTGAGCGCCGCGACGAGTTTCGAAACGCGACGCCGTCCCTGGAGAGCGAGTGTGATCACGGCAAGGACGATGATAGCGGCGAGCAAAATTGCAGCTCCGATAAGAGTCACCGTAGAAGATCTGAAAGCTTCCCCGAGCGCGACGCAACCGCCGATGAATGTCGTGATGAAGAGTGCGAGATGAATGCGGCTTGGCCTTACGGAAATTGAAGGGGTGACTGGAGCCGCCGGAATAACCGCGCGCGTAGCAGAAGACGCGGCGCGAAGCGGTGGCGCGCCGGGTTCCGCGACCGATGAAGAGTCGAACTTGCCCTGTTTCTCTTCGATGAGCGGGACGACCGTCTTCAAGACGCGGCGCGCTTTTCGCAGCGTGTTCAGCGACCCGAGTAATTCACGCTGCACGGCAGTCAGCAGATAAGTGACGCAGCTTGGCCCACGCGCGAGTTGAATCATGGCCAGGAAGAAACAAAGCGCGGCCATCACCGGCCAGCCCCATCCACGCCGTTGCGTCATCCCCCAGCAAAAAGTGAAAACCAGCGACAGAACTGTCCAAATTGAAATCCACGCGATCCACCGCGGCGAACGCCGGACGATGAAGGCCTGGATATCGCGAAAATAAAAACGCTTATAGCTTTCGCTGAGACCGTACACCGATTCGCGCAGGAGCAGATGGTCGCTCGCGAGCCAGATCGTGTTAACGGTCGCAAGGCCGATCCACGCGGTTGTTTTGCGGCCCCGCCCTGGCATCCGACGATAAGAAGGTCCCGCGTCCGACAATTCCTCAGCCATGTCTCCCATATTACCTAATCGGCCGCGCCATGACCGAAATGTGAAACAGCTTGTAGGCGAGATAAGACCAGCCCGCGACCTGCGCGGCGGCGAGAAGGAACGCCAGGACGAACCGGATTTTCGTGCGCGGAAAAATGCTGAGCGGGGTGCGCCAATAACGCACCGTCATATAGAGCGACGCCGGCGCGGTGAGGATGGTGAAGGGCCAGATCACCAGCGGATATGTCGCGAGCGCGAGCGCGATTCCATCGTAAAGCGTCCGTCGTTTCTGCAGCTCCGGGGATTTGCTCACCGCCGCGGAGAGGCAACCGGGACAACGATGTTTGTCCCCCACTTCGATGTCGCACAACGCGCAGAGGAAACGGCCGCACCGTTCACAACTGACCACCGCGCGCTTCTGCGGATGATAAAAGCAACTCGATTCGCCCTCCGCAATCACCGGCGCGGCGACTGCCGGTGACTCGGTCCTGGTCAACGCCGGAAAAACACGAATCCGCAAAGTCGCTTCACACGAGGGGCAGGAAACGAAATGTTTCAGATTGAAAAAATCAGGCGGCAGCCGCGCCTGGCATCCCGGGCAGGCGACGCTCGGCTGGATCATGCGTTCAAGCGGATCACGCGCGTATCGCAGACCCGATCGTGCAAGGAGCGTTTCTCGTCATCAAACGCCGCCATGATATAACCGATGCCCAGCGTAATCGAGCTGAGGATCTCGGCGAAATGGCGGCCGAACGCGCGGAGATACGTCACCTTGCTTCCATCCGCCATTACGATCCGCAATCGACACGCCATTTTCCCCGGCGTCGCGCCGAACTTGCCGACGAAATAGGTCGCGTAACTCGCGCCAATGATTAGCGACAAGATCCAATCGACAACGAGAAATGCGCCGACCTGTTTGGTCGGATCGAACATCAAACTGACCACGAAACGAAGACCGAGCCCCGCGACCTGAAGCACAATGCCGTCGACAAATTTCGCGACCAACCGAATCCAGAATCCACCATATGTGACTTCGCCTCGCGGCGTGATTCCTTCGCGGACGCGTTGAAAAAAAATCGGTTTGCATGTCGCGCAAATCCAGGAGCCTTCATACTGGATCATTTCGCTTTTCGGAAATGTCCGGCCGCATTCCGCGCACGCGGCCTCTCCTTCTTCGGTGGCGAGCGCCGGCGCGACTTCGCGATACGGTTTCCAATCGGCGAAGTTCTCCCGCCAAACCAAAGTGTCGGGAGTGATCCGACCGCTTTTTAGCAGCTCCGCAAAAGCGGTTTCATCAAACGGTCCTTTTCTGGTCGTGTTCTCGGCGTAATACCAATTCACGGAGTTGGGTCGGCAGGGGGAGGCTGAGTGCCTCGCTTTTGAAATGCAATCGTTTTCCGCGTCTCAACCGCCCGCCGTCCGCAGCGCGCTCCGCATCTGATCGAGCGGGGCCGGCCGGCCGAACCAGATCTCAAACGCGAGCGCACCCTGGTGCAGCAGCATTGATAATCCATTGGTGCCGCGCGCTCCAGCCTCGCGCGCCGCGGCCACAAGATTCGTTAGGCCACGCGAATACACGGTGTCGTAAATCATCAGGTGCGGCGCGAGCAGGCGCGCGGGAACTGGCGCCGGATCGTTGCGATTCAATCCGAGCGAGGTCGCGTTCACCACGAGATCGGTATTGGCAATCTGAAAGCGCAGCGCACCGTCATCCAGCGGGATCGATTGCAGGCGCGGAACCGGGCCAAGCACGCGCGGTCCGGCGAAAAACGGACGCAACTGATCCACCAGCGCGGCGGCTTTCTCGGCGTCGCGATTAGCGATCACGAGCCGCTCGCAATTTTCCTTCGCACATTGCCGGACGATCGCCCGCGCCCCGCCGCCCGCCCCGAGAACGAGAATTCGCAGATCGCGCAGATCCACCGCGAACTCTTCGCGAATCGCGCGAGAGAATCCTTTCCCGTCGGTGTTGAAGCCATGCAACTTCCCGTCTTCGAACTTGATCGTGTTGATGGCGCCGATCTCACGCGCCATCTCATCCATCTCGTTCACGATGCCGAGCGCCGCGATCTTGTGCGGAACGGTCAGATTCGCGCCGACGAAATCCAGTTGCGGTAAAGATTCGAGCGCTGCCTGTAATTCGTCCGGCGCAATTTCGAACCGCGCGTAACGCATCTTCAATTTCGATTCAGCCAGGGCCGCGTTCTGCATTTCGGGCGAAAGCGAATGCGTGACTGGATGACCGATTACCCCGAGCCGAACCGGTGGTTTCGTCCTGCCGCCGGCTTTGCGCCAATCTTTCAGATCGGCCAAGGTGTAAATCGCTTTCACGCTGCTAATGTCGAACTCTCACATGACTGAGCCAACGAACAACCCGGCTCCATCCGATTTCATCCGCGACATCGTCGTCGAGGATCTGGAATCGGGCCGCCATTCGCAGATTTGCACCCGTTTCCCGCCGGAGCCCAACGGTTATCTGCACATTGGCCACGCCAAAGCGATCTGTCTCAATTTCGGCGTCGCCCACGAATTCGGCGGCGTTTGCAACATCCGGATGGACGACACCAATCCGACGAAGGAAGAGACGGAGTTCGTCGATTCCATCATGGCCGACGTCCGCTGGTTGATCGATGGCTGGGCGGACAAGAATCTCGGAGGCGCGCCGCTCTACACTTCGGATTATTTCGGCAAACATTACGACTACGCCCTCGAACTCGTCCGCAAAGGAAAAGCGTACGTCGACGAAATGCCGCCGGACCAAACGGACGAATACCGCCGGCTCGGAAGAGAAAGTCCGTTTCGCAATCGGCCGGTCGAGGAGAACGTCGATTTGCTGGCGCGAATGAAAGCGGGCGAATTTCCTGACGGCGCAAAAACGCTGCGCGCGAAGATCGACATGCAGGCGCCGAATGTCTGGCTGCGTGATCCGGTGCTCTATCGGATCCGCCACGCCGAACATCATCACACCGGCAACAAGTGGTGCATTTATCCGATGTACGATTGGGCCCACACGCTCAGCGATTACATCGAAGGCATCACCCATTCGCTCTGCACGCTCGAATTCGAAGTCCACCGCCCGCTTTACGAATGGATTCTGGAATCGCTCGATCTTTTGCCGCCGCGCCCACGCCAGATCGAATTCGCGCGACTCAATCTCACCTACACCGTGATGAGCAAGCGCAAGCTCATCCAGCTCGTGAACGAAGGGCTGGTCAACGGCTGGGACGATCCGCGCATGCTCACTCTCTCGGGACTTCGCCGGCGCGGGGTAACGGCGAGCGCGCTTCGGACTTTCGCCTACAACATCGGGATCACGAAATATCCAAGCTTGAACGAAATGGCGTTACTCGAGCACGCCGTCCGCGAGGAATTCAATCGGACGTCGCCGCGGCGGCTGGCGGTGCTGAAGCCGATCAAAGTCGTCCTGACGAATTATCCGGCGGAAAAAATCGAGGAACTCGATGCGATCAACAACCCGGAGAATCCGGAGAGTGGGACGCGAAAAATTCCGTTCGGTCGTGAGTTGTTTATCGATTCCGCGGACTTCGCCGAAGTCCCGCCGCCAAAATATTTCCGACTCAAGCCGGGTGGCGAAGTGCGATTGAAATATGCCTACATCATTAAGTGCGACGAGGTCATCAAGGATGCGGCGGGGAACGTGATTGAGCTGCGGTGCACCGCCGACCTGGAGAGCAAATCCGGCGGTGCGACTTCGAACCGAAAGGTCAAAGGAACGATTCATTGGGTGAGTGCTGCGCAAGCGATCGATGCCGAAGTGCGTTTGTACGACCGGCTTTTCACCGTCCCCCAACCGGACGCCGACGGGGGCGATTTCAAATCGTTCATCAATCCGAACTCACTCGAAGTTGTGCAGGCGAAGTGCGAGCCGTCGTTGGCCGATGCTGATCCGAATGTCCGGTATCAGTTTGAACGCCTCGGCTATTTCGCCCTCGATCCCGATTCGAAGCCCGGCAAGTTGGTTTTCAATCGGACGATAACGCTGAAAGACACCTGGGCGAAAGTGGAGGGACGGGCGCCGTCCCGTCCCTAAAATTTCGCCAGAGCGCGATTCAAACGCGCCAGGATTTTTTCTTTCCCCAAAACTTCGAGCAGATGATAGAGGCTCGGACCGGCGTTGCTACCAGTAACGGCGAGACGCGTCGGATGGACGAGCGCGCCGACTTTCAGACTCAGATTCGCAGCCGTCGCTTTGAGCGTCGCTTCGAGGTTGGCCGCATCAAAATTCTCCAGCGCCGCGAACGCGGCGCGAACTGCTTCGAGTCGCGGTTTATTTTCCGGCACAAAATGTTTCGCGACGCTTTCGGTGTTGTATTCGAAATCGTCCCGGAAATAGAACCCGCCGTAAGCCGGCAGTTCGTTGAAGATCCGGAACTTGCCTTTGCAGGTGTCGAGCGCGGCGCGGATGTACTCAGGCGAGAACTTTGAGAGATCGAAACCGGCCCGTTCGAGCGCCTGCCGTCCCATTTCGCGAAAACGCTCATCACTCAGCTCGCGCAGATACTCGCCGTTGAGCCAGGTGCATTTCTCCAGGTCGAAGGCCGCATTCTTGCGATGCACTTTCGCCAGATCGAAAATCCGGACGACCTCGGCGAGGTCGAGTTTCTCCCGGTTGTCTTTCGGCGACCAGCCAAGCAGGCAGAGGAAATTGCGGACCGCTTCGGGCAGATAGCCGTTCTCTATATAAGTAATGAGGCTCGCACCCTGGTCGCGCTTACTCATCTTCGAACCATCCAGATTTAGAATCAGCGGAATGTGGGCGAAACGCGGCGGTGTGACGCCCAGCGCCCGATAAACCTGAATGTGTTTCGGCGTGTTCGACAAATGGTCCTCGCCTCTGATCACGTCTGAAATTTTCATTTCGATGTCGTCCACGACGTTGACGAAATGGAAAATCCACGAGCCATCAGGCCGGCGAATGGTCATGTCGGGATTCGTTTCCGGATCGGAGAGGTCGAACTGGACGTGGCCGCAAATCGTATCGTCGACTACAAGCTTCTCGCGTTCGAACCGAAAACGGACCGAGCCTTCATCATCGTAAACGCGACCCGCCACGCGCAGCTTCTCGAGGTACGCCCGATAGATTTCCTCGCGCTCGCTTTGGAAATAGGGCCCGAGATTTCCGCCGGCCTGCGGGCCTTCATCCCAATCCAACCCGAGCCAGCGCAGCCCATCGTAAATCGCCTGCGCCGCCACCTCCGTATTCCGAGACCGGTCCGTGTCCTCGATCCGAAGAACAAACGTGCCTCCGGTGTGTTTGGCGTGGAGCCAGTTGAAAAGCGCGGTGCGCGCGCCGCCGATGTGGAGATAACCGGTTGGCGATGGGGCGAAACGGACGCGAATGGGCGAGCTCATGAAACAGTTTCTACTCTATCACTCCACAAACAGTTTTCCGGCCCGGCGGCGAGCATGCCGATCGCGGGGCAAATTCGTTTTCGCGGATGCGGATTTCGGCTCGAGCAAGGCGCGGACGCGCTCGATGGTTTCGAAATCAAGATCCGCGATGCCCTGTGCGTGAAGCCAACGGTGGATCGTGCGGCGTTGCAAGGCGCGTGGTTGCATCCGCAAATCGCTTACTGTCAGTTCGCGGCTTTTCGTCGAATGAGAATCGACGAGCGATTCCGCCCACTCCGCTTCGTCGGCGGAAATCATCGCCGCTCGCGAAAGAGCTCGGGAAATTTTCCGGCCCAGTTGTTTTTCGATGTAGGGAATGATGCGGCGCCGGATTCGATTCCGGAGCGGCACGAGGGTTTTGTTGGTCGCATCGTCGCGAAATTCCAGGCGATGGGCCTTCAAATACGCGTCGATCTCGTTTCTGGAAGTGCCGAGCAGCGGACGGACGATAGTAAGCTCCACATCATCGACTCTTCGCCTGGCGACTTGCCGGATACCGCCAAAGCCGATCGGGCCCGCGCCGCGAAACAGATTAAGCAGAAACGTTTCGACGAGATCGTCGGCGTGGTGGCCGAGGAAAATTGTGCGACAACGACGGCGACGGGCGAGGCGCGCGAAAAATTCGTAGCGCGCATTTCGTCCGCCAGTTTCGATCGATTGCCTGGTTCGCCGGGCTAGCGCGGCCACGTCAATCCGTGCGATTTCGCATTCCAGGTTCAGCTTTTTTGCGAGCGCCTTGACGAATTTCGCGTCAGCATTACTCGATCGTCCGCGTAATCGATGATCGAGATGACAAACGATCAAGCGTTCGTAGCCGACGTTCGTCAGGCGATGCAAGAGCGCGACCGAATCGCGCCCGCCGGACACGCCGATCAGGTAGCGGCGCGTCGGCGGAAACTTGGCGATGATTTCCTTCGGCAGCGAAAGCTCCACGCCTTGAGGAGACATCAAGGAGCGGCGGTTTACAAACCGCCGTTTAGTTAGGTCGGCAGTTTGTAAAGCCGCGTCTTGTTGCTGACTTTCCAAGGGCGATTTGACATTGAATGAACGTTCATTCATCGTTCTGCCCAATGTCACAAGTTCCTGTAGAACCATCGCTTGACCGGCGCGCGCAAATCCTCGAGGCCGCCATCATTTGCTTCGCCAAACGCGGCTTTCACCAGACCAGCATGCACGATATCAGTGCCGAGGCCGGGATCAGCGTTGGATTGATTTACCGCTATTTCGCCAACAAAGAGGCGGTCATCGGGGCAATGGCCGAGCGGCACAAGAACGAGATCCAGGAATTGCTCGAGCGCGCAAAGCAGGCACCCACTTTGTTCGAATCGCTGGAGATTCTTTTCACCGCCCATTGTTGTGAAAACTCGCCGAAGGTCCTTTCCGCGTTTGTCGTCGATCTCTACGCGGAGGCTTCGCGCCATCCGGAGATCGCCGACCTGGTGCGCGACGTTTTAGACACGGCGATGGAAGGCGTCACGGAGTTGATCGCGCGCTCGCCGGAGGCAAAAGCCGGCGCGGCGCATGGCCTGAAACCGCACGAACTGGCGGAACTAATTTTCGCCGTCGCGCGCGGCATGTTAATGTTCGACGTTCTTCAGCCGCAGGAGATGACGGCGGCGGAACGCCGCACCCGGCAACTGGCAGTGACGCGCCGGCTCTGGCAATTACTCTTCAAAACCGAAAGTGAACCCGCTTATGCATGACGTGGCCAAATCAACGACCGTCGGCGCGCCACCAGGAAAGAAACGCCGCTGGCTTCGTTGGACGATTTACACACTGATCGTGGTTCTTGCGTTCGCCGGCTTGATGTTCTTGAAACTCGCGGGACTTATCACCGCGATCATTGTTCTGACAGCCGGGACAATTGTTTTTGGTTTCATCGCTTTCCGCCGCTTTCGATCTCAGCACACCACCGCCGGCGGGGTCTTAGCGGTTCTGGCTCTTTTATGCCTCCTCGGGGACCTGAAAGCATTTCAATTCCTCAGCATGACGATGGCGGGCAAAAAGATGATGCCTCCCCCCACGACGGTCACGAGCACGGCGGTAAAGGAAGAGGAATGGCGCCCGATCTTCTCCTCGATCGGGACGATTTCGGCTGTGCAGGGTGCGACAGTCTCCGCGGAGCTGGCTGGCACGGTGGCACAAGTACGGTTTGAAAATGGCGGCGTCGCGAAGAAGGGCGAGGTCCTCGTGAGACTCGACGCTTCATCCGAAGAAGCGCAGTTGAAGAGCGCGGAAGCCGATCTTGAATTGGCGCGTTCGGATTTGGCCCGGGCCCGCGACCTGGCAGCGCGTAATGTGGTTTCAAAAGCGGAACTCGATGCGGCGGAATCGAAGTTCAAACAAAAAGAAGGCGTCGTGAACAACATGCGGTCCATGATCGCGAAGAAGGAAGTGCTCGCGCCCTTCGACGGCCAACTCGGGATTCGGCAGGTGAACGTCGGCCAGATGATCACGGCTGGTCAGCAGGTCGTGTCCCTCCAGGCCCTCGATCCGCTCTACGTCGATTTCGCAATGCCGCAGCAGCAGCTGCCGAAATTGTCCCCTGGCCTCGAAGTCCGCGTCCATACCGACGTGGTGGCCGGGCGAGAGTTCACCGGAAAACTAACCGCGCTTAATTCATCGGTCGATCCGGTGACGCGCAACGTGACCTTGCAGGCGACGATTGAGAACAAGGACCATGTCCTGCGGCCGGGTATGTTCGCCAGGGTCGAAGTCATCCTGCCGGAAAAACAGAAGACGCTCGTCGTGCCCGGTACCGCGGTTTCCTATGCCCCGTTCGGCGATTCGGTTTTCGTGATCGAGAAAAAGAAAGACGAGCAAACTGGGAAGGAATCCGAAACGATTCGGCAGCAATTCGTGCGCATCGGCGAGGCGCGCGGCGATTTTGTCTCCATTACGGAAGGGCTCAAAGGCAACGAGACGATTGTGGGCACGGGAGTTTTCAAACTGCGCAACGGCATGTCGGTGGTGATCAACAACGATCTCGCACCGAAACCGCAATTGAATCCAAAGCCAGTCGATTCCTGACGAAAAGCTCGACATGAAATCGTTTACCGATCTTTTCATCAAACGACCGGTGCTGGCGATCGTCGTCAGCTTCGTCATTCTCATCGCGGGTTTGCAGGCGATGAAGAGCATCAACGTCAGGCAATATCCACGCAGCGATATCGCCGCGATTACCGTCACTACCGTTTATGTCGGTGCGGATGCCGAACTGGTGCGCGGATTCATCACCACGCCCCTCGAACGCGCGATCGCAGCAGCCGACGGAATCGATTACATCCAATCGCAGAGTTCGCAGAGCATATCGACGATCACGGCGCGGCTGAAGTTGAACTACGACGCGAACAAGGCGCTCTCCGATATCAGCTCGAAAGTGGACGCAATCCGCCGCGATCTGCCGCCGGAATCGGAAATTCCGGTGATTGCGATTCAACCGGCCGATTCGCAGATCGCTTCGGCTTATTTGAGTTTTACCTCCGACATTCTCGAGCCAAATCAGGTCACCGATTATATGGTGCGGCTCGTCCAGCCGCGTCTGACGGCCGTGGGCGGCGTGCAGAAAGCTGACATTCTCGGCGGTCGCACCTTCGCGATGCGGATTTGGATGAAACCCGATCGCATGGCGGCTTTGAATATTTCGCCGGCCGACGTTCGGAGCGCTCTTTCCAAGAATAATTTCCTGGCCGCCGTTGGCAGCACGAAAGGTTCGCTGCTGCAGGTAAATCTCACCGCGAACACGGATCTGCATACCGCGGCTCAGTTCAAGGAATTGGTAGTCAAGCAGGACAAGGGAACACTCGTTAGGCTGGGGGACATCGCGGATGTCGTGCTCGGCGCGGAGGATTACAACACCGAGGTCCGGTTCACCGGGCAAAAGGCCGTGTTCATGGGCATTTACGTTCTGCCAAACGCGAACGCCATCGATGTGATCAAGCGGGTTCGCCTCGAGCTCGAGCAAATCAAAACGGAATTGCCAAGCGGCATGAAGGCCGAAATGGCGTACGACGCAACCGCCTACATCAACGACGCCATTCACGAGGTCGTGAAGACATTGATCGACACGCTGCTCATCGTCATGGTCGTGATCTTCCTGTTCCTGGGGTCGGTCCGTTCGGTCATCGTCCCGATTGTCGCCATTCCGATCTCGCTGATTGGGGCGCTGTTTTTAATGCAGGCGTTCGGCTTCACCCTGAATCTGCTCACCCTGCTCGCAATCGTACTCTCGGTCGGATTAGTGGTAGATGACGCGATCGTTGTCGTCGAAAACGTCGAGCGGCACATGCGCGAAGGAATGTCGCGCCGGAACGCGGCCCTGGTCGGCGCCCGAGAATTAATCGGACCGATCATCGCCATGACGATCACCCTCGCGGCGGTCTATACTCCGATCGCGTTGCAAGGTGGATTAACCGGCGCACTCTTCCGCGAATTCGCGCTGACCCTGGCGGGCGCCGTTTTCATTTCCGGGGTCGTTGCTTTGGTTCTGTCGCCGATGATGGCGGCGAACCTGTTGAGAGCAGGACATTCCGATCACGGTTTCGCTGGCATCGTCAATCGCACTTTCGATCGCTTTCGCGACTGGTACGGCCGCCATCTCGATCGGACATTGCAGGCGCGACCGGCCGTGTACGCAGTTTGGGCCGGGGTTTCTGCGATTACGATCCTGATGTATTTGGCGATCCCGCTCGCCGCGACCAAGGAATTGGCTCCGAAGGAGGATCAGGGCGTCATTTTCGGAGTCATGACGGCGCCGGCCAACGCGACGATCGACGACACGATCCGGTATGCGGACGCCGCCGGGAAAGTTTTCAAGGATATTCCGGATAGTCGTTTCACGTTTCAAATCACGAACCCGAGCGGCGGTTTTGGAGGAATGGTCTTGAAGCCGTGGGGCGAACGAACGGTCCCAACGAAGAATTATCTGCCGATCATTCAACAGAAGCTGGGCGCGATTCCCGGAATCCAAATGTTCCCGATCATGCCGGATCCGCTTCCAGGATCGGAAAATTTCGGGATCAGTTTCATTATCGCTTCGACGGCGAGTCACGAACGTATCCTGGAGTTCGCCCGACAAATTTTCCTGGATGCGATGCAGGCGCACGTTTTTCAGTTCGGCGACGTCGATACGAAGATCGACCAACCGCAGGCGCAAATTGTTTTCGATCACGACAAAGTCTCCAGTATGGGCCTCGACATGCAGCAGGTCGGGGCGGATGTGGCGGCGAGCATCGGCGGCAATTTCGTGAACCGCTTCAACATGGACGGTCTAAGTTACAAGGTGATTCCCCAAATCAAACGAGTCGATCGGCTCAATCCCGAACAGTTGAAAGACATTTACGTGAGCGGTCCGAACAAACAGCTCGTGGCATTGAGCACGATTGCCACAATCCAACACAAAACCGTCGCCCGTTCCCTCAATCGAATGCAGCAGCTCAACGCCGTGACAATCACGGGTGTTCCGACCGGTTCGGTCGATTCGACCTTAAAGTTCCTCGAAAACGAGGCGCACCGGATTCTACCGGCGGGTTACGTGCTCGATTACACCGGGAGCTCGCGCCAACTGCGAACGGAAGGCGACAAATTCCTCAGCGTCTTCATCCTTGCCCTTGTTTTGATCTTTCTTGTCCTGGCCGCGCAATTCAACAGCTTCCGCGATCCGTTCATCATTTTACTGGGCTCAGTTCCACTCGCGCTTTTCGGCGCCGGTCTGTTCATGTTTCTGAAAATGCCGTTCGGCAAATTCTTCACCGACAGCTGGACGACTTCGTTCAACATCTATTCGCAGGTAGGCCTCGTCACGCTGGTGGGTCTCGTTTCCAAGAACGGAATTCTGATCGTGCAGTTTGCGAATGAACTGCAACGCCAGGGTAAGACAAAGCTGGCCGCCGTTGCCGAAGCCTCGCGGATTCGTTTACGGCCGATCATGATGACGACCGTAGCCACGGTTGCCGGTCACTTTCCGCTGACGCTTGTGACCGGTGCTGGCGCGGCCGCGCGAAATTCGATCGGTCTCGTCCTCGTCGGCGGATTGACGATCGGGACGATCTTTACGCTCTTCATTGTCCCGTCGCTCTACATGTTGATTGCGAAGGAACATCACGAAGGGCGCGAGGACGAGATAGACGCCGAGCCAGAAACCGAAGAAGCGCCGGAAGCTTCTGATGCTCGCGACTTGCCCGAGCCGGCCCTCGCCCAAGAGGGCGATCTCGATTGGCGACCAGCGTAGGCGGGCGTTTCTGTAGCAGCTGCCCTATGGGCAGCTCAACGAATCGCTCTCAAATCGGCGTCCGCTCTCGACGCTTCGCATAGCGAAGCGGCTACAGAAGCGCTCACCGTTTCTTCGGATGCCGATGCTCGACTTCTGTCGTCACGATCGGCACCGCGTGCTCGCTCGGTTTGACGCGGCGACCGGACCGGTTCGCGTAGACCTGGGTGAACTCAGCGCCGAAGAGGAGGATTTGCGACGAGTAATAAATCCAAAGCAGCAAAGTAATCAGCGAACTGGCAGCTCCGTAGGCTGACGTCGCGGCGCCGCTGCCGAGATAAAGCCCCAGCGCCCATTTTCCAATCCCGAAAAAGATCGCGGTGATGACGGCGCCGATCCAAACGTCGCGCCATTGAATTTCGGCATCGGGCAAAAATTTAAAAATCATCGCGAAAAGACCCGTCACAACCGCGAAATCGAAAAACAGGTAGACAGACACCGCAATGGTCAGGCCGCCGGGGAGCGCGTGCTGAACGTATTGGCTGAAACCTTTCAGCAGCGCCTCAATCGTGAGCGACACGAGGAGGAGAAAGAAAACGCCTCCGAGCATCGCGAACGAAATGAACCGCGCGCGGATGAACGACATGATCCCCTCGCCCGGCTTCGCTTTCACGCCCCAGATCGTGTTGAGCGCATCCTGTAATTGACCGAACACGCCACTCGCGCCGAAAAGAGCCAGCCCAATGCCGATGGCCGTCGCGAGCATACTCTTCTCCGGCTTGGACGCGTCTTTCGCGATATCGGTCACGACCTGGACCGCGCTGCGATCGAGAAAATAACCCATCTGCTCGGTGACCCGACTCCACGCCCCGGAAGGATCGTCGCGAAAGAGGACTCCAATGATTGCGAGCAGCAACAACACGAGCGGCGCGAGGGAAAAAACTGTGTAGTAGGCGAGCGCGGCGCCGAGTTGCGGCGCTTTGTCGTCCAGCCATTCCATGGCGGTTTGCTTTAGGAGGCTGAATGCGTTTCCGAAAAATGCTGGGCGTTTGGCCATATCCAAAAAGCAATCGATTCATCCGCCGTAAAAGGCCGTCACGCCGGTGGCGCTCGGTAGGGCGAGACTCAGTCGAGCCGCGATCTTCTGTAGCCGCTTCGCTATGCGAAGCGTGGCACCAGGGCGAGCTCGACGACGTGCGTTGAGTCGCCCAGAGGGCGACTGCTACAGAATGCTGAATCTGGCGTCCCTAAACCGCTTGGCTCACGGCAATTTTTTCCCATTCCGCGGTCAGCCGCTCCAAATCTGCGGTCACAGCCTGCAGCTCGCGATTCAATTGCATCGCCGGACCCGCAGGTTCGTAGGTCTCGGGCCTTTCCAATTCTTCCGTTAACTCTTTCTGCCGCCCTTCCAATTTCAGGATCTGCATTTCCAGATCCCGAATTTTCTTTTCGTGGTCGCGTTTCAGTTTGGCGTCGGCCTTTCGCTGCTCGCGCGCCTCGCGAATTCCCGGTTTTTGCAGGGCAGGCGCTCCGCCTGCCATCGTCCGATCGGCAAGCGGTGCGCTTGCCCTCCAATTTGAATCGACCAGCCCCGCCCGCGCCGACGTCGCGCGAGACTTATCGAGGTAATAATCGTAGTCGCCGGCGTACGGCGTCAGGTTCCCGGCGTTGATGTGCAATACCGTCTTCGCGATCGCGCGAATGAAGTAAACGTCGTGGCTGATGAAAATCAGGGTGCCTTCGTACTGCGAGAGCGCGCCCACGAGCGCGTCGATGCTGCCGACGTCGAGATGCGTCGTGGGCTCATCCATCAAAAGCAGATTCGGCGGATCGAGGAGCAGCCTGACGAGGGCAAGCCGGGTTTTTTCACCGCCACTAAGAACGGAAGTCGGTTTGAAAACATCGTCGCCGCGAAAAAGAAACGAGCCGAGAACCGTGCGCGCTACTTGTTCCGGAACGGGGTTGGCCATGTCGCGCGCCGTCTCGAGCACCGTCATCGTCGGATCGAGCATATCGACTCGATACTGCGAGAAGTAGCCGACCTTCACGTTGTGACCAAGCTCGCGGGCGCCGCTTTGGACCGGCAAAACTCCAGCGAGCAATTTCAGCAGCGTCGATTTACCGGCGCCGTTCGGACCCACGAGCACGATACGCTGCCCTCTCTCCGCTTCGAAATTGAGACCGCGATAAACGATCAGATCGCGGTAAGCGTGATCCACTTCCTTTAACGTGATCACGCGATGCCCGCTCCGAGGCGGCTGCGGAAAACGAAAGTGCACGGTCTTCTCGCGAGCGACTGGCGCCTCGATTTTTTCCATCCGCTCGATTTGCTTGAGTTTGCTTTGCGCCTGCGACGCTTTGCTGGCCTTGGCGCGAAAGCGATCGGCAAAAAGCTGGAGCGACGCGATTTCCTTTTGCTGGTTCTTGTAAGCCGCGAGATGCTGTTCTTCGCGCGCCGCTTTCTGCTCGACGTAACTGTCCCAGTTCCCCCGGTAACGCTTCAATCGGCGATGGGCGATTTCGACGATCGAACCAACGAGCTGGTTCAGAAATTCGCGGTCGTGCGAGATCATCAGGATCGCGCCGGGATAATTCCTCAAGTATTCCTGGAACCAGACAAGTGATTCCAAATCGAGATGGTTCGTCGGCTCATCGAGGAGAAGAAGCTCCGGTTCCTGAACGAGCAGGCGCGCCAGGTGCGCGCGCATGACCCAGCCGCCACTCAGCGTTTTCGTTGAACGCTCGAAATCCGATTCGCGAAAGGCGAGCCCGGCAAGAATGCGCTTCGCTTTCGGCTCGATCTGCCAATCCATCTCGCTCGCGACGGGATCGTGCGCCTTTCTCCCGCACGCCAACTCCAAAACGCTTTCCTCGTTGGCCGGCGCGTGCTCCTGGGGAAGAAACCCGACGGTCGCCGATTTCTCGAGCGAAATTTTCCCTTCGTCCGGCAGTGACTCTCCGAGAATGAGCGAAAAGAGGGTCGATTTCCCAGCGCCGTTTGGACCGACAAGTCCAATGCGATCGCCACGATTGACCTGGAGCGACGCCTCTTCAAAAAGCGTGCGACCGCCAAAGGCCTTCGTAACTTGAGAAATCGTGAGCATGCGAGCGGCGGCGAATCTCGCGAATCGCCGCCCCAGCGCAACCGCTGCCGCAGTTTTGGCTCGACTGTAACTAGCGATCCGCCAAGATCGCTGCTCTCCACCCGCTTCCCCTCCATTCAACCCACAAGAACTGCCCCTATGAAAATAAAATCCTCCGTCTGCTTGGTTTTTGTTCCTCTGCTGATTTTCGTTGCTCTATCTGCTGTTCCCGAGGCGCAGGCGCAGTTACGGGGACCAACGCCTATAGCGACTCCTTCGATCCCGCCAGTACCGACGCCGAGTCCAACTCCCGCAATCACAGGGCGAACGGATAATTCGCTGAATGCGGTAGTTGCATCCAACGGTGGCCAAGTGATCGCCCCCGGAAGTTGTCGCGGTGTGGCGAGCCGGGTCGGTCTTGATCCAGGTCAGGTGGTTACCATCACGCTTCAGTTTCCACCAGACAGGAGCCAAGACGCGGTCGCACTCGAACCTCTCGACGGCGGAGTTATCCTGACTCAAAAGACGCCGATTCTTTCCGCCGCCGGAACTCTTCAATTCCAGTTTCAGGCTAACCGCACACCGGGTTTGACGCAGGTGCGAGTAAGACTTGGAGCCGATGAATTTGGGCTTCAGTTTTATGTGTTCGATCCGAAACGTCCGGATAAGGACCCGTGGATTGCGAGTCTCGGTGTTTTGGGCGCTGCGCGAGCTGCGCTCCTACAGAACGTGAATGACGACACAACTTCGCATCGCCAAAACCCCGTGGCTCCGATGTTACGGCAGTTACCACGGAGGGACCCGTAATGAACGCGCGCGTCCGCTTCGCATATGGCGTCATCGCCGCGGCGGTTCTCTCTGCTGCGGAATCTCGCGGACAGGGCAACAATAACCCGACGGGACCAAGCGGCGATTTCAATGGCAGTAGTCACGTGGCCTGTTCGGTCGATCCATTTACAGGCAACGCCAAGCGGATTGTCCACGACTTGACCGTCGCTGGCGCAGTTGGCGCGTATCCTCTGCGATGGACGCGATTCGCAAACAGTCGTCACGTACTTAGTTCGTCTTCGGTAGTCTTAGGCCAGGGCGCGTACTGGTCGCATTCCTACTACTGGACCCTCGATCTCTCCATGAACATCGGCTACCCCGATGGAAGGCTCGTCCCATTCGGAGATCAAACCGAACAGCAGGTTGGCGATATTCTAAGGGGCCCAGCTGGAACTTCGGACAGGCTTCTCGTAGTGACAGCCCCGGTTGGGAACAGTCTGGGCGAATACGATCTCCTTATGGCTGACGGAGGTAAGGTCTGCTTTCGACGGGAGGCGTGGTACACGGAATCGGGTGCCGGTCCTAATTATACTACGCGCGCGACAAAGATCATCGATCCTTATGGGCAGGAGAGCGACTTGAGTTTTACCATTTACGGCGCCCTTGATCGCGTTACCGAGCCAGCCGGACGGTATCTCCAGATCAACTATGTGAGTGTCCCGGGGCAAGGCTTCAAGTGCATCGGAAGCGTGGACGCGAACGACGGACGCGGCAACATCACCCAGTCGGTGAGCTACACCTACGTTCAGGCATCAAGTTTCAACCAACTTACGCGGGTCGATTACAGCGACAGCACGTCCGCGACCTATACCTATCAAACCGACCGTCTGCTCGCGACGGCGGATGACGTGCGTCATCCGGGACCAATGAAGAAAATCCTCTATGAATACATGCCGAACGGCACACTCGGTCAGATCAAGAGTGAAAAGAATCTCACGACCGGCCAGGTCGTTTCTCAGATCGCATATCCAAGCGACACCGTCCGCGTTGAGACGCGCGGCGACGGACCTTCACGCACATTCACTTACGATGGCCAAGCACGCCTCACGAGCTACACCGACTTTTACACTGCCACGTCGCAACCACATACCTCCTACATCTTTTACGATGGCAACGGCTATCGCTGGGCCTTTCAGAACGCGCGAGGCTACACCACCTATACGGTTCGAGAAGGAAACATCGGGGCACTGATTACGTTGACGCACCCCGACACAACGTATCAGGGTTACGGATATACCGACTACGATAATCCCTACTACGTGAACATTCGCGAGGATGAGCGCAGGCATAACACCTACTTTAGCCGGGACGAACATAACCGCGTCTCCAAGATCTGGTACCCAGACTGGGACCCAAATCATCCCGACGATAGTCCCGCCGAATCTGTTACCTACAACGATTTCGGACAGGTGTTGACCCACACCATGACAAGCGGCGGGGTTGAAACTCTTGTCTACGATACTCGCGGATTGCTCCAGACGTATACACCGCCAGCAACGGAGAGTGACCCGAACCCGGGCGCGCATCCCGTTCAGTACTTCTACTACACAAGCGGCGCGCAGACAGATCGATTGTTGCGCGTGGTGGATGCGAAAGGCAATTCCAACTGGTTCGAGTACAATGCGCGTGGCCAGACGACCAAAGTAACGCATCAGGACGGGACCTATATTCAGGCGGACTACAACTCCGATGGCACGCTGGCGTGGGTGGCTGATGAGAACCACCCCGGTGCGGCATACGATGAGAATCAACGGACCCGCTACGTTTACGATGAATACAAGCGCGTCGTTTCCGTAACCAATCCGTCGAATCAAACGACGAATATCGACTACGCGCTGGACTGGGTAAATCCTCTGGTCCACACGACGACCAACCCGCATTATATCCTTAGCCCGAACAATAAAAACGTGTTCTTCGATTACGATCCGAACTTCCGAAAGAAAGATCAGGCCGCAGCGTTTTCCTCTGCGGATGAAGCATGGACGCTCTTCGAGTACGATGAGGTTGGAAACCTGGCAAAGGTTACTGATCCGCGGTCGAACGCGACGACCTTTGAATACGACACGCGCAACCGTCGCAAAACAATGACCGACCCGGCGCCGTTCAACAATCAGATCACCCAGTGGGAATACGACGAGGTCGGCAATCTCAAAAAGGAAATTCGGCCGGACCAATTATTCCGGCGCTGGGAATACGATTCGACTAATCGAGTGATCGATACGTATGGATTTTCCAATGAGCACACCCATTATCAGCGGGACAAGGCCGGCAATATTATTCAGCTTGTCGATCCGAAGCAGCCCCCGTCGACCTACTTCTTTAGTTTCGACGCGATGAACCGCAAGACTGCCGCGACCTATCCGCTCGATGCCACCGGCGCCAACCGGACCGAGAGCTGGCACTATGACGTCGTCGGCAGTCTCGCGCTCTACAAAAACCCGGCCGACCAATACCGGCACTTGGATTTTCCGGACTCATACGACCCCCGAAACCGACTCCGGCATGCCGGGTGGAACCTGTCGAGCACTACGCCGAGCGCTGACTCGACCATTGGCCAGGAGATTACAGTGGGCTTTGATGACGCGAGCCGGTTGACGAGCATCACGACCAATAACGGCGAAACTATGCTCGCGTTCGGTTACGACGATGCAAACCGCAAGATTTGGGAGGATCAGACTGTAACGGGCCATCCAACCCATCGTGTTCAAACCACACCAGACGCGGACGGGAACAGGAATGCGCTGTCTGTCGTGACGAATGGACAGACGAATTACGCGATTTCGTACGACTACACGGGACGCAACCAGCTCAAGACGATTTACGATGGCAACTCGACGCCGTGGTTCACCTACACGTATGATCCTGCTGGTAACATGACCAAGCGGCAGGCAGTTTATGGCGGGGTGAATGATTCAGTTAATCTCATCGATGGCAACGGCCAGAATCAATATGACGCGTTGAACCGGCCGATGATGTGGGAGAATACCGGAGCCGGCGACGCCTGGTTCGCGCGGAGCTGGTATTCGTATGACTCGCTGAGCCGTCAGACTGGGACCTGGCGCGACGAACAGGGCGGCAAAGGCGACGCTTTCGGTTACGACGTCAATGGTCAGCTCACCGGCGTGAATTACAATGCCGATGGCGTGAACGTTGGCGCACCGGTTAACGCTACCCGTCTTGTCAGCTACGCGATGACGCCCGACACGCTGAACCGTGCCAGCATGAACGACAACGGCGATGTAACCGACTACGCGCCGAATGCGCTGAATCAGTATCAAACCGCCGGGGGCGCCGATATCTATTACGACGACAAGTTCAACCTGATGTGGACAGGTGGATTCAGCGCCGGTTACGACGCCGCCAACCATCTCATCGCCATTGGCAGCGGCGAGGATTACGGTCAATTCACGTATGACGGTCTTGGCCGCTGTGTGAAGCGCAATGTCAACTGGGAGACACAGATCATCACCTACGATGGTTGGAACCCTATCGTAGAATGGGATGAGTGGGATAATCTCAGCGCCTGGAACGTTTACGGCGGCAGCGCGGACGAAATCCTCTGGCGTTACTCCGATCGCTCGGGGCACCTGCGGTATCACACGGACCGGCAGGGGAACGTGATCGCGCTGCTCGACTACAACGGCAATGGGATCGAACGCTACACCTATGATGCTTTCGGCCATCCGACGGTAACCGATTGGAACGGCATTACGCAGCGGGATTTCAGTTGGTATTGGAACCGTTTTATGTTTCGCGGACGCGAATATTTTCCCGAGCTCGGTCTCTACGACATGCGCGCCCGCTTTTATTATCCGGCTCTGGGGCGCTTCCTGCAAAGGGATCCCATTGGGTTCGCTGGCGGCGACGCCAATCTCTTTCGCTACTGCAACCACAATCCGGTCAATGGCAGCGATCCATCAGGACTCGAGGATCCCGAGGTCTCTCGCGTGTGGGTCATAGACAAACCCCTCCCTGGACCTGTCTCGGGAATCCGCTTCACAGATCTTAATGAAGCGTTGAACGGCGGCGGTGATGCCAGCACGGGATCAGACGAACGTTCTTATCCGCACACCTTCGGCGATGGCCAAAGATCCGTGCCACCGATCACGCCGTGGCGCCTTCCAGATGAAGATGACGACGAAGATACGCAGCCCGGTGCTTCGCTGGAAGCTTTCGGAAACAACGTTGCCGGCGTTCAGGCAGCCGGCGGCAGCAGTAGCCAGATTGGCGGCCTTCTCGCCGGTACCGGAACATATACCGGAGCAATCGATCAACTACACGGCGGCTCGGGCTTTTGGCTAAGTAGGAATAGCTGGTCGTTCAACGCGAATTCCTGGGGCGGGAATGGCGCAACCGGCCCAAGAGCAAGGGCTATGGGAATTAGCAGGGTTGCGCGGGGCTTCGGCAAAGGGATATTTGGATTGCAAATCTATTTGTCCGCTAGAAGCATTCGAGACAACCCGACGGGCGAAAATATTACCCATGAAAGTTTCAACTTAGGTATGGGCGCTGTCGGCTTGTTCACTGGTCCGATCGGTTTTGGCGTTTCCACCGTGTACACTGTCGTAGACGTGAGCGTCGGATGGGACAATGTTTTTCACTATATGAATGAGAGTGGTAGCGCCGAATACTGGTATCATAATCCATCTCCGTTCTAGAATCGAGGTTACCGACGAGTGTGGTCAAGGTTCCCTATGTGTATCGATAGTTAGCCATGCGGGTTTACGAATACCTGTTTTATCGTCTGTATCGATGGGCGTCGCGTTGGGAATGGGATACAACACCGCACGTCAGTGCCTTCATTATGTTAGTCGTGCTCACAGGCGTAAACATTCAAACAATATTGGCAATTGTAGAATTGCGCCGCCCGGCGTCTATTCTAGCTAATCTGTCGAAGACCGAAGATGCGCTTTGCCTTATTGCAATCGGGCTGCCGCAATATTTTCTTGTTTTGTATCGTGCAAAATATAAGCGAATCGAGCGGCAATTTGCCTCCGAGCCGCCCTCCCAGGCGCGCCGTCTCGGTATCATCGTACTTACATACGTTGTGCTATCGTTAACTTTGCCAATAGTGGTCGCTATTATCCGAGGAAGCATACTTGGCACCCTCTAATTGTAACATAGGCGCAAGTGAGTGCCGCGGCGGTCAGGAAGCTTTACGGCTCAAGTCTCGTTCAACCGCCCGCGGCCATCACGCTTCGAAATCTGTTTCGTCGCGTAAGCTAGCCTTCAAAGTCACTGCAAGATGATGTCACGTGGGTCTCTTCATGCAGGTATTTATGTCATTGCGCTCATTTTGGTCGCAAGCACCGTGGCCCAGTCGCCCACTCCCGCGAGCGCGCCGTCTTTTCCAGACACAAGCTCGGCCGCATACCGCGCCGGGCAGATCGACGCGACACGTGATCTCAGACGGAAGATTCTCGCAGTCGAGAGCTACGGACTTCCGACAGATCTTTCGCTAGTCGAACCATATCGCAGGTTGCTGCGTCGCAGATATCGCATCCGCCTGCGCCGTGTGGGATGTGAGGTAGACACCGCCACTGCTGAGCACGCCGAAGGCTATAATCAAGTTTCCCTCGCGGAAATCACGCGACGCTACGGACCCGACTTGCTCGATCGAGTGTATGCAGAGGTCGAGAAGCGAGCCGCAGCCAAGACTCACCAGTAAGGGCGCGTTAGCCGTTTACGCGCATGCCCGAAGATGCTCCTCCACGCTGGCAGTCGATCTGCGACACTTTGCGCGACATCTTTCTCGCAATGATGGCGTCGACCCGCGAACGTCATGATTTGCGAGGCGCAGATCCCAGTTGGGAGGGACTCACCCGACACTTTTTTCGGAGAGGAGTTTTTGTATCGCACGCAGGTTGACCGGGCAGCCCGCCATGTTGCTGCCCATCTGCAGCCGCCGAAAAAGCTGTCGCCAGCGGCGCGATAGGGTTCTTAGGACCTTGGGGCTTTGGTGCATCTACCGTGTATACTGTCGTCGATGTGACTGTCGGCTGGGACAACGTGTTTAAACAAATGTCTGAGAGCGGAAGCGCAGAATACTGGTATTATCATCCATCACCGTTTTAGCCTCTCGCGACCGAATGCGAGCTTACGAATATCTTTTTTACCGCCTGCACGGCTGGGCATCGCACTGGAAGAGCGACCCGGCTCCGCAACTTACCGCATTCGTGATGCTTGTTGGGCTCACAGGAATAAACCTTTTGACCTTATCATTAATATTCGCAGACCAGATTGGGCATTTGGCTCTTATCACGGGCCTTTCCAAGACCGCGCATGCGCTATTTCTGCTCGCTTTCGCGTTGCCCCAGTACTTTCTCGTTTTGTATCATGGAAGATACAAGATGTTTTTGAAACACTGGGCACCTGAGTCGGCTTTACAAAAGCGCCGCCGTGGTTTCTTCGTTTGGTCTTACGTACTGCTCTCGTTGTCCTTGCCAACCATGCTAGCGATCTATCGAGGCATAAAACTTGGTACTCTGTAATAACACTTCCTCGAGCAGCTCTGGTCGTGAGGTGGGGCGGACTTTTGAGTCTGTCCCTAGTGGCTTGGCTCGCGATGCTCCTGCCGCTTTTCGTTGCGATTCTCCGTGTTTTGGCGGTTCTTTATATCGTCAGTCTTTTTTCTTTACGTTGCCCTGCCTGTGGCAAGCCCGTCGCTTTGAATCCCATTACCGGCGATCCAATCGATTGGCTGCGCGGAAAAAAATCCCACGGCTGAAACATTAGACATTCCGAAAAACTGCAGCCGGTGCGGAGCTTCGCTAGAAATATGATGAGGATTGCGTTGCTCGGAGGAGTGCTCGCATTAACGTCGAGAACCGCGCAGGCGAGCTCTGAGTTAAAACTCACCGTGTGGTTTTCGAGCAAAGTCTTTACCATTGGGGATACAGTCGACTTTTTAATTACTTTCAAAAATACTTCGAATCAGCCAATTAGGGTGCTCCCAGAAGTTGGTTTATTTTCTTCGGACCTTCTTTCAATTCGAAAACTTGGCGGAGGTGCGAAAGTTGAATACGTCAGAGCTCCAGTGGAGCGTGGTTTGGACTTAACGGCGTTGAGCAAGTACGTTGTGCTGCTTAACCCGGGCGACTCTCTAACACGAAATCTTTCGGCCGTTGTCGTCTCGCATCTGCCCGAAGCCTATGAGAAACCCGAAACCGGCCTGTTCCTGGATTTCTCTAATTCAGCCATAAAGCTACCCGGCTTCGGCAAGTATGAAGCGCGAGCTGATTATGATTCGACGTTCGAACATCCAACTGGCAGCCTTTTGGTAGAGGACCCAAAGCTTTGGTCCGGTAAGGTTCATTCGCCGGCAGTCCTTTTGGAATTCAGAAAGTAATACCGAAGGGATGACTGCCTAAGCGGTTACGCCGAACCCCCTTTAGTCTCCGCGCGAGAGCACTTCAACACTGCCAGCCCACCGTCATCGTCAGAACGCGGCGGCGCGTAAAAGTTGGAAACTTCAATTGAATCCTGGGAATGAACAGCCGTTCCGCTGGAATAAACGCTGATTGCCGGGAGGCGGCCGCGCTATCGGCTGATCGGACGGCGATCCAGCTCAATTCCGCCGTATCGGTCCCGGATTGGAGCGCGGTGTCGCGGGATCACAGCGACGTGTAGCGGGACGGACGGGCGATGTGGTGGGATGCAGCGAGGTTTCCGCTGGCTGGAATCGCGATTTGGCGGGACGCAGCGAAGGTGGAGGCGGAGAAGACTGGAGAATCCGTGGACACCAGCGGTCAATCCCTCGAGCTCAGCGTGGCAGCCGTGACGGTCGCGGAGAAATCCTGAGCAACCGGCGACCAATCCGCGGCTAGAAATTTTTTGCTTCACAAGGGGCGCGAAGTTTGGCTAGCGTTCAGGAAAGTAAGCGGAACCCCCGCTCACCCCAAACCGCGTTTCCGACCCTCCAGGAGCTGGTTCTCCGCGCTGGGCCGAGGCGCACAACTACAAGGAGAAACAGTCCATGCCTGATTTCATACCGCCCGGAGACGATGCGAAACGTACCTGGGCTACAACATTCAAAGCAAAAATCGCCACCAACGGCGCGGCCGTCGGCCTCGCGCCCGCAGACATCACTGCGTTGCAAAATCTCTGCGACGCCATCATCGGGCGCATTGATGACAAACAGGCCAAGCGTAATGCGTGGCAGGCCGCAGTCACAGCGGCCGACACGGGAAACAATACCGATATCGGGACTCTTCGGTCCAGGATTGGTGCGATCAAGAGTAACGCCGGTTACACCGATGCCATCGGCGCCGATCTCGGCGTAGTCGGTACACCCGGCGCTTTCGATCCGAACACGTACCAGGCGGAACTAAAGAGCGTGGAACTCACTATGCCCGGTCAGGTGACGGTGAAGTTCGGGAAAGCGGGCGGAAAAATTGATGGCGTGAATGTCTACTCGCGCCGACAAGGCCAAGCTGATTGGAAATTCCTCGGGCGCGACACGCAGTCGCCGTATGTGGACACGACGCCGCTGACTCAAGCCGGCACGCCGGAAGTGCGTGAATATCGTGTTCGCGGCGTAATCAACGACGAAGAAATCGGCGATTACAGCGCGGCGCAACAAATCACGGTCTCATAGTTTCCTGCGGGAAATAGCCCGGCGGTGCGCTGTCCTGCGCTGGAGCCACCGCCGGGCAATCGCGACGGAGCCACCGCCACTCGATTGATAATCAACGTAAAGCGAAAAACTGCGCCGCCCCAGCGCAACCGACGCTCCGGTCTACTGGTATCGCAGCGCGACCATCGGATCGACGCGCATGGCGCGAACTGACGGAATGTAACTCGCCAGCATCGCGACCACGAGAAGCACGAAGGAGATCGTAATGAAAGTGAGCGGGTCAGTCGCGCTAATCCCGAAAAGCAATGTCGCCATCACGCGCGTGAGAATGAAAGCAGCGGCAAGTCCGATGACCAAACCGAGGCCCACAAGTTTCAGTCCTTGTTTGATCGTCATCTTGAGCACGTCGCTCCGTTGCGCGCCGAGCGCCATCCGAATCCCGATCTCGCGGGTTTGCTGCGCGACGGAATAACTCATCACGCCGTAAATCCCCACCGCGGCGAGAACCAGCGCCACCGCGGCGAAAATCGCGAGCAACAGCATGCTGAAGCGCTGCCGCGCGACGGCGCCCGCGACGATGTGTTCCATCGAGTCGATGTTGGCGACTGTCTGGTCCTTGTCGAGCGCCCAGATCGCGTTGCGCACCGACGTCGCGAGGCTCAACGGATCCACCGCCGTCCGCACAATTAACGCGTTCGGCATCAGGCTGCGCAGTTGGCGATAGGCGAAATACATCTGCATTTTCGGTTCGGCGATGAAGTCGTTTTGGCGGACGTCCTTGACCACCCCGATAACGGTTCGCCATGGAGCATCTGAAGTGGTCGAGCCGTTTCTGATGCGTTTACCGATTGGGTCCGCCTTCGGCCAATAATGTCGCGCGGTCTTTTCGCTCACCACCACAGCCAGAGTCGTGTCGAGCGTGTCCTGGTCGTTGAAATCGCGTCCACGGACGAGCGGAATTCCCATTGTGCTGAAGTAGCCGGGCCCGATGGCGCGGTAAATCACGTCGGGGCGCTGATCCGGCGGCGGATCGGGAATTCCTTCCACGCCAATCGGCATCGAGTCGCCGTTGTAAGTGAACGGCAAATTGCCGGCCACGGCGACCGACTTCACGCCGGGCAAGGCTTGGATGCGCCGCGCGACTTCGTCAAAAAACGCGGCCCGCTTCGGGTTATCCGGATATTTCGTTTCCGACAAATCGACATTGAGGGTGAGCATGTGATCCGCGCGAAAACCCGGATCGAGATTTCGCAGGTGCATGAAGCTGTTGATCAGGAGCCCGGCGCCGATCAAAAGGATGAACGAGACCGCGACCTCGGCGATGACGAGCGTGCTGCGCAACCGCTTGCCGCGCACGCCAGCGCCGGCATCGCGGCCGCCTTCTTTCAAGGTGTCGTTCAAATTGAAACGCGACGCCTGGCTCGCGGGCACGAGACCGAAAATGAGGCCGGTCACAATCGCGATGAGCAGGGTAAAGCCGAGGACGCTGGCATCGATCGCGATCCCTTCCGCGTGCGCGACATCCGGCGGAATGAAACGCGTCAGCACCTGGAGACCGGCGTAAGCGAAAGCCAAACCGACGGCGCCGCCGAACAGCGACAACATTACGCTTTCGACGAGAAGTTGTTTCGTCAGCCGGGCCCGGTCCGCGCCGAGCGCGAGCCGCAACGCGATTTCCTTATGCCGCGCGGCCGCGCGCGCGAGGAGAAGATTCGCGACATTCGCGCAGGCGATGAGCAACACGAACGCGACCGCGCCGAGAAGAACCAGCAACGCCGGTTTCATGTCGCCCACGATTTCTTCGTGGAGCGGATTGACCACTGTCCCGATGCGGGTGTTGTCCTCGGGGTATTGTTGCGCCAGGCGCGCCATGATCGTCGACATCTCCGCGCGCGCTTGTTCCACCGTCACGCCCGGTTTCATTCGGCCGATCACTTCGAGATAATGATTTCCGCGCGAGGCGGCTTCTTCCGACGTGAAAGCGAGCGGCACCCAGATTTGATCGCGCCAGTTTCCGAACGCCGGCAATCGGACGCTGTTGGGCAGAACGCCGACGACGGTGTAACTCTCGCCGTTGAGGGCGAGGGCACGACCGATCACGCCCGGATTGCTCCCGAAGCGCCGTCTCCAGAGACTTTCGTTTAGGAGGGCGACTTTCGTTCCCGGCTTGTCTTCATCCGCCAGGAAGTTGCGGCCGACGATTGGTCTCACGCCTAACAAGTCGAAGAGATTCGCCGAAACGCGGCGGCCATCGAGCCGTTCCGGTTCACCGACGCCGGTGAGATTGAAGCTGCGCTCGCAGAACGCGCCCATCCCTTCGAAGACCGTGTTTTGTTTCTGCCAGTCGAGAAAGTTGGCCGCCGACGGCGTGTTCTTGGGGAAACCGAGATGGGTCGCGTTTTCCCAAACCACCACAAGCTGGCTAGGGTTCTTGTAAGGCAATGGACGAAGCAGCAGCGTATTTACCACGCTAAAGATGGCGCTGTTCGCCCCGATCCCCAGCGCGAGCGCAAGCACCGCGATGGCCGTGAAGCCCGGATTTTTTAACAACATCCGCACGCCGTAGCGCACGTCCTGGCTCAGATCTGCAAACATATTTGTTTTTCTTTCGGTTCCCATCTGGATGGGGTTCAGGGGCACGCGCCGCTCGACGCGTTTCAGCGACGTCGCCAGGACATCGTTTTGGCTTAACTCCATGAGCACATCCTCGCGTGCTGTTTTTTCCGTCGCGCCGTGGCTCAGTGCCTGTTCGTATTGATCGTCGAGATGCTGGGAGAGCTCTTCAATGATCTCCGCCTCACGCGCCGGCGAAAGCCCCAGACCTTCGAGCCGCTGTCTGATTTCGTTTTCAAACTCAGGCATGTTGAATCCCCGTGATGAGATTGATGGCCTCGACGAACTCGCGCCACCCTTCGCGTTGCGCCTTGAGAATCTTTTCGCCGGCCGGCGTCAGCCGGTAGTAACGGCGGCGCCGCTGGCCGGACTTCTCCACCCAGCGGCCGCGAATCCAGCCGCGTTTTTCCAGCCGGTACAGGAGCGGATAAAGCGACGCCACGTTGAAGCGCAATGTCCCGCGCGAACGCAGTTCGATGAGCTGCCCGAGCTCGTAACCATGCCGTGGCCGATCTTTGACGAGCGAAAGGATGAGCAGCTCGGCGCTCCCCTTCTTCAGCTCCCGATCAAGAATTGGTGAAGCCATATATGACATAGCTATATATGATTTAAACGCATCTCCAAGCGGAATCGGTCCAAAGTTTTTTGCGAACTAGACCCGCTGTCATTTCGAGCTTGTCGAGGGATCTCTAACTTTCGCGAGCGCAGCGAGAAAAAGACAAAGCGAGAGATCCCTCGACAGGCTCGGGATGACAGTTTTCGCAGATTGTAGCGGCGGCGCTACAATAGCTACTCAGTTCGTAGCGCTGTCATCGGACTGATCCGCGTCGCGCGACGAGCGGGCAGCCACGTCGCGACGAGCGTGGCCACGCCGAGAACAAGTGGCGCGGTCGAGAACGCGATCGGGTCGAGCGCGCCGACCTGATACAGCATGCCGGAAAGTAATTTCCCCGTCGCCACTGCGAGAAGCAGACCGATCACGACGCCGCCCGCAAGCATGACGATTCCTTCGCGGATAATCATCCATTGCACGCCGTTCGGC